>NZ_JAWRYD010000004.1:0-348503 GCF_046534765.1 Burkholderia sp. SIMBA_062
TGGACCGACGAGGGCTGGCTGTACTTGGCCGTGGTGCTCGACCTGTTTAACCGGGAGGTGGTGGGTTGGTCCATCAAGTCGCGTATGACGGCGGATCTCGTGACGGACGCGCTGACGATGGCCTGGTTTCGCCGCCGTCCCGCGCCGGGCGCACTCTGCCACTCGGATCGGGGCAGCCAGTATGCGAGTCACGAGTTCCAACGCAAACTGGCCGCCTACGGTATGCGCTGCTCGATGAGCCGCAAGGGAAATTGCTGGGACAACGCCCCGACGGAAAGCTTCTTCAACAGCTTGAAGAACGAACGGGTTCACGCCACGCGCTACCGGACGCATCAGGACGCGAAGGCCGATCTGTTTGAATACATTGAAGTGTTCTACAACCGCAGTCGTCGTCATTCGTCGCTCGGCTTTGTTTCTCCGGAGCGGTTCCTTCGGGACTGGATCAACGCTCAGCAGACCAAGGACGCCGCGGCATAACTCGGGACCGTTGGAAGGCGAAAAACCGAGGGAACCTCAAAGATCGCCAAGAAGCCATGTATTCATGACGCGTTAGCCGTCGTGCTTGGCAGAATCGCTGACCGTGCCCGCCGCGCCGCCGGCCGTATATGTGGCGCGACGACGCGTTGACGAACGGTTGCCGCCTGATCAGCGGTGTCGAGCGTGACGGTCCCCGACAGACGTGCCCACTCGATCGAAGTGAGCACGTGTCACGCAACGCGCAAGCTTCGGCTCACAGCTCCAAGGTGGTAATCGTCGGATCCCATTCGTAATAGCTATGAAACTTTTGCGTTTCCCCATCGGGCGCGAGCGTATACAAGGCAAACCGGATCCAGAAACTTTCCGTTCCGTTTCCAATGACGCGCGTGTCAAAGAGCGAGAACGACCTCGGAACATGGATCGCATCAAGTCCGTCCTTCGTCTCCGGATTGGGCTCTGCTGCTCGCGCCAACGTATAGCCGCGGTGCGTCAGCCCGATTCCCGGGCGCAAATCCAATACGTTATCGCCACTCTGATGGACGAGATCATAGACAATGACGGCGTAGCGTGAATTGGTGTGAATCGTTGTTCCGGTAAAGTTGACGGAATCGAATTTCTTTGCATAGAACTTGATATTCCATGCCCCTTGATTCTCGGACGGGCGATAGGGGTCGTCGCACAGCAGGTACTGGTGACTGTGCCCGACCTGGATAGGACGATCTTTTACGGACGACACTTTTCCATGTGCTTCCTCGATTACCTTTTCTGCATTAATAACCGAGAGTAACGTGATTTCCTGAATGCCGGCGTCAACGCTAGGTCCCTTGTACATTTCATTTCCTCAGGTAAGTTGATGGTTCGCGTTCCTGGTCGGGCGTGTATAAGCCCGTAATCCTGGATTTGCGGCGTGTTGTTCAATGCTCACGCACAACAAACGTACATGCAGGAAAACAGTAGATCCATTACGGGCAATTACGCGCGTGCGGCATCGAAACGCAGTGCAATTAGAAGCAGTTAAGGCGTCTCGATATTTCGACCCATTGCGCTATCTACATAACGGGAATGACACCATCCGAGCCGTCGCTTCGTGGGTTCGGGTCGGTTTTCTGTCCCCACTACCGTCTTTTTTCCCGCGTCGTCAGGTACGCTGGATACAGACCGTCCCTTACACGACCGTCAATGACGGGCACGGAGCTGACGAGCACCCGGCATGGGGCGCGCCGGCTGCCGCTGCGGGATTTTGGCTCGCCGACCCATAAATCGCTGTAAACTCACGCTTTTGCCGCCACGCCCCCACATTCCCGATGTCCCAATCCCCCAAAGTAGGGTTCGTATCCCTCGGGTGCCCGAAAGCCCTCGTCGACTCCGAACAAATCATCACGCAGCTGCGCGCCGAAGGTTATGAAATCTCCGGCACCTACGACGGCGCCGACCTCGTCGTCGTCAACACCTGCGGTTTCATCGACGAAGCCGTGCAGGAAAGCCTCGATGCGATCGGCGAAGCGCTGACCGAGAACGGCAAGGTGATCGTCACCGGCTGCCTCGGCGCGAAGTCGAGCGCGAGCGGCTCGAACCTCATCGAGGAAGTCCACCCGAAAGTGCTCGCCGTCACCGGCCCGCACGCGGTGGGCGAAGTGATGCAGGCCGTGCATTCGCACCTGCCGAAGCCGCACGACCCGTTCGTCGATCTCGTGCCGGCCGCCGGCATCAAGCTCACGCCGCGCCACTACGCATACCTGAAGATCTCCGAAGGCTGCAACCATCGCTGCACGTTCTGCATCATCCCGTCGATGCGCGGCGATCTCGTGTCGCGTCCGGTCGCCGAAGTGATGCTCGAGGCGGAGAACCTGTTCAAGTCGGGCGTGAAGGAACTGCTCGTGATCTCGCAGGACACGAGCGCGTACGGCGTCGACGTGAAGTACCGCACGGGCTTCTGGAACGGCAAGCCGATCAAGACGCGCATGACCGACCTCGTCGCCGCGCTCGGCGAACTCGCCGCGCAGTACGGCGCGTGGGTGCGCCTGCACTACGTGTATCCGTATCCGAGCGTCGACGAAGTGATTCCGCTGATGGCCGAAGGCCCGTTCAAGGGCCACGTGCTGCCGTATCTCGACGTGCCGTTCCAGCACGCGCATCCGGACGTGCTGAAGCGCATGAAGCGCCCGGCCAACGCGGAGAAGGTGCTCGAGCGCGTGCAGAAGTGGCGCGAGATCTGCCCGGACCTGACGATCCGCAGCACCTTCATCGCCGGCTTCCCCGGCGAGACGGAAGAGCAGTTCGAAACGCTGCTCGACTTCATTCGCGACGCGGAACTCGATCGCGTCGGCTGCTTTGCGTATTCTCCGGTCGAAGGCGCGACCGCGAACGAACTGGACGGCGCGCTGCCGGACGACGTTCGCGAAGAGCGCCGCGCGCGCTTCATGGAAGTCGCCGAGGAAGTGTCGGCCAAGCGTATCCAGCGCAAGGTCGGCAAGACCCTCAAGGTGCTGATCGACGAAGTCAGCGACGAAGGCGGCATCGGCCGCACGGCGGCGGATGCGCCGGAGATCGACGGCGTCGTCTATGTCGAGCCGGCGACGAAGGCGTCGAAGCGCTACAAGGTCGGCGATTTCGTGTCGGTGAAGATCACGGGCGCGGACGGCCACGACCTGTGGGGCGAGGTTTAAGCGATGACCGCCGCATTTCCGCAGATCCTCGCGCTCGGCGAGGCGATGATCGAATTCAACCAGTCGCAGCCGGGCCGTCCCGAGTTCCTGCAGGGCTTCGGCGGCGACACGTCGAACTTCTGCATCGCCGCGGCGCGGCAGGGCGCGTCGACGGGCTTCGTGTCGGCGATCGGTGACGATCCGTTCGGCCGCTTGCTGACCGGCATGTGGGCGGCGGAGCATGTGGACACGACCTACGTGCGGATCGACCGCGCGGCGCCCACCGGCGTGTATTTCGTCACGCACGGCGCCGCCGGCCACCAGTTCGACTATCTGCGCGCGGGCTCCGCGGCGAGCCGCTACACGGTGGCCGACCTGCCGCTCGACGCGCTGGCCGCGGCGAAGGCCGTGCACCTGTCGGGCATCAGCCTCGCGATCAGTGCGACCGCGTGCGACGCCGCGTTCGCGGCGATCGACCATGCGCGCAGCAACGGCGCGCAGGTCAGCTTCGACACGAACCTGCGCCTGAAGCTGTGGCCGCTGCCACGTGCCCGCGCGGTGATGCGCGAGGCGCTGCGCCAGACGGACATCTGCCTGCCGAGCTGGGACGACGTCACGGCGCTCACGGGCGCGAACGATCGCGATGCGATCGTCGATGCGATGCTCGAACACGGGCCGCGGGTCGTCGCGTTGAAGCTCGGCAAGGAAGGCGCGTATGTCGCGACCCCGAACGAACGGCGCGTGGTGCCGGGCTTCGCGGTCGAGGCCATCGACGCGACGGGCGCGGGCGACTGCTTCGGCGGCGCGTTCGTCGCGCGGATCGTCGCGGGCGACGATCCGTTCGCGGCCGCGCGTTATGCGAACGCGGCGGCGGCGCTGTCGACGACGGGCTACGGCGCGGTCGCGCCGATTCCGCACCGCGATGCGGTGGAACGCCTGGTGCAGGGCTGACGCGGATCCCGCGCGCCGGCCATGCGACGCACTCATTCGAACCTTCGGATGACGCGCGACCTGAGCGGGGGCGGGCGGCACGCGTACCACATCGGCGGCTGCTAAACGCTCGTGACGATGTGCATCGGCGACGAGCAACTCATCGCCGCGTTTTTCGAGCGAATCTGAAGCAAGGGAGCAACACAAGGTGGGTCGATATCTGGAATGGCAACGGGCGCTGGTAATCGCCGGCGCGCTGGCGGCGGGCCTCGCGATGCCTGGCGTGGTCGCGGCCCAGGCCGCCGCGTCGGGCGCGCAGCAGGATGAAGCGGCGCCCGTACGGCCGCTGCGGCCGAACCCGGAATTCGCCCGGCTGCCTCGCTACGAGGGCACGCTCGGCGACCGGCCGATCGTCGCGCATCTCGGCCCGAAGACGGACGAGGAAGGCGTGCACGGCGAATACCAGTTCACGGACACGGGCGAGGTGATCCTGCTCGCCGGCGATCGCGACGGCGACACGCTCGAAATCGAGGAGTCGAACGACGGCACGAACATCACGGGCGTGTGGATCGGGCGCTTCGATGCGACGGGCGAGCTGAAGGCCGACAGGATGAACTCGGACGAATCGGATCCGCAACCGGTCGTGCTGCGCGCGGCGCCGGGCAAGCGCGCGGCGCTGCAGGTACGCGACGGCCGCGTGCAGGAAATCGAGACGGTCGGCGGCATCTTCAATCTGCGCACCGACGACTGAGCGCGCTGGCTCGGTGCGTGCGGCGCGCATTGTACCGGGCCAACCGCGCCGAATTTGGCTAATCTAGCGACACATTCCGCAACCGAACGGCCTTTCCCCCGGCCTCCTGCCATGACTGCATCCACTCCGAAGCGCGCACTCCAGACCCGCATCGTTCAACCCGACGACGTCATTCCGGACGGCTTCCGTTCGTTCGTGCCGCCGGTTGCGCGTGCATCGACGGTCGTGTTCCCCGATCTCGCGACGATGCGCGCGCTGGTCTGGCACGACGACAACCAGTGGCGCTACGGCCTGCACGCGACCCCGACGTCGCTCGCGCTCGCGCAGCGCCTTGCCGAGATCGAGGGCGGCACGCACGCGCTGCTGCAGCCGTCGGGCCTCGCGGCGATCATGAACGTCTATTTCGGGATCATGAAGGCGGGCGACGACGTGCTGATCCCGCACAACGTCTACGGGCCGAACGCCGATTTCGGCAACTGGCTCGCGAAGGATTTCGGCATCACGGTGCGCTTCTACGACCCGCTCGTCGGCGCCGGGATTGCCGACCTGATCCAGCCGAACACGCGCTTGATCTGGATCGAGGCGCCGGGCTCGGTGACGATGGAAGTGCCCGACGTGCGCGCGATCACGACGGTCGCGCAGGCGCGCGGCATCGTCACCGCGATCGACAATACGTATTCGGCCGGGCTCGCGTTCAAGCCGTTCGAGCATGGCGTCGACATCTCGGTGCAGGCGCTGACCAAGTATCAATCGGGCGGCAGCGACGTGCTGATGGGCGCGACGATCACCGCGAACGCCGAACTGCACGCGCAACTGAAGCTCGCGCGGATGCGCTGCGGGATCGGCGTTTCGGTCGACGATTGCTCGCTCGTGCTGCGCAGTCTGCCGAGCATGCAGGTGCGCTTCGATGCGCACAGCAAGAGCGCGCTTGCGCTCGCGCAATGGCTGAAGGCGCGGCCGGAGATCGCGGCCGTGCTGCATCCGCAGTTGGCCGACTGCCCGGGACACGCGTCGTTCGTGCGCGACTTCACCGGCGCGGGCGGGCTGTTCTCGGTGATATTCGACGAACGCTACAGCAGCGAGCAGATCGATCGTTTCGTCGAGGCGCTCGAGCTGTTCGCGATCGGCTGGAGCTGGGGCGGCGCGTGCAGCCTCGCGATGCCTTACGACGTGGCGTCGATGCGTGCGGACTGGCCGCATCGCGGCACGCTGGTGCGTTTCTACGTCGGTCTCGAGGACGAAGCCGACCTGCGCGCGGACATCGAGCGCGCGATGCAGGCGACGCTCGGTCGATAACGCAACCGCAGCGGAAAAACACAACGCCGGCGCGAGGCCACCTCGCGCCGGCGTTTTTCATGGGCGGCTTGCGCGGATCAGAACAGCCGCAGCAGCCCGTCGAGGCCGACATGGTCGAATGCGACGGTGGCCGCACCGCGCACGACGGGCTTCGCGTGGAACGCGACCGACAGCCCGGCTTCGGCCATCATCTTCATGTCGTTCGACCCGTCGCCCATTGCGATCGCGCGGCTCGGCTCGATGCCGAGCGATGCACAGGTTTCGCGGAGCAGGCGCGCCTTCACGTCCGCGTTGACGATTTCGCCGAGCACCTTGCCGGTCAGCTTGCCGTCGACGATCTCGAGCGTGTTCGCATGCGCGTAGTCGAGGCCGAGACGTGCCTTCAGGCGCTCGGTGAAGAACGTGAAGCCGCCCGACACGAGCAGCGTCTTCAGGCCCGCGGCCTTCACGCCGGCGAGCATCGTCTCCGCGCCCGGCGACAACTGCAGCCGTTCCTCGTACACGCGCTCGAGCGCGTGCGCGTCGAGGCCCGCGAGCAGCGCGACGCGGCGCGTGAGGCTTTCGTTGAAGTCGCGGATCTCGCCGCGCATCGCCGCTTCGGTGATCTCCGCGACCTGCGTTTTCAGCCCGCAGAAATCGGCGATCTCGTCGATGCATTCGATCGTGATCAGCGTCGAATCCATGTCCATCACGGCGAGCCCGAAGTCGCCGAGCGTGCGGCCGGCTTCGACGAAGCCGAAGTCGAGCGCATGCGTGCCGCAGTACGCGTCGATGTCGAGACGCTGCGCGGGGTTCGCGTTTTCGATGCGCAGCGCGTGATCGTCGGTCTGCACGATGCGGGTGCCGCGCGACAGCGCGAGCAGCGGTTTGTGATGCGCGTCCGACAGCGGCGCGAGACTCTGGATGACGAGGTTGTGGGTCATGGCGGAATGATTGAAAGCGAATGAAACGCGTGCGCGGCCGGCATGCGACCGCCTGCGAACGCGGGCCCTGTCCGGCGTCGGGCCGCTGCGCCGCGGACGCGCCATTGTAGCCGGTTGGTTTCCGTTCGCGGCCGGATCGCCGCGGATGACGGCCAGCGCCGCCGCCAGCGCCGCTCACGGGCTGGCGTTCAGCGTTCGTCCGCGCGATCCCAGTAAGGCGGATCGCCGAAGTGTTCGGCCAGGAACGCGATGAACGCGAGCGTCTTCAGCGGCACGTGCGCGCGGCTCGGATAGACGGCCCAGATCGCGACGTCGTGCGCGAACGGGTAGTCGTCGAGCACGGTGACGAGCGTGCCGTTCGCGAGCAGGGGGCCGACGTCCCAGGTCGACTTGATCGCGATGCCGAAGCCGTCGACGAGCGCTTCGCGGATCGCCTCGCCGTTGCTCGCGACGAGCCGGCCGCCGACCCGCACGGTGAGCGGGCCCTGCGGCGTGACGAACGACCAGTCGCGCTGGTCGCCGAGGATCACGCATTCGTGCTGCGCGAGGTCGGCCGGATGGCGTGGCGTCCCGTGTTCGGCGAGATACGCGGGCGAGCAGCACAGCACGCGCCGGTTCGCGGCGAGCTTGCGCGCGACCAGCGTCGAATCCTTCAGCGCGCCGAGGCGGATCGCGACGTCGTAGCCGTCGTCGACGAGATCGACGATCTCGTCGGAGAGCCGCAGGTCCAGCGACACGGACGGGTAGCGGCGCAGGAACGCGGGGATCACGGGCGCGACGTGCTGGCGGCCGAACGACGACGACATCGACACCTTCAGCCGTCCGTACGGTTCGCTGCGGCCGTGGCCGACCGACGCCCGCGCGGCGTCGGCGGCCGACAGCAGCGCCTCGGCCCGGGCCATGAAGACTTCGCCGTCCTGCGTGAGGCTGATGCGGCGGGTGGTGCGATGCAGCAATCGCGCGCCGAGCTGACGCTCGAGCTGTGCGATGCGCGCGCTTGCGACCGCGGCCGACACGCCGAATTCGCGCCCGGCCGCCGTCACGTTCGCGAGCAGCGCGGCGCGCACGAACAGGCCGACGTCGAGCAGGTCGAGCGGCTTGTCCGGGGCCGGAATCGGATCGGAGCTCATTGTTCTGAAATTCCTGAAAATGTTTCAGGAAATATAGCGGTTTTATCGAAGGATCGGGCGGCCTACGATGGCATGCATGGGGCTGCGCCGCGGCCCGCCCGATTTCCCCGAAGGAGTTTCGTGATGAAAGCCGTTGGACTGACCCGCTACCTGCCGATCGACGACCCGCAGGCGCTGCTCGACGTGGAACTGCCGCAACCGGTGCCGGGCCCGCGCGATCTGCTCGTGAAGGTCGAGGCGATTTCCGTGAACCCGGTCGACACCAAGGTGCGCGCGCCGAAGGCGCAGGTCGAGGCGGTGCCGCGCGTGCTCGGCTGGGATGCGGCCGGCACGGTCGTCGCGGTCGGTGCCGAGGTCACGCTGTTTCGGCCCGGCGACGAGGTGTTCTACGCGGGCAGCATCACGCGCCCCGGCGCGAACAGCGAATTCCACGCGGTCGACGAGCGGATCGTCGCACGCAAGCCGCGCACGCTCGATTTCGCGGCGTCGGCCGCGTTGCCGCTCACCGCGCTGACCGCGTGGGAGGCGCTGTTCGACCGGCTGCGCGTGTCGCCGCAGGGCGCGGACGCGGGCAAGTCGGTGCTGATCATCGGCGGCGCGGGCGGCGTGGGTTCGATCGCGATCCAGCTCGCGAAGACGCTCGGCAAGCTGCGCGTGATCGCAACCGCGTCGCGTCCGGCGTCGGCCGAATGGGTGCGCTCGCTCGGCGCGGACGACGTGGTCGATCATTTCGGCGACCTGCCCGCGCAGTTGCGTGACATCGGCCATCCGGAGGTCGACTACGTGTTGATCTTCAACGACACGGACCATCATTTCCCGGCCGCGGCGGAAGTCATCCGGCCGCAGGGCGGCATCTGCACGATCGTCGAGAACGGCAAGCCGGTGCCGGTCGAACTGCTGAAGGCGAAGAGCGCGGCGTTTCACTGGGAATTCATGTTCACGCGCGCGATGTTCGAGACGCCGGACATGATCGAGCAGCACAAGATCCTGAGCGAGGTCGCCCGGCTCGTCGACGGCGGCACGCTGCGCACGACCGTTGGCGAACAGCTCGGCACGATCAACGCGGCGAACGTGCGGCGCGCGCACCAGTTGCTCGAGGCCGGGCGCGCGATCGGCAAGCTGGTGCTGAGCGGCTTCTGAGCCGGCGTCGCGCGTAAGGGAGGCTGCGTCGCGAACGCAAGCGGGGTAACACCCGATGCGTTTGCGGCGCATTGCATGCCGCTTGGCGGTAGACTGGCAACGCATCATGCATCGAAAACCGCGCGGCACGCGCGTGCCGCCGCATTACAAGGAGGTCAGCATGAGCCAACGCAGCTTGTCAGTCGCCGCATCGTGGTCGGCCGTGTTCGCGGCGGCGTGCGTCAGCGCGAGCGTATTCGCGGCGCCGCCGGTCAAGGGCAGCCTGAAGGGCGGCGGGACAGGGCAGCTCGAATACACCGTCAAGGTCGACTCGAAGACCTTCGGCAATACGCAGGAGACCCGCAAGATCCGCTCGGGCGAAACCGACGACTTCAACTGGAAGTCGGTGCCGCCGGGCGGCGCGGTGGCGATGCCGGACGGTTGCCCGAACGCCGACAATCTGCCGCGCGACGCGAACGGCGCGATGGTGCGCCAGACCCAGGTGCGGCTCGCGCCATCGGTCGACGCGAAGGGGATCGCGAACGTGCAGATGAGCTTCCAGGCGGCCGCGCCGAAAGGCACGCGCAACGCGAGCACGGGCGGCAAGTCGCTGCAGTGCCCGGACGTCGTGTCGGTGAGCCAGGTCAAGTGGGTATCGATTTCGACCAATGGCGGTTCGAAGACGGTCACGATGAGCGACGGCACCAAGGTGACGGTGTCGATCAAGCACTGAGCGCTGCGCGCGGGCCGGCCGCGGCCGGTGCGCGCGCAACCAATCGCGGTGCGTTGCAGAGCCGCGCGTGACGGCTGCGTTGCGTCAAGCCGTCGGAAAACGCCGCGCTGCCCGTTGATCGCACGCCGTGCGAAGGCCGCGTGCGTTGCGGCAGGCGTGCGTCACTGCGCGCGTTCCTCGAGCCGCGACGCGAGAAAGCGATGGTCGGCCGAGAACAGCCGGCGATACGTCATCAGCACCGCGCCGACGGTACCAAGGGCGGATGCCGCGGCGATCAGGAACATGATCACGATCTGGTAGCGCACGGCCTGCAGCGGCGACTGGCCGGCCAGCACCTGACCCGTCATCATCCCCGGCAGGCTCACGACGCCGACCACGGCCATCTGGTTGAGCGTCGGCAGCATGCCCGCGCGCACGGCCTGGCGCGCGGCGTCCTGCGCGGCTTCCCATCGTGTTGCGCCGAGCGCGAGTGCGGTCTCGACGCGGTCGCGCCGCGCGGTCAGTTCTTCCATCATCCGCTCGACGCCGAGCGACACGCCCGTCAGCGTATTGCCGAGGATCATCCCGAGGATCGGGATCGCATATTGCGGCGCGTACCACGGATGAATGCGGATCACGACGAACAGGCCGATCGCCGCGACGAACCAGCTGCTGAACCAGATCGACGCGATGCTGTCGACGCGTTGTCCGCGATACGCATGCTTGCCGCGACCGGCGCCCGCAAAGCCGGCGATCAACGTCATCAGCGCGGTGATCGGCAGCACGACGCTCCAGTGCGGGTGGCCGAACACCCAGCCAAGCACGTAGCCGATCGCGAGCAACTGCACGACGGTGCGCACGGCGGCGAGCGCGAGCTTGCGCCCGAGCCCGAGCGACAGCGCGGCCGAGATCGCGCCGTTGACCGCGACGAGCGCGGCCGCGATACCGACGTCGACGAGGCTCAGGTCCTGCAGCGATGGGCTCATTGCGCCGCCTGCGTCGCGCGCGCGGTGTGCAGCACGCCGGCCTGCATCACGAGCCGCATCGTGCCGATCCGCGCGGCCTGCGCCGGATCGTGCGAGATCCACATGTACGCGCGCGCGTCGGGTGCCGCGTCGAACCAGGCGCCGACGAGCGCTTCGATCGCGCGCGTCGAGTCGGGGTCGAGCGCGGACGTCGGCTCGTCGAGCAGCAGCACGTCGGGATCGAGCTGCAGCACGCGCAGCAGCGCGGCGATCTGCGCTTCGCCGCCCGACAGTTCGCTCGCCCGCTTGTCGAGAAAGTCGGCGCCGCGACCGGCGCGCGCCGCGAGCGCTTCGGCGCGCGCACGGTCGAACGTCGCGTCGCGATAGATCGCGAGCGAGTACGGATAGCGCAATTGCGCTTCGACGGTGTCGTCCATCTGCGCGGGCCGCTGGCGCACGTACGCGACACGGCGCCGGTAGCCCGGAATCGCACCGCGCCGGATGCGCTTGCCGCGCCACAGGATGTGACCGCCGTCGAGCGGATCGAGCAACGCGAGCGCGCGCAGCAGCACGCTTTTGCCGGAACCCGACGCTCCCGTGATAGCAATTCGCGATCCCGCGGCGAGGCTGAAGTCGGTCGGCGTCAGCAACGTCTTGCCGCTGCTGGCGTCGCGGCGCGTGATCTGTTGCGCTTCGATGAGGCCGGTGGGGACGGTCATGTCACAAATGAAAAAAAGCGTTAATGGCGCCGAAGCGTTGCCGCAGCGTGCGCCATAATACCGATTGAAAGCCGCCGGTGTCGTGTTCCGTTCACTCACGCAAGGGGCCCGACATGGCGCGCAAATTCTGCAGAACAACAACGGAACCGCCATGACGCTAGCTCGAGCCATTGGCAAGTCGGGTGCATGGATCGTCGGTATCGTCGCACTGGTCATCGCGGCAACCGGCATCTTCATTTTCACGTTCGACTGGAACCACGCGAAACCGTGGGTCAACGAACATGTGAGCACCGCACTTGGCCGTTCGTTTGCGATCCACGGCGATCTGAAGGTCGACTGGCATCGCCCGCAAGGCGAGACCGGCTGGCGCGCGTGGGTACCCTGGCCGCGCTTCTCGGCCACGCAGCTCGAGATCGGCAACCCCGACTGGGCGAAGGGCCCGAAGTTCGTCACGCTCGACGCCGCCCACTTCGATCTCGCGATTCTCCCGCTCTTCACGCACCAGATCGTCATTCCGTCGATCGACGCCGTCAATCCCGCAGTCGACCTCGAGCGGCTCGCCGATGGCCGCAACACGTGGACCTTCGAATTCAAGCAATCGGGCAAGCCGACGCGGTGGAACCTGCGGCTCGACAGCTTCGCGTTCGCGAAGGGGACCATCGTCTATCGCGACGCGATCACCAAGGCCGATCTCACGATCGCGGTGGATACGCTCGGCCATCCGATTCCGATCGGCGACGTGCTGAAGGAGCAGGAACAGACCTCGCTCGCGGCGTCCGCCCAGCATGTCGGCAAGCAGGGGGCCGCGCAGATGGCCGCGAAGGCGCATGCGGAGGCCGCGTCCGCCGCGTCGGGCGCATCCGCGGCGCAGGGCGCGAGCGCGGCGTCGACGGCCGTGGTTGCATCGGGCGCGGCGTCTGCCTCCGCGGCCAGGCCGGTCTCGTCAGCATCGACGGCCGTGCCGGCATCCGCCGCGAGCGGCGCATCCGGCGCCGCGGTGCCCGCGAAATCGGAGCCGACGTATGCGTTCGGCCTGAAGGTCGACGGCCGCTACAAGAACGTGCCGGTGACCGGCACCGGCAAGGTGGGCGGCGTGCTGGCGGTCGAGAGCGCGACGCAGCCGTTCCCTCTGCAGGCCGACGTGAAGGCCGGCGATACGCGGCTCGCGATCGTCGGCACGCTGACCGATCCGCGGCATCTCGCGGCGCTCAACCTGCGGCTGTGGCTGCAGGGCACGTCGATGTCGCACCTCTACCAGCTCACCGGCATCACGCTGCCCGACACGCCGCCGTATGCGACCGACGGACGGCTGATCGGCAACTTCAATCCGCCCACGAGCACGTTCCGCTACGAGAACTTCAAGGGCCGCGTCGGCGGCAGCGATCTGCACGGCACGCTCACCTGGGCGCAGCGCAAGCCGCGGCCGAAGCTGTCGGGCGAAGTCGTGTCGAACCTGCTGCAGTTCTCCGACCTCGCGCCGGTGATCGGCGCCGACTCGCCCGCCAGCAAGGCGAAGCGCGGCGACACGACGCGTCAGCCGCCGGACCGCGTGCTGCCGGTCGCGGCGTTCCGCACCGAGCGCTGGAGCGCGATCGACGCGGACGTGAAATTCACCGGTCGCAGGCTGATCAAGAGCCCGCAGTTGCCGATCACCAACCTGTACACCCACATCCTGTTGCATGACGGCGTGCTGACGCTCGAACCGCTGCAATTCGGCGTCGCTGGCGGTACGCTCGCGACGAATGCGCATCTCGACGGCAGCCGCACGCCGCTCAAGGGCCGCTTCACGCTGAGCGCGCGCCACCTGAAGCTCAAGCAGCTGTTCCCGACGCAGAAGGTGATGCAGACCGCGCTCGGCGAGATCAACGGCGACGCGTCGCTGTCGGCGACCGGCAACTCGCCGGCCGCGCTCGCCGCGACGTCGACCGGCGAGGTGAAGGCGCTCATCACGGACGGCCGCATCAGCCTCCTGCTGATGGAGGCGGCGGGCCTGAACGTCGCGAACGTCGTCTACGAGAAGCTGTTCGGCACCCGCGACGTGAAGATCAATTGCGCGGCGTTCGATTTCGTCGCGAATGACGGCATGCTCGAGCCGAAGGTCTTCGCGCTCGATACGGACGACGCGCTGATCAACGTCGACGGACCGGTCAATCTGCGCGACGAATCGGTCGACCTGAAGATCCATCCGCATACGAAGGGTTTCCGGATCTTCTCGCTGCGCTCGCCGCTGTACGCGAAGGGCACGTTCAAGAACCCGAAGGTCGGCGTCGAGGCGGGCGCGCTCGCGCTGCGCGCCGGCGCGGCGGTCGGGCTCGGGCTGATCAACCCGTTCGCGGCGCTGATTCCGCTGATCGCGCCGAGCAATAACCGCGACGTGCCGTGTTCGCAGCTGTTCGCGCAGATGAAGGCCAAGGCGGTGCAGAAAGAAGCGGCGAAAGCCGGCAAGTGACCCGCGACGGCGGTGCGGCACGCGGCACGGCGTCGCGCCGGCCGGCTGCGCTCGTTGCGCTCGTTGCGCCGCCGGCGCGGTCGCCCCGTCTGGTCCCGTCACCGTCGCGACGTGTCCTCAGCGGCCGCTGCTCAGCGGCGGGCGCGTACCCAGACGAGTACCGCGTCAACCTGCTGGCCGCGGATGACGACAGGCTCGGCGGTGCCGAGTTGCAGCCGGTCGCCGTCGATACTGACGACGCGCTGCTGAGCGTTGCCGATCCAGTTCGGATACAGGCTCACATCCATTTCATGGGTCAGCGTGCCGTTGTCGTCGACGCTAAAAGGGCCTGAATACGCGATGTAGCCGTGGGCGGCGGCGGCGCGTTCCTCGACGCTGCCGCCCTGCAGGTCGCCGTCCGCATACGGGGGCCGGCCGGACGCCATTAACTGCGCGGACATGTAGCCGTCCGGCGTGTACAGGATCCAGCCGCGCGCGTCGCGGCCGAGCGGGTAGGTGATGGTGCCGCCGTCGCGCGGGCGGATTTCGTAGGAAACGAGGCGCCATGCGCCGACGAGTTGTTCTCGAAGCTGGCTGGTTGGCATGCGGGGTTCCGGTGTGACGGCGATGGCGCGTATGCCGTCGTGTTGACGGGGCAGCCCGGCACCGGGCAACGACCGTACCACGGGGGCCGCGGCGGTGCGGTCGGCAGTTTCTCCGACACCTGCTAAAATACACGGTTTTCCGTCGATTTCTCTCTTACGGGACCTGCCGTGCTTTCTACTGCCAACATCACGATGCAATTCGGGCCGAAGCCCTTGTTCGAGAATATCTCGGTCAAATTCGGCGAGGGCAACCGCTATGGTCTGATCGGCGCGAACGGCTGTGGCAAGTCGACCTTCATGAAGATCCTCGGCGGCGACCTCGAGCCGAGCGGCGGCAACGTCGCGCTGGAGCCGAACGTGCGGCTCGGCAAGCTGCGCCAGGACCAGTTCGCGTATGAAGACGTGCGCGTGCTCGACGTCGTGATGATGGGTCACACCGAGATGTGGGCCGCGATGGCCGAGCGCGACGCGATCTACGCGAACCCGGAAGCCACCGACGACGACTACATGCACGCGGCCGAGCTCGAAGGCAAGTTCGCCGAATACGGCGGCTACGACGCCGAGGCGCGCGCGGGCGCGCTGCTGCTCGGCATCGGCATCGAGGAGAAGTTCCACAACGGCACGATGGCCGACGTCGCGCCGGGCTGGAAGCTGCGCGTGCTGCTCGCGCAGGCGCTGTTCTCGAAGCCGGACGTGCTGCTGCTCGACGAACCGACCAACAACCTCGACATCAACTCGATCCGTTGGCTCGAGCAAACGCTCAACGAGTACAACTCGACGATGATCATCATCTCGCACGATCGTCACTTCCTGAACTCGGTGTGCACGCACATGGCCGACATGGACTTCGGCACGCTGAAGGTCTGGCCGGGCAACTACGACGACTACATGCTCGCGTCGGCACAGGCGCGCGAGCGCCAGGCTGCGGCGAACACGCGGGCGAAGGAACGCGTGGCCGAGCTGCAGGACTTCGTGCGCCGCTTCTCGGCGAACAAGTCGAAGGCCCGCCAGGCAACGAGCCGCGCGAAGCAGATCGACAAGATCAAGATCGAGGAATTCAAGCCGTCGTCGCGTCAGAACCCGTTCATCCGCTTCGAGTTCGAGAAGAAGCTGCACAACGTCGCGGTGGTCGCCGAAGAGATCACGAAGAAGTACGAGCGCACGATCTTCCAGAACTTCAACCTGTCGGTGCAGCCGGGCGAGCGCATCGCGATCATCGGCGAGAACGGCGCGGGCAAGACCACGCTGCTGCGTTCGCTGCTCGGCGCGCTGCCGCTCGATCACGGCACGGTGAAGTGGTCCGAGAACGCGAATGTCGGCTACATGCCGCAGGATACGTACGAGGAGTTCCCGAACGACATCACGCTGATGGACTGGATCGACCAGTACCGCAAGGACGGCGATGACGAGACGATGGTGCGCGGCACGCTGGGCCGCCTGCTGTTTTCGTCGGACGACATCAAGAAATCGGTGAAGGTGCTGTCGGGCGGCGAGAAGGGCCGCATGATCTGGGGCAAGCTGATGCTCGGCCGCCACAACGTGCTGCTGATGGACGAGCCGACCAACCACATGGACATGGAGTCGATCGAGTCGCTGCAGATCGCGCTCGAGCAGTTCGAAGGCACGTTGATTTTCGTGTCGCACGACCGCGAGTTCGTGAGCGGGCTGGCGAACCGCATCATCGAAGTGAAGACGGACGGCACGCTGTTCGACTTCGGCGGGAATTATGAGGAGTTCCTGACGAGTCAGGGGCAGGAGTAAGTGTCCGGGCGGTCATGCCCGGCCTGATGTACCGGAAGCCCGCCAGGTGGAAGCCCGGCAGGCTTTTTCGTATCGTCAGCCCGAAAAATCCGTCACAACGGTCACACCGGCGCCTTCGAACCGGTTCATGTTCATCAGCGCATCAATCGACTGGCCGAGACTGATTTCCTTGCCGATCAACCGGTTCGGCGCGAGCGTGCCGGCGTGCACCATGTCGAGCATCGCGTCGTAACGATGCGCCTGCATCCCGTGGCTGCCGAGAATCTCCAGTTCGTGCGCGATGACCTTGCTCATCGGCACGGCCGGCGTCGCATGCTCGCCGAGCATCAGCCCGACCTGCACATGCTTGCCGCGGCGGCGCAGATTGCTGATCGAGTTGAAGCAGGTGGTCGGATGGCCGAGCGCATCGAGCGACACGTGTGCGCCGCCGCGCGTGATCTCCTTCACCGCATCGACCACGTCCGCGACTTGCGACGCATTGACGGTCGCCGCTGCGCCGACCGATCGCGCGAGCGCGAGCGCCTGGTCCGAAATGTCGATCGCGACGACGTTCGCACCGATCGCATGCGCGATCATGATCGCCGACAGACCGACGCCTCCGCAGCCGTGCACGGCCACCCACTGGCCGGCGGACGTGCGCCCCTGGTCGACCACCGCGCGAAATGACGTCACGAAGCGGCATCCGAGGCTCGCCGCGGTCGGGAAATCGAGCGCGTCGGGCAGCCGCACGAGGTTCAGGTCCGCGTGATGGATGCCGACGAACTGGGCGAACGAGCCCCAGTGCGTGAAGCCTGGCTGAAACTGTTGCTCGCATACCTGCTGGTTGCCGGAGTGGCATTCCGGGCAGTGTCCGCAGCCGCCGACGAACGGCACCGTGACGCGGTCGCCGGCCTTCCAGCGCGTGACCGCCGCGCCCGCCGCGACCACGACGCCGGCGAGTTCGTGCCCCGGCACATGCGGCAGCACGATGTCCGGGTCGTGTCCCATCCAGCCGTGCCAGTCGCTGCGGCACACGCCGGTCGCCTTCACTTCGATCACGACGCCGTCGGGTGCCGGCGCCGGATCGTCGACATTCATCAGCCGCGGCGTCGCGCCGAACGCTTCATAAACGACTGCTTTCACTATCTCCTCCTGGATCGAACCAATCTTTCAATATAGCCGGACGAAAGCGCATTTATCTTTCATTTTGCGATTGAGAAACGGGTATTCTTGAGATAGCCTCGCGAGGATCGGGCGCCTGGCGCAAGGAGCTTTCATGGAACAACTGGACAGGATCGATCGCGGCATGCTCGACATGCTCCAGCAGGACGGGCGCGTGTCGAATGCGCGGCTCGCCGAAGCATTCTCGCTGAGCGAGACGTCCTGCTGGCGCCGGCTCAGGCGGCTGGAGGAAGCGGGGTTGATCGCGGGCTATCACGCGCGGCTCGACCGCCGCAAGCTCGGGCTGGGCGTGATGGCGTTCGTGCAGATCGTCTGCACGCAGCACAGCGAGGAGGTGACGGCCGAGTTCGAGCGTCTGATTCAGGCGAGCCCGAACGTGCTTGCATGCGACAACACGACCGGCGAAGCGGATTTCCTGCTGCAGGTGGTGGCAGCCGACCTCGACGACTACAGTCATTTCGTCGAAAGGGTGCTGCGCAGATTGCCGGGCGTGCTGAGCATCCGCTCGAACCTGTCGCTGCGGCAGTTGAAGTCGACGCAGCGGCTGCCGATAGCGTGATGGCGCAAGCCGGTGCGCGCGCATGCGCGAGCGGTCAGTCGGCCAGCCGCTTGTCGGCGAGTGCCTTGCAGCAGTCTTCGTACACCCATTGCACGAGTTTCGCCCGGTAGTCGAGATCGTCGGTATCGACGATTTCCTCGACCGCGTCGCGCGCCCATGACGCGTCGACGAAGCCGGCGTGCCGCTTGGCGATGTCCTGCGCCAGCGCGGCCAGCTTCGCGATCGCGAGCCAGTCGGCCTGCCGGTGATGGCGGTCGAGCCAGCGGTGCGCGGCCTGCACCTGGAAAGACGCGTCCGGCCAGGATTCATTCAGATAAAACGCGCCGAGATTGCCGCAGGTGAGCCAGCACAGCAGTTCCAGGCGATCTTGCGAACCGAGGGTACGGGATGCGTCGGTCATGGCAGCGCTCGCGAAAGGCATCGACTTCGGGTGGCGCGGCCTGCAGCGGCCGGCGCCGATACTAAAAACATAGCACGATGCAGACCACGTCGTGCACCGGCGTGGCGTGGATGCCGCAGCCGCGGGAAGCGGGTGTACGGCGCACCGTCCGTCTGCGCTTGCGGCCGCGTTCGACGTCATCGCCGCGCCGCGCCGCACTCGTTAGAATGGCCGTTTTCCGGGAGACAGGAAGCGATGAAAATCTACGACCAGTTCTACATCGACGGCGCATGGCGCAAACCGGCCGGAACGGGCACGATCGACGTGATCGACTCGGGCACCGAGGCCGTGATCGGCCGGATTCCCGAAGGCGTCGCGTCGGACGCGCAGGACGCGATCCGCGCGGCGCGCGCGGCATTCGACGCATGGGCCGCGACGCTGGCCGCGACGCGCGCGGGCTATCTGCGCAAGATCGTCGAGCGACTGCAGGCGCGCAGCGAGGAACTCGCGCAGTCGATCACCGGCGAAGTCGGGATGCCGATCAAGCTGTCGCGCGCGATCCAGGTCGGCGGCCCGATCTACAACTGGAAGGCATACGCGAAGCTCGCCGAATCGTTCGAATTCGAGGCGACGGTCGGTAACTCGCTGGTCGTGCGCGAGCCGGTTGGCGTCGTCGCGGCGATCACGCCGTGGAACTATCCGCTCAACCAGGTCACGCTGAAGGTCGCACCGGCGCTCGCGGCCGGCTGCACGGTCGTCCTGAAGCCGTCCGAAGTCGCACCGCTCAACGCGTTCATGCTCGCCGAAGCGATTCACGAAGCGGGCCTGCCGCCGGGCGTGTTCAATCTCGTATGCGGTTATGGCCCGGTCGTCGGCGAGGTGCTGGCGACGGATCCGGACGTCGACATGGTGTCGTTCACCGGTTCGACGCGTGCCGGCAAGCGCGTGGCCGAACTCGCGGCCGCGGGTGTGAAGCGCGTCGCGCTCGAGCTGGGCGGGAAGTCGGCGTCGGTGATCCTCGACGATGCCGATTTCGCGACGGCGGTGAAGGGCACGGTCAATGCGTGCTACCTGAACGCGGGCCAGACCTGTTCGGCGCACACACGGATGCTGGTGCCGGAGGCGCGCTACGACGAGGCGCGCGAGATCGCGAAGAAGGCGGCCGAAGCGTATGTCGCGGGCGATCCGCGTGAGGAAACGACGCGCCTCGGCGCGCTCGCGTCGGCCGCGCAGCAGCAGCGCGTGCAGGCGTATATCCAGCGCGGGATCGACGACGGCGCGGAACTCGTGACGGGCGGCACGGGCCTGCCGGAAGGGCTCGCGAAGGGCTTCTTCGTGAAGCCGACGGTGTTCGGCCGAGTCGATCCGAAATCGACGATCGCGCAGGAGGAGATCTTCGGGCCGGTGCTGTCGATCATCACGTATCGCGACGAAGACGAAGCGGTGCGCATCGCGAACGATTCGCCGTACGGGCTCGGCGGCGCGGTGTGGGCGGGCAGCGACGAGCGCGCGATGCGCGTCGCGCGCCGCATCCGCACGGGTCAGGTCGACATCAACGGCGGCATGTGGAACGGCGCCGCGCCGTTCGGCGGCTACAAGCAGTCGGGACACGGCCGCGAGAACGGCGTGTACGGGCTCGAAGAGTATCTCGAGTACAAGTCGATGCAGCTCAAGCCGGCGAATCCGGCCTGAGCGTTTTACCCCGCATGACCCGAAACGGCACGCTCGCGTGCCGTTTTTTATTGACGGCCGTCAAGGTGCGCGCCGGTGGATCGTCGATCATCGCGTTTCCGATTTTCGATGTTTCGACGAGGTTCAGATGACCGCACGCACTTCCTTCCCGCCGCTCAAGATTCGCGGCCGCTCGTTGCTGCCCGTGGTGCAGGGCGGCATGGGCGTTGGCGTTTCCGCGCACCGCCTCGCCGGCAGCGTCGCGCGCGAAGGCGCGCTCGGCACGATCGCCAGCATCGACCTGCGTCATCACCATGCGGATCTGCTCGCGCGCTGCCGCGCGAATCCCGACCGCGCGACGCTCGAAGCCGCGAACCTCGACGCGCTTGCCCGCGAGATTCGCCTCGCGAAAACCTACAGCGAAGGGCGCGGGATGATCGCGGTCAACGTGATGAAGGCGGTGAGCGCGCATGCGGACTACGTGCGCGTCGCGTGCGACGAGGGCGCGGACGCGATCGTGATGGGCGCCGGCCTGCCGCTCGATCTGCCCGACCTCACGCAGGGTCACGACATCGCGCTGATCCCGATCCTGTCGGACAGCCGCGGCATCGCGCTGGTGCTGAAGAAGTGGATGAAGAAGGGGCGGCTGCCCGATGCGATCGTGATCGAGCATCCCGCGCATGCGGGCGGTCACCTCGGCGTCACGCAGATCGACGACATGCACGATGCGCGCTTCGATTTCGCGCGGGTGCTCGACGAGACCGCGCAGGTGATGGCGTCGCTCGGCCTCGCGCGCGACACGGTCCCGCTGATCGTCGCGGGCGGGATCAACAGTCACGACACGGTACGTGCGGCGCTCGCGGCCGGTGCGAACGGCGTGCAGGTGGGCACCCCGTTCGCGGTGACGGAGGAGGGCGATGCGCATCCGAACTTCAAGCGCGTGCTGGCCGATGCGCTGCCCGATGACATCGTCGAATTCGTCAGCGTGACGGGGCTGCCGGCGCGCGCGGTGAAGACGCCCTGGCTCGATCGCTACCTGCGCAACGAAACGCGCATTCGCGACAAGCTTGGCGCATTCCGGCAGCGCTGCCCGACGGCGCTCGAATGCCTGAGCGTCTGCGGGCTGCGCGACGGCATCGAGAAGTTCGGCCATTTCTGCATCGACACGCGGCTCGCGGCCGCGCTGCGCGGCGACGTCGCGAACGGCCTGTTCTTCCGCGGCCGCGAAGCGCTGCCGTTCGGCAACGCGATCCGCAGCGTGCGCGATCTACTCGATCTGCTGCTGACGGGCCGCGCGGCGGAGCCTGCGACAAACCGTCCGATGTTTACGCTGGCTTGACGAATATCAAGATGCTCGAAAGACCCTACAGGGAGAATGGAATGCATTCTTCAGGGGTCCGCACCATGCATAAAACGATTCGAACTTGTGTCACCGCCGCCGCCATCGCGGCCAGTCTCGCCGCGCTGCCTTCGCTATCGCACGCGGCTTCGCCGGGCGACGGTATCAACCAGGGTGACGTACTGGTCCGGCTGCGCGCGATCAGCATCCAGCCGAACGAACGCGCGAGCGACACGCTGGGCGCGATCAACACCGGCGTGAACAACGCGATCGTGCCGGAGCTCGACTTCACGTACATGATCCGCGACTACCTCGGCGTGGAACTGATCCTCGGCACGTCGCGCCACCAGATGACGTCGAGCCTCGGCAATCTCGGCGGCGTGGGCGTGCTGCCGCCGACGCTGCTGCTGCAGTACCACTTCAACCATGCCGGCAAGGTGCGCCCGTATGTCGGCGCGGGCCTGAACTACACGTACTTCTACAACAACGGGCTCAACGTCGGCGGCGAGGGCGTGTCGATCAACAAGAGCAGCTTCGGTCCGGCGCTGCAGTTCGGCGTCGACGTGCAGATCACGAAGAAGGTGTTCATGAACGTCGACGTGAAGAAGATCTGGATGAGCACCGATGCGACGCTCGGCGACAAGGGCATCGGCACGCTGCACATCGATCCGCTGATCGTCGGCGTGGGCGTCGGGATGAAGTTCTAGGCGCGTTCGGAAAAGAACAGAGTTGGGGTTGAAGCGGCATGGCAGTCGGCATGCCGCTCTTTTTTTGTGCGGCGGATTTACAGCTTGTCGTACTGGAAGCGCATCGCGGTGCCTTCACGCGTGATGCGCGCCCACACGGCCCGCTTTTCGTCTTCGCTCAGGAACACCCAGTTCGATACTTCGGCGGCCGTGCGGCCGCAGCCCTTGCAGACTTCGTCGAAGAGGGTCGAGCACACGCCGATGCAGGGGCTGTCGGGCAAGTCGTGGAGATTGGAGGCCATCGGAAGGTTTTGCGCCGTGAAATCGTCAGGGCGTCATTTTAATGCATGGAGGCCGGGCGGCCGGCCGGATGCCGGAGCGCCGCCGGTGCGCACGCGGTTTCGCCACCGCTTTCTTTTCCTGATGGACAGGCGTCGATTAACCGATAGAATTCCCCCGGAACGCCCCGCCGTGCGGGCCGCTCACGCGGCTCGCGACGGGAATCTGTTCCGTTTGCGCGACACGGGCATGATTTTTTTGTGACGGCGCGCGAATGATGGTAGCGTTCGGGGTTTTCGAGGGGCGGCGTGCCGGAATGCGCCGCCATGACGAGGCAGACGGCAAGCCGGACACGCGGTCCGGCCGGAGGGAGAACGGGATGAAAGCAAAGGTAGTGGGCCGGTTCGCAGCGCTCGCGCTGTGCGTGGGTGCGTCGGCCGCAGCGGCGAAGGATACGCAGCTCAATATCTATAACTGGTCGGACTACATTGCGAAGGACACGATCCCGAACTTCGAGAAGCAGGCGGGCGTCAAGGTTCGCTACGACAACTACGACAGCGACGACACGCTGCAGGCGAAGCTGCTGACGGGCAGTTCGGGCTACGACATCGTCGTGCCGACCAGCAACTACGCGGGCAAGCAGATCGCGGCCGGCATTTTCACGCCGCTCGACAAGTCGAAGCTGCCGAACCTCAAGCACCTCGATCCGCAACTGATGGCGCTCGTCGCCGGCGCCGATCCGGGCAACAAGTACACGGTGCCCTGGGCATACGGCACGACCGGTCTCGCCTACAACCTGACGAAGGCGCAGCAGGCGCTCGGCAAGGTCCCGCTCGACAACTGGGACATCCTGTTCAAGCCGGAAAACCTCTCGAAGCTGAAGACCTGCGGCGTGTCGGTGCTCGACGCGCCCGACCAGATGTTCGCGGCGGCGCTGCACTACATCGGCAAGGATCCGATGAGCACGAACCCGGCCGACTACAAGGCCGCGATGGAAGTGCTGAAAAAGATCCGCCCGTACATCACGCAGTTCAACTCGTCGGGCTACATCAACGACCTGGTCGGCGGCGACATCTGCTTCGCGTATGGCTGGTCGGGCGACGTCGTGATCGCGAAGCATCGCGCGCTCGAAGCGAAGAAGCCGTACAAGGTCGAGTACTACATTCCGAAGGGCGGCGCACCGGTCTGGTTCGACGTGATGGCGATCCCGAAGGACGCGAAGAACAAGGACGCCGCGCTGCAATGGATCAACTACATCGAGGATCCGAAGGTGCACGCGGCGATCACGAACGCCGTGTACTACCCGAGCGCGAACGCCGAGGCCCGCAAGTACGTGCGGCCGGACGTCGCGAACGACCCGGCCGTCTACCCGCCGGCCGACGTCGTGAAGACGCTGTTCCTGCTCAAGCCGCTGCCGCCTGAAATCCAGCGTCTGCAGACGCGTCTGTGGACCGAGCTGAAATCGGGCCGCTGACGCGAGCCGAAGTGAGCCAGCAGTCATGAAGCCCCTGGTGCCCCCGGGGGCTTTGTTCGTCAAACGCAGGAGAGAAGCAGCACATCATGAATAGCCAGTCGGGTGCGCCGGTTGCGAGCGCGCCGTCCTTCGTTCCTTCGTCCGGCGCGAATGCGCGCGCCGAGAACTTTGTCCAGATCGTCGACGCCGTCAAGAAATTCGGCGAGACCGAAGTGGTGCGCAGCGTGAACCTGACGGTGCGCCAGGGCGAGCTGTTCGCGCTGCTCGGCAGCTCGGGTTCCGGCAAGTCGACGCTCTTGCGGATGCTCGCGGGCCTCGAGACGGTCACATCGGGCAAGATCCTGATCGACGGCGAGGACCTCGCGCAGATGCCGCCGTACAAGCGGCCCGTGAACATGATGTTCCAGTCGTATGCGCTGTTCCCGCACATGTCGGTCGAAGCGAACGTCGCCTACGGCCTGAAGCAGGAAGGCACGCCGAAGGCCGAACTGAAGGAGCGTGTCGCCGCGGCGCTCGAGCTCGTGCAGATGAGCAAGTACGCGAAGCGCAAGCCGCACCAGCTGTCGGGCGGCCAGCAGCAGCGCGTCGCGCTCGCGCGTTCGCTCGTCAAGCGCCCGAAGGTGCTGCTGCTCGACGAGCCGATGTCGGCGCTCGACAAGCAGATCCGCCAGCGCACGCAGATCGAGCTCGTCAACATCCTGAAGAAGGTCGGCGTCACCTGCATCATGGTCACGCACGACCAGGAAGAGGCGATGACGATGGCGAACCGGCTCGCCGTGATGAGCGAAGGGCAGATCGTGCAGATCGGCTCGCCGAACGAAGTCTACGAATATCCGAACAGCCGCTTCTCGGCCGAGTTCATCGGCTCGACGAACCTGTTCGACGGCGTCACGGTCGAGGACGAACCCGACTACGTGTACATCGAATCCCCGGAGTTGCCGAGCCGGCTGTACGTGAGCCACGGGATCACGGGCCCGCTTGGGATGCCGGTCACGGTGTCGGTGCGCCCCGAGCGGATCGCGCTCACGCGCAAGCCGCCCGAAGGCGCGTTCAACTGGGCGCGCGGCAGGATCACCAACGTCGCGTACATGGGCGGCTATTCGCTGTATCACGTGAAGCTCGACGCGGGCAAGACGGTGATCGCGAACGTGTCGAGCCTCGCGATCACCGAGCTCGACACGCCGTCGCTCGGCGACGAGATCTACGTGCGCTGGAGCGCGACCGCAGGCGTGGTGCTGACGTCATGAACGCGTTCAAGTCCCTGCTCGCATGGCCCGTGCGGCGCTTCAACCTGACCGGCGGCTCGGCGGTCGTCGCGGGGCCGTACACCTGGCTCGTGCTGTTCTTCCTCGTGCCGTTCGTGCTGGTCGTGAAGATCAGCTTCGCGGAGCTGCAGCTCGGCATCCCGCCGTACACGGAGCTCGCGTCGTACACCGACGGCGTGATGCACATCGCGCTGAACCTGTCGCACTACGCGTTCCTGCTCACCGACAGCCTGTATTTCGCGACCTACGTGAATTCGGTGGTGGTCGCCGCGATCACGACGCTGCTGTGCCTGCTGATCGGCTATCCGATGGCGTACTACATCGCGCGTTCGAACCCGGCGACCCGCAACCTGCTGATGATGGGCGTGATGCTGCCGTTCTGGACGTCGTTCCTGATCCGCGTGTACGCATGGATCGGGATCCTGAAGAACAACGGGCTGCTGAACAACTTCCTGATGTGGATCGGCCTGACCCATACGCCGATCGAGCTGTACCGCACCAACTACGCGGTGTACATCGGGATGGTGTATTCGTACCTGCCGTTCCTCGTGATGCCGCTGTACGCGCACCTCGTGAAGATGGACCTGCGCCTGCTCGAAGCCGCGTACGACCTGGGCGCCAGGCCGTGGAGGGCGTTCGTGCAGATCACGCTGCCGCTGTCGAGGAACGGGATCATCGCGGGCTGCCTGCTGGTGTTCATTCCGGCGGTCGGCGAGTACGTGATTCCGGAACTGCTCGGCGGCGCGAACACGCTGATGATCGGTCGCGTGATGTGGAATGAGTTCTTCAACAACGCAGACTGGCCGATGGCGTCGGCCGTGACCTGCGCGATGGTGCTGCTGCTGCTCGTGCCGATGGCGATGTTCCAGCACTTCCAGGCGAAGGAGCAGGAGGGCCGCCGTCGATGAAGCCGAATCGCTACCTGCAGTTCGCGGCGCTGTTCGCCGGCTTCGCGTTCCTGTACATCCCGATCATCAGCCTGATCGTCTATTCGTTCAACGAGTCGAAGCTCGTCACAGTGTGGTCGGGCTTCTCGTTGCGCTGGTACTCGGCGCTCGTGGACGACGACGAGCTGCTGACGGCCGCATGGCTGTCGCTGAAGATCGGCGTGCTGACCGCGTTCGCGTCGGTGTTCATCGGCACGTGGGCCGGCTTCGTGCTCGCGCGGATGGGCCGCTTTCGCGGCTTCGCGCTGTTCAGCGGGATGATCAACGCGCCGCTCGTGATCCCCGAGGTGATCCAGGGCATCTCGCTGCTGCTGCTGTTCATCGAGCTGGCGAAATGGATCGGCTGGCCGGCCGAGCGCGGCGTGTTCACGATCTGGCTTGGCCACGTGATGCTGTGCATCTCGTACGTCGCGATCATCGTGCAGTCGCGCGTGCGCGAGCTCAATCCGTCGCTCGAGGAAGCCGCGCTCGATCTCGGCGCGACGCCGCTGAAGGTGTTCTTCACGATCACGCTGCCGCTGATCTCGCAGGCGCTGATCGCGGGCTGGCTGCTGTCGTTTACGCTGTCGATCGACGACCTCGTGCTGTCGGCGTTCCTGTCGGGCCCCGGTTCGACGACGCTGCCGCTCGTCGTGTTCTCGCGCGTGCGCCTCGGCCTGAACCCGGAGATGAACGCGCTCGCGACGCTGTTCATCGTCGCGGTAACGGCTGGCGTCGTGATCGCGAACTTCGTGATGCTGCGCCAGGAGCGCAAGCGGATGGCCGCGTTCGCCGTCTGACGTTCCCGCGCACAGGTTGCGCACGCAACGAAAAACGCCCGGTGCCGACGACGAGTCGGGCCGGGCGTTTTGTTTTGGGGCGCGCGGCGTCGGCGCGTGGCTTATGCGCCGAACGCAGCCTTCGCCAGCAACCCGCACGCGACGCAGACGAGCACGGCCGCGAAACCGGCCTGCACGTGCCGCGCGGACAGGCGCCGGGACGCGCTGCGGCCGACGGCCATCCCGCTCGCGGTCGCGACCGTGAACCACAGCATCATGTCGAGCGGCGCGCGCGTGCCCGACACGAGCGTCGCGACCACGCCGCCGGCGCCGACCAGCGCGATCACCATCAGCGACGTCGCGACCACGCCGTGCATCGACACGTTCGTGAACTTGCGCAGCATCGGCACGATCACGAAGCCGCCGCCGACACCCAACAGCCCCGTCATCAGTCCCGTCACCGCGCCGGTCGACGCGAGCGCGACGCCGACCGGCCACGACCATACGAGCCGGCCCGTATCGGGATTCACGCGACCGACGCACAGCGGCGATTCGGCCGTGTCGCCGGGCGCGTTGCGCAGCGCCTGCCGTAGCAGGCGGCCCGCGACGACCAGCATCGTCAGCGCGAACAGCGCCAGCAGCACGCGCTGCGGCAGCACGTGCGCGAGCCGCACGCCGAGCGTCGTGAGCGGCACGCCGGCCACGGCCATCAGCAGCGCCGCGCGATAGCGCACGAGCCCGCGGCGAAACCCTTCGAGCGCGCCGAGCGCGGCACTGCCCGCGACCGCGACGAGGGCGACGGGCGTGGCTTGCTGCATCGGCCAGCCCATCCCGGCGACGAGCGCGGGCACCGCGAGAATGCCGCCGCCCGCGCCGGTGAGGCCGAGCACGGCGCCGACGAAGCCGCCCAGTACGAGGGAAATCAGCATGATGTCAGCGGGTTCCGGTCAACGGGCGATCGCGGGCTTCGCGAGCCATTCGCGACCCTTGAGCATCGCCTTCCAGTAGAGCGGCGGCAGCACGCGCTCCTTGAGCAGCCACGCGAGCCGCGACGGACGCTTGCCGTCGATCAGCCACGCGGGGACGGTCGGCGCGACCTTGCCGCCGTACAGGAATTCGGCGAGCACGATCTTGCCGCGCTCGACGGTGAGCGGGCACGATCCGTAGCCGTCGTATGCGGCGTTGCCGAGCGCGCGGCCCAGCGACGCGAGCACGTTGTGCGCGACGACGGGCGCCTGCTTGCGTGCGGCCGCGGCGGTTTTCGCGTTGGTCGTGTTGGTGACGTCGCCGAGCGCGAAGATGTCCGCGAACCGCTGGTGCCGCAGCGTCGCCGGATCGACGTCGATCCAGCCGGCCGCGTCGGCGAGCGGGCTCGCGCGCACGAAATCGGGCGCCTTCTGCGGCGGCACGACGTGGATCATGTCGAACGCCCGCTCGACGGTTTCCGTGCCGCCGTCGGGCAGCGCGCGCGTGAACGTCGCGCGCCGCGCCGGCCCGTCGATCGCGACGAGGTTGTGGCCGAACGACAGCGCGATGTCATAGCGTTTCACGTACTCCATCAGCGCGGGCACGTAGTCGGCGACCCCGAACAGCGCGCCGCCCGCATTCAGGAACTCGACGTTCGCGGCGCCGAGGCGCCCCGTGCGCCGCCAGTGATCGCACGACAGGTACATCGCCTTTTGCGGCGCGCCCGCGCACTTGATCGGCATCGGCGGCTGCGTGAACAGCGCATTGCCGCCGCGGAACGCCTGCACCAGTTCCCACGTGTACGGCGCGAGATCGTAGCGATAGTTCGACGTGACGCCGTTGCGGCCGAGGGTTTGCGCGAGGCCGTCGATCGCGTGCCAGTCGAGCTTGAGCCCCGGGCACACGACCAGCCTGCGATAGCCGATGCGCCGGCAGCCGTCGAGCACGACCGTGTGTGCGTCGGGTTCGAAGCCGGCGACTGCCGCCTGGATCCATTTCACGCCGCGCGGCAGCAGGTCGGCCATCCGGCGCGCGGTCGTGTCGGGCCGGAACACGCCCGCGCCGACCATCGTCCAGCCCGGCTGGTAGTAGTGGGTATCGGCCGGGTCGATCACCGCGATATCGAGCGACGCGTCGCGCGCAAGCAGGCTCGACGCGACCGCGACGCCGGCCGCGCCCGCGCCGACGATCACGATGTCGTGCCGCGCGTCGACGGCCGGTGCGGCCTGATCGCCGGCCGGCGCGAGGCCATCCGCGAGACGCGGTGCGAGTGCGCCGAGGTCGTAGCCGGCCGCCGCGGCGAGCGCGACGATGTCGCCAGGCGGCCGCCGGCCCGCCTGCGACAGCGCCCACAGCGTCGCCGAACGGGTGCCGCTGCGGCAGTACGCGAGGACCGGGCCGGCGAGCGTCGTGACGAGCGCGCCGAACTGCGCGGCCTGCTCGTCGGTGACCTTGCCGGTATCGACGGGCAGGTAATGCACGGCGATGCCGAGCGGCGCGGCGGCGGCGCGGATCTCGGCGACGGTCGGCTGGTCGGCGCCTTCGCCGTCCGGACGGTTGCAGACGATCGCGCGGATGCCCGCCGCGTGCAGCGCGGGCAGGTCGGTCACAGCGATCTGGGGCGAGACCGACAGCAGGTCGGTCAGCGGGCGGATGGTCATGTCGGGGTTCTCCGGTCGGGGCGGCGGCTCAGATCGCGTCGAGCGGGATCTTCAGGTAGCGCACGCCGTTGTTTTCGGGCTCGGGCAGGTGGCCGGCGCGCATGTTGACCTGCACGGACGGCAGCATCAGCACCGGCATGTCGAGCGTCGCGTCGCGCGCGGTGCGCATCGCGACGAAATCGTCCTCGGTCACGCCGTCCTTCACGTGCACGTTCGCGCGGCGCTGCTCGGCGACCGTCGTCACGAACCGCACGTCGCGGCCGCCCGGCTGGTAGTCGTGGCACAGGTACAGGCGCGTATCGGGCGGCAGGCTCAGCACGCGCACGATCGAGCGGTACAGCGTGCGTGCGTCGCCGCCGGGGAAGTCGCAGCGGGCGGTGCCGTAGTCGGGCATGAACAGCGTGTCGCCGACGAACGCCGCGCGCTGCGTGGCGTCGTCAACGCAGTAGGTCAGGCATGCGGGCGTATGGCCCGGCGTATGCAGCGCGCGGATCGTCAGCGCGCCGAGCGCGAGCGTGTCGCCGTCGTCGAGCAGGCGATCGAACTGGCTGCCGTCCTGCGCGAAGCCGGGGCCGGCGTTGAACAGCGTGCCGAACACGTGCTGCACGCGGCGCACGTGCGAGCCGATCGCGATCCGGCCGCCGACGTGCGCCTTCAGGTACGGCGCGGCTGACAGATGGTCGGCGTGCACGTGCGTTTCCAGCAGCCAGTGCACGGTCGCGCCGAGTTCGGCGACGCGGGCGATCAGCCGGTCGGCGCTCGCGGTGCGCGTGCGTCCGGACTTCGGGTCGTAGTCGAGGACGCTGTCGATCAGCGCGCACGCGCGGCTCTCGGTATCGAGCAGCAGATAGCTGACGGTGTGGGTCGCCGGGTCGAAAAAGCCTTCGACCGACAGCAGGGGGGCATGGCTCACGGGATGTCCTCGATCGGGTTCTGCATAGGCAATCGGCAATTCCATGTTCAAGAAGCGTGCCAATCCGGGCCACGAGGCTGGGTGATCCGGCAGGTGCTTGATTTGGTTTGGATTTTCGGCGCGATCGCGATGCATCGCGGGCACGGCCGGCGAATGGCCGCCCGCGCGGACTGCCATGTCTGGCAGTGTCGTGGCAGAATTGGCAGTCCGCCTGGCAGTTCGTCGGGCCATCCGTTCTCCAGCCTCCCCATGAATTCGCACGACATCATTCCGATCGTTCCCGCGCCGTCGCGCGCCGTCATGCCCGACGTGCGCGCACTCGTCGCGTATCTGGAACAGGATCCGCAGCCGATGATCGTCCTCGATCCCGACTACCGGATCCTCGCGGCGAACGATGCGTACCGGCGCCAGTTCGGCGTGGCAGGCGTCGAGCACGTCGGCCGGCACTGCTTCCAGGTGTCGCATCACTACGACGTGCCGTGCGACCAGGCCGGCGAGCATTGCCCGATGAAGCAGGCGCTCGAGTCGCGCGGCCTGAACCGCGTGCTGCACATTCACCATACGCCGCGCGGCCCCGAGCACGTCGACGTGGAATTGCGGCCGATCTTCGACGCGCACGGAGACGTGATCGCGTACGTCGAGCGGCTGACGACGGTGCGCAGCGCGTCCGCGCAGCCCAGCGCCGAAGGGCTCGTCGGCGGCGCCGACGCGTTCAATGCGGCACTCGGCGCGCTGCAGCGCGTCGCGCCGTCGATGCTGCCCGTGCTGTTGCTCGGTGAATCGGGTACCGGCAAGGAATTGTTCGCGCGGGCGCTGCACGAGGCGAGCGCGCGCGCGATGGGGCCGTTCGTGGTCGTCGATTGTTCGGGCATCGCCGAGACGCTATTCGAGAGCGAACTGTTCGGCTACGAGAAGGGCGCGTTTACCGGCGCGAACCAGCGCAAGCCGGGCCTCGTCGAGACCGCGCAGGGCGGCACGCTGTTTCTCGATGAAATCGGCGACGTGCCGCTGCCGATGCAGGTGAAGCTGCTGCGGCTGATCGAGTCGGGGACGTTCCGGCGCGTCGGCGGCGTCGAGGCGCTGCGCGCGGATTTCCGGCTCGTCGCGGCCACGCACAAGCCGCTGCGCGAGATGATCGACGACGGCCGGTTCCGGCAGGATCTCTACTACCGGATCAACGCGTTTCCGATTCCGCTGCCGGCGCTGCGCGAACGACAGGGCGACGTCGCGCTGCTGGCCGAATCGATCCTGCGGCGCATCGCGAACGCGCGCGGCAACGCGGGCGACGCGAGTGCCCGGCCATTCGCGGCCCGGCCGTTCGTCCTGACCGAGCGCGCCCGCGCGTGTCTCGATGCGTATGCATGGCCCGGCAACATCCGCGAGCTGCGCAACGTGCTCGAACGCGCGTGCCTGTTCGCGGACGACGGCACGATCCGGGTCGAGCACCTGCCGGCCGAACTCGTCGCGGCGGCGGCGGCGCCGCAGGAGCGTGACGCGGACGCGCGCGGCCTGTCGGACGCGGAGCTCGTGCGCATCGCGCGCACGTTCGACGGCACGCGCAAGGCGCTGGCCGAGCACGTCGGGATGAGCGAACGGACGCTGTACCGGCGGATGAAGGCGCTCGGCCTCGGCTCGCGCGAGCGCTGAACCGTGGCGCGACGCTGGTGGTCGCACGCGGCTTTGTCGATAATGGCGCGTTCGATTCCCCTGCCATCGCCGATGAAAAGACGTTTCCTTTCGCGTTGCCTGTTGCTTGCAGCCGTAGCACTGGCCGATCCGGCCCGGGCCGCCGACTACACGTGGACCGATGCGGCCGGCGCGCATGCGGTGACGCTTGCCAAAAGCGCGTCCGGCGACGACGTCGAGCTCAAGGTGTCGGCGACGCTCGACGGCCGGCCCGACTGGACCGTGCGCGACTACGTGAAGGCGTGTCCGGTCGACGTGATCCTCGACGTCGTGCCCGCATCGATCGAGATGCGCGACCTGCTCGGCAATGGCCGCAAGCAGTTCCTGTTCGCCTACAGGATCGGCTGCCGCGGTGACGTCAGCGCCGACCAGGTCAAGTACTTCCTGATCGACGCCGGTACGAAATACGTGTTGCGCGGCGAGGAAACCGTCACGGTCAAGGGCAAGGTCGTGGACGGCGGCGCGGCGCCGGTGCCGAATGCGGACCTGAAGGCCCAGCCAGTGTTCCTGCGCTACATGACGAAGCACTGGCGTGCGATCAGCGTGCGCGACTACGACTAGGCGGCCGCCGGGCCGTTGCGCGTGATACGGGCGGGCGGCCGATACCAGCCGAGCATGCTAAACAATAAAAAATAACAATGTAACGACAATTAATTATCGTTTTACGATAACTATCGACGTACAATCGACGCTCGTTCATTCGACGTCGAGGATTTCTCATGCATTCCGATCGCATTGCCCGTATCAGCCAGCAGATGGCCACCGTCACGCTGGGGTTCATCGTCGGCATGCTGGTGCTCAACGCCGCGTGCTGGGCGTTTCCGTCACTGAACGGGGCCTCCGGGCCCGGCCTCGTGTTCGGCCTCACCGATTCGGTGATCTCGAACCTGCGCGTGGACGTCGCCGCCTTCCCGTGGTGGCAGAAGGCCGTCGGCATCCTGCTGTCGAGCGTGCCGCTGATTGCGCTCGCGAACGGCCTGCGGCATCTGCGCGCGCTGTTCCGCACCTATGCGCGTCGCGACTACTTCTCCGTGCAGGCGGCCGGCCACCTCGGCAAAACGGGGCGTGCGATCGGCCTGTGGGTGTTGCTGAGCCTGTTGTGCGAGCCGCTGCTGAGCATGTGGGCGACGCTGCGCGAACCGGTCGGCCACCATGTGGTCAGCATCGGCTTCAGCTTGCCGTACGTGGTCGCGCTGTTCACCGCGGCGTGCATCGCGGTCATCGCGCACATTCTCCGGCAGGCGAGCGAGCTCGACGCCGAGCATCGGCAATTCGTCTGAGGCGCGCGATGACGATCGTAGTCAGGCTCGATGTGATGCTCGCGACGCGCAAGGTGCGCTCGAAGGATCTGGCGGCCGCCGTCGGCATCACCGAACAGAATCTGTCGCTGCTCAAGCAGGGCAAGGTGAAGGGCATCCGCTTCGCGACGCTCGAGGCCATCTGCCGCTATCTCGACTGCCAGCCCGGCGACCTGCTCGCGTTCAGCGATGACGGTGTCGGCGAGCCGGACTGACACAGCGCCGCCGCGACGTGCCGAGACGGCGGGGTGCCGTCGCCCGCGCATCGTCGCGCTGGCCGCCGCAGTCTCCGTATCGATTCACCTGCTCGGATGGTTCGTGCTGCAACAGGCATCGACGGCTACCGGCCTGAAAGCCGGGGCGCCGCCCCGGATCACGCTGCGTGTCGAGCTGATTCCCGCGCGGCCCCTGCCCGGAGGGCGCGCGCGCGACGCCGGGCGAATCGGCCCGGTCGTGGGTGAGGGCGGAGTCGAGCGCGCCGTGCGATCGACCAAACGATCCGCCGCGGTTGCAACGTCGCGCATGACGATGCGGTCGACTTCGGAGGTGGCGGGCGTTTCGCATCGGCCACGCGAGACACCTGCCGGCGCAATCGCAAACCGATTTGAAAATCACTCCGAGACCGCATCCAGCCCCGACCTCGACTGGCGCCGCGATCTCGATGCAATCGGCTCGCGGCATGCGGCGGCGCGCAGTCCGGCGCAGGCGGCCGTCGGTGCATTGGGCGCGTCGTCCGGCGGCTCGGCTGCGAGCCGCGACCCCGTCGGCGCGAGACTGGCCGACGGCATGTCGGACGCCCGTCGCGCCGACTGCCGGCACGCCTATTCGGGCGCGGGCCTGCTCGCGTTGCCGATGCTCGCACTGGATGCGGTTCGGGACACCGGCTGCAAATGGTGAAACGGGCGGCATGCGGGAAACCCGCGTGCCGCCCGCACCTTCATGCGCTCAACACGCTCAGCGCGCAGGCACAAGCTGCGCCATCGCGTCGCGGACGAAACCGAGCAGCGTGTCGTCGGTCCACGAATCCTTCGTCAGCACCGGCTCCTTCATCAGCGCATGGCGAAATTTCGCGTGCGTGGCCGGATCGTGGCCCGCGTAGCTGCAGAACAGATCGAGCCAGCGCTGCGCGAGCGCGCGGCCTTGCGGCGAATCGGGCGTCGCGCCCGCGTCGATCGCGTCGCGCACATCGGCCATCAGTTGCGGCCATTCCATCGCACGTTCGCCGTAGTGCGTCCGCATGAAGCGGATCTCGTCCGGCGCGAGATACTTCTCGAAAATCCGCATTTTCGACTCCGCCGTCGCGCGCAGCACATAGTCGCGCAGCGCGGTCGAAATGCCGAGCTTCGACTGCATCGCCGGTTCGCGTTCGTGCATCAGGTTCAGCTTCGCGAGCAGCCGCGGGTCGTTGTTCGTGTCGCGCACGAGCAATGCCATCCAGCGCGCGGCGAGCGCGCGGACGCGCTCGTCCTCGGGCGGCACGCCCGCGTCGTACAGCGCACGGACCTCGTCGATGAGCGCAATCCATTCCGCGTCGCCCGCCTGGCTCTTCTGGTACATCGGCATGCGCGCGAGTTCTTCCTCGGAGAAATATTTGTCGTACACGGTCATCAACTCCAGTGTGGTGAGCCAATCGGCCAGTTCCGGCTCCGTGCCCGCCGCGAGCTGGGCGTGCAGGCTCACGAGCCGCTCGCGTAGCTGCGCGGTCTGCGCGAGCTGACGGTCGAGCAGCGCGATCTGCTTCGCGACGAGCTCGACGAGCGGAGTGGTGCCGGGCTGGTTCAGGTGGTCGCCGATTTCGGCGAGCGACAGTCCGAAGCGACGCAACGCCTGGATCTGGTGGAGCCGGGCGATGTCGTGGCGGTCGTACAGCCGGTAGCCGTTGTCGGCGCGCGCCGAAGGCGTCAGCAGACCGATTGCGTGATAGTGATGAAGCGTGCGGACGGTCAGCCCGCTGCGTTTCGCCAGTTCTCCCACTTTCAGTCGCATTCGTTCCTCCGTTTGGTGCGCACACTGGAGTCTCGAACGTTACGCTACGTGAGGGTCAAGCGAAAGATCGCGGATCGGCGCGCGGGATGGCTCCGCGCGCCGTGCGCCTGAAGGAAACCTGCGTTATTGCGGTGACGGCGGCGCGTCGGGCGCGGCCGTGCGCGCCTGGGTGGCGGCGTCGTCGGGGGCGTCGTGAGCCGCGTTGCCGGGATGGCCGGCCGTATCGGCTTTCCCGGTCTTGCCGTTGCCGTTGCCGTCGACCTGCGGCGTGCCCATCGCCTGGTAAAGCCGCGCGGTATCCGCGAACCGTGCGCCGGTCGCGCGAAGCTCGTCGAGCCGCGCATTGCGGTACTGCAGTTCGCTGGCGCGCGCGGCCGACGGGGGCAGCGCGCCGAGCCGCACGCGGGCGGCCGCGTCGTCGTACGCGCCGCGCGCCGACAGCGAGGCGCGCGACGACGCGTCGAGCGCCTCGGCATCGTGCTCGAGCGCCGCGAGCGAATCGGCGACGTTCTGGAACGCGCCGAGCACGGCCTGCTTGTACTGGTCGACCGCGGCCTCGTAGGTCGCCTTCGCCGCGCGGCGCTGGGCGAGCAGCGCACCGCCGTGGAAGATCGGCTGGCTCAGCGACGCGCCGACGTTCCAGATCGAGCCGGCGCCCGACAGCATCGTCGGCCAGCTGAAGCCGCCTTTACCCATCGCCGCCGACAGCGACAGTTGCGGGAACATCTGCGCGGTCGCGAGGCCGACTTCGGCCGCGGCGGCCTTCAGCCCGGCGTCGGCGGCCTGGATGTCCGGTCGGCTTTGCAGCAGGTCCGACGGCACGACCACCGGCACCTGCTCGGGCAGATGCAGATCGGCGAGCGCGAGATCGGCCGGCGGCCGGTCGGGCGTGCGGCCCACCAGCACCGCGAGCGCATGGCGGGCCGAGTCGCGTTGCTGGCGCAATGCGGGCAGGCTCGCGGCGAACGTATCGGCGCTTTGCCGTGCATTCAGCGCGTCGCTGCGCGATGCCGAACCGAGCGCATGGCGGCGTTCGGCGTCGTGCGCCTGCTCGTTCGCGAGCGCGACGAGCCGCTCGGTCGTGTCGATCTGCGCGTTGAGCACCGCCACGGTGATCGACGCGGTGACGATGTTCGCGGCCAGCGCGCGCCGTGCGGATTCGAGCTGGAACGCACTGACGTCGACGCGTTTCGCGAGCGCGCGGTTCCCGAAGCGCGACACGCCGAACAGGTCGACCGTGTAGCTCGCCTGCAATTGCCCGACGAACGTGTCGTACAGCAGCGTCGGTGCGCCGAGCGCGGGAATCGGCACGCCGAGCGCGCGCTGGCGCGTGGCCTGGGCGCCCGCGTCGATCGACGGCAGCATCGAGCTGCCGATCTGCGCGCGCAACTGCTCGCGCGCGGCATCCAGCGAATGCGACGCCGCGCCGAGCGTCGGGCTGTTGCGCAGCCCTTCGTCGACGAGCGCACTCAGCGCATCGGAACGGTACTGCTTCCACCAGTCAGGCACCGGCTGCGCGCCGACCTCGAACTGCTGCGCGACGCCTTGCGCGGATACCGTCTGCTGCACTTGGGGCGTGGCGCCGTAATGCGCGGGCGACGGCATCGCGGGCGGCTCGCCGCTCGGCGCGAACCATGCGCAGCCGGCGAGCGGCCCGGCGAGGCTCGCGGCCGCGAGCGCCCGCGCGGCCTTCGTTTTCAGGTTCATCGACAGTTCCATGGTCAGGCTCCCGACGGCGCGGCAGGCGTGCCGTCGCGTGGTTCGTGCGGGTCGCGTTCGTCGCGCTTCACGCGGAACCACGCGGCGTACAGCGCGGGCAGGTAGAACAGCGTCAGCACGGTCGCGCTCGTGATCCCGCCCATCAGCGCGGTCGCCATCGGCCCGAAGAAGTTCGAGCGCAACAGCGGGATCAGCGCGAGCACGGCGGCCGCGGCCGTCAGCGTGATCGGACGGAAGCGCCGCACGGTCGCGCCGACGATCGCGTCGAGGCGTCCGTGGCCGGCCGCGATGTCCTGCTCGATCTGGTCGACCAGAATCACCGAGTTGCGCATGATGATGCCGAACATCGCGATCACGCCGAGCATCGCGACGAAGCCGAACGGCTGGCCGAACAGCAGCAGCGTGCCGACCACGCCGATCAGCCCGAGCGGCGCGGTCAGCACGACCATCAGCACGCGCGAGAAGCTCTGCAGCTGGATCATCAGCAGCGTGAACACGGCGATCGCCATCAGCGGCATCTGCGCGTTGATCGACGCCTGCGCTTTCGCGCTTTCCTCGACCGACCCGCCAATGTTGATCTGGTAGCCGACCGGCAGTTGCGCGCGCAACGTATTCAGCTTGCCGTCGATCGCATGCGTGACGTCGATGCCCTGCGCGCCGGCCCGTACGTCGGACTGCACGGTGATCGTCGGCTGGCGGTCGCGCTCCCACACCACGCCGTATTCGAGTGCCGGCGTGAAGCGGCCGAGCGAGCCGAGCGGCACGGGGCCGTTCGGCGTCGGCAGCGCGAGGCCCGCGAGCTTCGCCGGGTCGACACGGTCCGCCCGCGGGGCGCGCAGGTCGACCGCGATCAGCTTGTCGCGCTCGCGATACTGCGTGACGATCGTGCCGGACAGCGTCATCGCGAGGAAGCTCGACACGTCCTGCGACGTCACGTTCAGCTCGCGCGCCTTCTTCTGGTCGAGCTCGAAGCGCACCGAGCGCTCGGCCGGCTCGTCCCAGTCGAACTGCACGTTCAGCGTGCGCGCGTCGCCGCGCATCGTCGCCGCGACCTTCTCGGCGATCGAGCGCACCGTCGCGATGTCGTCGCCGCTCACGCGGAACTGCACGGGGTAGCCGACGGGCGGGCCGTTCTCGAGCCGCGACAGGCGCCAGCGCACGGCCGGGAACTGGTCGCGCAGCGTGGTTTCGAGCCAGGTGGCGAGCTTCTCGCGATCCTTGACCGATTTCGCGGTGACGACGAACTGCGCGAAGTTCGGCAACTGCAGCTGCTGGTCGAGCGGCAGGTAGAAGCGCGGCGCGCCGCTGCCGACGAAGTTCACCGAATGATCGATCTCGGGCCGCTTGTCGAGTATTTTCTCGAGGCGCTCGGTTTCGCGCAGCGTCGCCGCGAACGACGCGCCTTCGGGCAATCGCACGTCCACGAGCAGCTCGGGACGATCCGAGCTCGGGAAGAACTGCTGCGGCACGAGCGAGAAGCCCATCAGCGCGACGATGAAGAGGGCGCCGGTGATCAGCAGCACGACGAAGCGCCGCTCGATGCACCACTCGACCCAGCCGCGTAGCCGCGTGTAGAAACGCGTGTCGTAGATGTCGTGCTCGTGATCGTCCGGCAGGTGGGCTTCGTGCGCGTGCTTCTTGCGCTCGGGCAGCAGGTGATAGCCGAGCAGCGGGATCAGCACGACGGCCGCGAACCACGACGCGATCAGCGCGATCGCCGACACTTCGAAGATCGAGCGCGTGTACTCGCCGGTGCTCGACTTGGCGAGCGCGATCGGCAGGAAGCCCGACACCGTGACGAGCGTGCCCGTCAGCATCGGGAATGCGGTGCTCGTGTACGCGAACGCGGCGGCGCGCGCGCGGCTGTAGCCCTGCTCGAGCTTCACGGCCATCATCTCGACCGCGATGATCGCGTCGTCGACGAGCAGCCCGAGCGCGAGCACCAGCGTGCCGAGCGACACCTTGTGCAGCCCGATGTCGAACAGGTACATGAAGAGGGCGGTCACGGCGAGCACGACCGGAATCGAGATCACGACGACCATCCCGGTGCGCAGGCCGAGCGACACGAGGCTCACGACCAGCACGATCGCGACGGCTTCGGCGACGGCTTCCAGGAAATCGTCGACCGAATGCGCGACCGCGTGCGGCATGCTCGACACCAGCGTCAGCTTGAGGCCCGCCGGCAGCTGCGCCTGCAGGTTCTTCGATTCGGCATCGAGCGCCTTGCCGAGCCGGATCACGTCGCCGCCCGGCTGCATCGTCACGCCGATGCCGAGCACGGCATGGCCGTTTGCGCGCATCTGCGTGACGACCGGATCGTCATAGCCGCGCTTCACCGTCGCGAGATCGCCGAGCCGGAACGTGCGGCCGTTGATCCGGATCAGCGTGTCGGCGATCGCCGCGACGTTGTCGAACTGGCCGCTCGGCCGCACGAACACGCGATCGTCGGCGGTCGTCAGCACGCCGGCCGACGAGATGTCGTTCTGCGCGTTGATGGCCTGCCCGAGCTGCTGCGGCGAGATGCCGAGGCGCGTGAGCTGCGTGTTGTCGGCCTCGATGAAGATCCGCTGGTCGGGGTCGCCGAAGTAGTCGACCTTGCCGACGCCCGGCACGCGCAACAGCACGGTGCGCAACTGGTCCGCATAGTCGTGGAGCTGCGCGGGCGTGAAGCCGTCGCCTTCGAGCGTCCAGATGTTGGTGTAGACGTCGCCGAATTCGTCGTTGAAGAACGGGCCCTGCACGCCGGGCGGCAGCGTATAGCCGATGTCGCCGACCTTCTTGCGGATTTGATACCAGGTCTCGGGCACGTCCTTCACGGGCGCCGCGTCCTTCATCGTGAAGAAGATCAGCGATTCGCCGGGCCGCGAATAGCTGCGCAGGAAGTCGATGGCCGGGGTTTCCTGCAGCTTGCGGCCGATCCGGTCGGTCACCTGTTCCTGCACCTGCCGCGCGCTCGCGCCGGGCCAGAACGTGCGGATCACCATCACGCGGAACGTGAATGGCGGGTCTTCGGATTGCGCGAGCCGCGTGTACGCGAGGATGCCCGCGAGCGTCGCGAGCGCGATCAGGTAGACGACCAGCGCCTGGTGGCGCAGCGCCCATGCCGACAGGTTGAACCGGCCTTCTTCGCGGGGGCCGCTCATGACGCGAAGTCCTGCGGGTGCAGCGGCGCGACCGGCCGCACCTTCTCGCCCGCGCTGACCGTATGCACGCCCTGCAGCACGACGCGTTCGTCAGGCTGCAGCCCGTGCGACACGGTGACGGTGCGTTCGTTGAAGCGCGCGACGTCCACGCGGCGCAGTTCGAGCGTGTCGTCTTTCGTGCGCACGACCCACACGGCCGGATGCGGGCCGTCGTGGAACAGCGCGGTCGCGGGCAGCGTGATGCTCGGCGCGTTGCCGGCAACCGGTGCGCCGTCGAACGCGACGTTCGTGGTCATCCCGAGGCGCACGGCCGGATCGGGCGCGGCGAGCGTGAGCTTTACGCGATAGGTGCGGCTCTGCGGATCGGCGGCTGGCGCGATCTCGCGCACCTTCGCGGCGAACTGACGGCCCGGCAGCGACGGCAGCGTGACACTCGCCGCATGACCGGGCGTGAGCTGCGCGAGCGCGGCCTCGGGCACGTCGCTGACGACGTCGACGTCGCCCGACCACGCGAGCTGGTAGACGGCCTGGCCGGCCGATACGTTTTGGCCAGTGTCGGCCTGTTCCGCGGTGATGGTGCCCGCGTGATCGGCGACGAGCGTCGCATAGCGGAGTTGGTTTTTCGCGAGCGCGAGCTGCTGCTGCGCCTGGTCGCGCTGCGCGAGCGCCGACGTGTAGCTGTTCTGGGTCTGTTCGAGCTGCGCGGTCGCGATCAGGTTCTCGCGCGCTTGCGCACGGTCGCGCTCGAGCTGCTGCTTCGCGAACGCGAGGCTGTGCGTCGCGGCATCGAACTGCGCCTGCGCACTCGCGGCATTCTTCTCGACGTCGGACGGATCGAGCAGCGCGACGACCTGGCCGGCCTTGACCGTATCGCCGAGCCGCACCTTGCGCTCGACGATCTTGCCCGCGATGCGGAACGACAGCGGCGTCGCATAACGTGGCTGGATCTCGCCGGGCAGCGTGGCCGCGACCGCGACGCCGTCGGCGTGCGCGGGCAGCGCGACGACCGGGCGCGGCGCGGGCGGCGCGGCTTCCTTCGGGTGACAGGCGGCAAGGACGAGCGCGGTGCCGATCAGCAGCACGGCGCGGGAACCGGAGCGATTCACGAAACCCCCAGATCAGGTGACAGCGGAGCGAAGCCGGCAAGCGCGGCGGGCGCTTGCCCCGAGTGGCGCCGGCCCGGCGCGCACGGACAGTGCCGAACGAAGTCGTTCGGAAACTGCGGCGAATTCTAATACACACCTGTATCTGAATGCAAAGATGAATCCGAAAGGGGGTTGATGCTAGACTGCGCGCCATGAAACCACAGCGCTTAACTCGCGAGCAGAGCCGGGATCAGACGCGCGAACGTCTGCTGAAAGCCGCGCACCGGATTTTTCTGAAGAAAGGCTATGTCGCCGCGAGCGTCGAGGACATCGCGGCCGCCGCCGGCTATACGCGCGGCGCGTTCTACTCGAATTTCCGCAGCAAGTCGGATCTGCTGCTCGAGCTGCTCGAGCGCGACCATGATTCGGTGCGGGCCGATTTCGAGGCGATCTTCGAGGAAGGCGGGCCGCGCGAGCAGATGGAGTCGATGGCGCTCGCGTACTACCGGACGCTGTTTCGCGACGACGAGTATTCGCTGCTGTGGGGCGAGGCGAAGCTGCAAGCGGCGCGCGACGCGAAGTTTCGCGTGCGCTTCAACCAGTTCCTGCACGGCAAGCGGCTGCAGATGGCCGAGTTCATCCAGCGCTTCGCCGAGCGTGCGGGCACGCCGCTGCTGCTGCCGGCCGACACGCTCGCGTTCGGGCTGATGTGCCTGTGCGACGGCGTGCAGTCGTACTACACGGCCGATCCGCAGCACGTGTCGGCCGATGCGGCCGAAGCGGTGCTGGCGGGGTTCTTCGCACGGGTCGTGCTGGGTCGCGCGCCGGGCTGAATGCTCGGGCGGCGGGCGGCGCGGCGATCGGGGATGCGGCGGCGCCGCACCGCGCGCCGCGCACCTTGACCGTCAGCGCTCGCCGGTCATGCGCCGGTACGCGTCGAGCAGCGACGTCTTGTAGACGACCCCCGCGAGCGTCGGCTCGGCTTCGCTTTCGATCACCGGCAGCCGTTCGCCCTGAAACGCCATGAAGCGTTCGAGCGCGGTCGCGAGCGGCATGTCGGGCGTGAGCAGCGGAAACGGCGTGTGCGCGTAGTGCGCGGCCGTCTTGTCGGTCGTGTCGCGCTTGTCGAGCAGGTCGGACGTGATGTCCTTCAATGCGACCGCGCCGCGGAAGCGCCCGGCGTCGTCGGTCACGTACAGATACTTCACCGGATATTCGAGAAACACGCGCGTCATGTCGGCGACGCTCGCGGTGAGCGGCACGACCGTCTGCGCGGGCTGGATCAGTTCGCGCATCTGCGTGGTGCGCAGCCGCAGGCGCTCCTGCGCGTCCTGGTGGTGGCGCAGCGTGATCTCGTACATCGACGTCGTGCCGGTCGCGCGCGCGACGAAATATGCGAACACGCACGACACCAGCAGCGGCAGCACGACCTGATAGCTCAGCGTCATCTCGAAGATCATCAGGATCGCCATCAGCGGCGCCTGCGTGGCGCCGGCCATGAACGCGCCCATTCCGACCATCGCATACGCGAAGTACGCGGACGTGTGGCCGGGCCACAGCGCGTTCATCGCGAGGCCGAACAGCGAGCCGAACACGGCGCCGACGAACAGCGTCGGCGTGAACACGCCGCCGACCGCGCCCGAGCCGGCCGTCGCGGCGGTCGCGATCACCTTGAACACCAGCACGGCGACGAGCGCCTGCCAGGTCCACGGCGCATGCAGGATGTGGTTCACGACGCTGTAGCCGTTGCCCCACACGTCCGGAATCCACACCGAGATCACGCCGACCACGAGGCCGCCGAGCGCAAGCCGCACCGGCAGCGGCACGGGCAGCCGCTTGAACTGGTTCTTCGATGCATCGAGCAGATGCAGGAACTGCGGCGCGAGCACGCCGCACAGCGCGCCGAGCACGACGAACAGCAGCACCTCGGGGCCCGTCACGGCCGGGAACACGGGCATCTCGTACGGCGGCCGGTAGCCGGCGAATTCCCGCATCACGATGTTCGCGACGACCGAGGCGACGACCATCGGCCCGAAGCTCTCCATCGCGATCGTGCCGAGCACGATTTCGGAGATGAAGAACGCGCCGGCGATCGGCGCGTTGTACGCGGACGTGATGCCGGCCGCCGCGCCGCATGCGACGAGCAGGCGCAGGCGCGGCGGGTCGAAGTGCACGAAGCGGCCGACCAGCGACGCGGCGAGCGCCGCGAGCTGCACCATCGGGCCTTCGCGGCCGATCGAGCCGCCGCTGCCGATCGTCAGCAGCGACGACACGCTGCGCCACAGGCTCTGGCGCACGGGCACGACGCCGTCGCCGAGCGCGACGGCTTCCATGTAGTCGGTCTTGCCGGCGTTGCTGTCGCCGCGCGTCGCGAGCAGCAGCACGCAGCCGGCCAGGAAGCCGCCCGCGGCCGGCATCCAGAAGCGCACGTACCACGGCAGGCTTCTCGCCATCTGCACGAAGCTGCCGCTGTGCCCGGAGATCAGGTGCTGCATCAGGTCGATGCCTTCGCGGAACGTCATGGTGGCGAAGGCGCCGCCGACGCCGACGACAGCCGACCAGATCAGCATCGTATGGGCGTCCGACAGGCGGAACAGCGTCTGGGCGCGAGTGCGCAGCTTCAGCAGGAACGAGAGCACGGCTGAAAGAGATTGATGAAGAGGGCGAAGGAAAACGACGCGAAGCATAGCACTGCGCCGCGCCCGCGGGACCTTTCCGTCGGGCGCGGCGCGTGTCGCGGCGTGGGCGCGCGGCTCAGCCAACGCAGCGCTGCACGGCCCAGGTGATCCCGTAACCGCCGGCGATCAGCCAGACGTACAGGATCAGGCCGGTGGTCAGGGCGCGCGGGCCGGCCTCGCGGATCTGCGACACGCGGGTCTCGATGCCGAGCGCGGTCATTGCCATGGTCAGCGCGAAGGTGTCGAGCAGGTTCAGCGTATGCGTGACGTCGGCGGGCAGCACGTTCAGCGAATTGACGATCACGAAGCCGAGGAAGCCGAGCGCGAACCACGGCACCGCCACCTTGCGCTTGCCGTGCGCGCCGTCGGCGCTCGCGCTGGCCGAGCGGGCGGAGCGGGCGAGCCACCAGCCGAGCGCGAGCAGCACCGGCACCAGCAGCATCACGCGGGTCATCTTCACGATGGTCGCGACGTGCGTGACCTGCGGGCTGATGTCGCTCGCCGCGCCGACCACCTGTGCGACCTCGTGGATCGTGCCGCCGAAGAACAGGCCGAGGCCGGTCGGGTCGAGACCGAGCAGGCCGGCGTGATACGCGAGCGGGTACAGGAACATCGACAGCGTGCCGAACAGCACCACGCTGCCCACGGCCATCGCGCTCTGGTGCGGCTTCGACTGCAGCGTCGACTCGAACGCGAGCACGGCGGCCGCGCCGCAGATCGCGCTGCCGGCGGCGGTCAGCAGCGCCGCGTCGCGATCGAGCTTCATCACCTTCATGCCGACCCAGGTACCGATCACGAGCGTGCTGACGACCACCAGCACCGATACCGTCAGGCCCGGCAGGCCGACCTGCGCGATTTCCTGCAGGCTCACGCGCAAGCCGAAGAACGCGACCGCGATGCGCAGCAGCTTGCGCGCGGAAAAATTGACGCCGGCCGCCCAGCTCGCGGGCATGCCATCGCGCAGCGCGTTGCCGTACAACGCGCCGGCGACGATCCCGACGATCAGCGGCGACAGGCCGAGCCCGGCGATCGCCGGCAGTTGCGACAGGCTCGTGACGGCGGCGGCGAACAGCGCGACGAACAGCACGCCGTTCAACTGGCCGCGCATCGACGGCGCGGCGTGGCTGAGAGGGGCAGTCGGGGCAGTGGACATGTGGGGCACCGTGGCGAAGCAGGTTGCGATGGCTTAATCCTAATTTGGATATATCGATATGAAAAATTGTGATTTGTGACGTAAACTATCCGGAAAGCCGATAATTCACCTCCATGACCCCGGACCAACTGATAACGTTCGCGGCCGTCGCCGAACATCTGAACATCAGCCGCGCTGCCGTGGCGCTGCATCTGTCGCAGCCGGCCGTGTCGGGCCAGTTGCGCCTGCTGCAGGACGAATTCGGCGAGCTGCTGTACCAGCGCGACGGGCGCGGCATCCGTCTGACGCCGGTCGGCGAACAGCTCGCGGAGTACGCCAGGGCGCAGCGCGACACGTTCGCGCAGGCGCGCGCGTTTCGCGACGCGGTGCGCGGGCTCGACGCCGGCACGCTGCGAATCGGCGCGAGCACGACGCCGGCCAGCTACCTGCTGCCGTACCTGATCGCGGCGTTCCAGCCGCGCGTGCCGCGGGTGACGATCCAGACGATGAGCGGCAATACGGCCGACGTGGTCGCCGCGCTCGCGTCGCTCGACATCGCGATGATCGAAGGGCCGCCCGGCGAGGCGCTGCCGCCCGGCACCGCCGTGCATGCGTGGCACGAGGACGAGATCGTCGCGGTCGTGCCGGCCGGGCATCCGCTCGCCGCGCCCGAGTACGAAGCCGGCGTCACGCTCGACGCACTCGCCGCGCATCCGCTCGTGCTGCGCGAGGAGGGCTCCGGCGTGCGCCAGCTCGTCGAACGCGCGTTCGCGCACGGCGGCGCGCCGATGCGCGTCGCGTTCGAGATCGCGGGCGTCGAGGCCGTGAAGGAGGCCGTGCGCGCGGGGATGGGCGTCGGGTTCGTGTCCGCGATGTCGCTGCGTCACGAGCAGGCGACGCTCGTGCCGCGTTCGCTGGCCCCGGCGCCGCTCACGCGCCATTTCTCGATCCTGGTGCCGCACGGCGCCGCGCCGTCGCGCGTGGCCGCCCGGTTCCTCGACATGAGCCTTACGTACGACGCCGGATAAGGCGCCGAACCCTTGCCCGGAACGCCGCACGCAGGTGCGCGGCCCATCGGATTCGCGCGGTGGCCGGCCTTAGGGATTTCCTCTATGGTGCGCACCCACAGCGAAGCGCACCATCCGTCTCAAGCACATGGAACCGGTTCCATTCCGGTAAAAAAGGGCAGAAATGGCAGACATCGTGATCGTGGCGAGTGCATTCGGGATGGACCGGGTGCGCCAGGAGGGCCACCGAGCATTTCTCGCGACCACGGCGGCGTCCGGCGCGACCGGCTTCGAGGTGCGCCGCGAGCTGTTCGCATCCGACGACGACGCAACGCCCGCCGCGCTGGCCGAGCTCGGCACGGCACTCTCCGCACACGGGCTGTGGTCGGTCTATTCGACGCCGGCCACGTTGTACACGGAAGCCGGCACGCTCGACGCCGACGCGCTGCGCGACACGCTCGCGCACGCCGATGCGCTCGGCGCGCGCTTCGTCAAGTTCCAGCTCGGCGGCTTTGCCGGCGACGCGCATGCGGCGCAAATCGTTGCGCTGTCGCGCGGTGCGCGTGCCCGCGTGGTGGTCGAGAACGGCCAACTGCCGGTGGGCGGTGCGCTCGCGCAGTTCCGCGGGCTGTTCGATGCGCTCGCCGAAGCCGGCACGCCCGATGCACTCGGCATGACGTTCGACATCGGCAACTGGCAGTGGCCGGGCGAAGCGCCGCTCGCGTGCGCGCACGCGCTCGCGCCGCATGTGGAATACATTCATTGCAAGGCCGTCGTGGGCGACGGCGCGCGCCGCTTCGCGGCGGCGCCCGCGCCGGGCGATCCGCTCGTCACGGGCGTGCTCGCGGCGCTGCCGCAAGCGGTGCCGCGCGGCATCGAGTTCCCGTTCGATGCGGCCGACCTGGCGGGCGATGCCGGGCGGCGCGTCGCGTGGCTCGCCGCCGCGTGACGCCGGAAGGATACGGAGGAATGCACTCATGAAAGCAGCACTCGATGTCGTGACCTACGGCGAAGCGATGGCGATGTTCGTCGCCGCCGAGCCGTGCCACCTCGCGCACGCCGCGCAATTCACGAAGCGGATCGCGGGCGCGGACCTGAACGTCGCGATCGGCCTGTCGCGGCTCGGTTTCCGGGTCGGCTGGATGAGCCGGGTCGGCCGCGATTCGTTCGGCAGCTACGTGCTCGACACGCTCGCGCGCGAAGGCATCGACGCGTCGTGCGTGACCGTCGATCCGCGCTATCCGACCGGCTTCCAGCTGAAGTCGCGCAACGACGACGGCAGCGACCCGAGCGTCGAATATTTCCGCAAGGGCTCGGCCGCGAGCCACCTGTCGTGCGACGACTACGTCGCCGATTACGTGCTCGGCGCGCGGCACCTGCACCTGACGGGCGTCGCGCCGGCGATCTCCGCGACGTCGTGCGAGCTCGCGTTCCAGTTGGCGCGCGAAATGCGCGCGGCCGGCAAGACGATCTCGTTCGACCCGAACCTGCGCCCGACCCTGTGGCCGTCCGCCGACGTGATGGCGAAGACGCTGAACGCGCTCGCGACGCTCGCGGACTGGGTGCTGCCGGGGCTCGCCGAAGGGCGGCAGCTCACCGGGCACGACACGCCGGCCGACATCGCGGGCTTCTATCTGGCACGCGGCGCACGCGGCGTGGTGATCAAGCTGGGCCCCGAAGGCGCGTATTTCCGCACGGCCGACGGCCGCGCGGGCACGGTGGCGGGCGAGCGTGTCGCGAAGGTGGTCGACACGGTCGGCGCCGGCGACGGCTTCGCGGTCGGCGTGGTCAGCGCGCTGCTGGAAGGGCGCTGCGTCGAGCAGGCTGTCGCGCGCGGCAACCGCATCGGGGCGCTCGCGATCCAGGTGATCGGCGATTCGGAAGGCCTGCCGACCCGTGCGGCACTCGATCAACTCGAAAACGTCAGCAATCGCGCCGATCGCTTAGAGGAAACCGTCACCGCGCAATGAGAGGCCGGACACGGCACAATCCGCGGACCCATTTCGTGCTTCACGCACGGTTTTGCATGAGGCCGGACGAGGCGACCAGACGCCGAGGCCGGTCGATTCCCGACAGGACGGGAGCGGAGCCAGGCGACTCGCCACTCCAACCTATCTAGGAGACATTCTGATGGCAGCCAATCTCGCAGTCCGACGCTGGTGGACGATCATGCCGATCGTCTTCATTACCTACAGCCTTGCCTACCTCGATCGCGCGAACTACGGGTTCGCGGCGGCGGCCGGCATCAACCAGGACCTCGGGATCAGCAAGGGTCTGTCGTCGCTGATCGGTGCGCTGTTCTTCCTCGGCTACTTCTTCTTCCAGATTCCGGGCGCGATCTATGCGGAGCGTCGCAGCGTCAAGAAGCTCGTGTTCGTCAGCCTCGTGCTGTGGGGGGCGTGCGCGGCGCTCACGGGCGTGGTCGCCGACATCCCGTCGCTGATGGTGATCCGCTTCGTGCTCGGCGTGGTCGAGGCGGCCGTGATGCCGGCGATGCTGATCTACATCAGCAACTGGTTCACGAAGAGCGAGCGCTCGCGCGCGAACACGTTCCTGATCCTCGGCAACCCCGTCACCGTGCTGTGGATGTCGATCGTGTCGGGCTATCTGGTCCACGAATTCGGCTGGCGCCACATGTTCATCGCCGAAGGCGCGCCGGCCGTGATCTGGGCCGTGTGCTGGTGGTTCCTCGTGCAGGACAAGCCGGCCGATTCGCCGTGGCTCACCGCGCAGGAAAAGCGCGACCTCGACGCCGCGCTCGCGGCCGAGCAGGCGGCGATCAAGCCCGTGCGCAATTACGGCGAGGCGTTCCGTTCGCCGGCCGTGATCAAGCTGTGCGCGCAGTACTTCTGCTGGAGCATCGGCGTGTACGGCTTCGTGCTGTGGCTGCCGTCGATCGTGAAGAACGGGTCCGAGCTCGGGATGGTCGCGACCGGCTGGCTGTCGGCGCTGCCGTACCTCGCGGCGACGATCGCGATGCTGGTTGCGTCGTGGGCGTCCGACAAGGTCGGCTCGCGCCGCGGCTTCGTATGGCCGTTCCTGCTGATCGGGGCGGCCGCGTTCGCCGCGTCGTATGCGCTCGGCTCGTCGCATTTCTGGATCTCGTATGCGCTGTTGGTCGTCGCGGGCGCCGCGATGTACGCGCCGTACGGCCCGTTCTTCGCGATCGTCCCGGAACTGCTGCCGAAGAACGTCGCCGGCGGCGCGATGGCGCTGATCAACAGCATGGGCGCGCTCGGCTCGTTCGTCGGCTCGTATTTCGTCGGCTACCTGAACGGTGCGACCGGGTCGCCCGTCGCGTCGTATGCGTTCATGAGCGCCGCGCTCGTCGCCGCCGTGATCCTCACGCTGTCCGTCAAACCCCAGGCGCGCGATGCGCACTCGCTCGCGGCGCCGCTGCAAGGAAAATGACAACAATGAAGCCTCGTATCGTCGCGTACAAGCCATTGCCCGATGATGTTCTCGCGTACCTGCGCGAGCATGCGGAGGTCGTGCCGGCCGACGGCCCCGACGCGCTCGCCGACGCGTTGGGCGACGCGCACGGCGCGATCGGCGCGAGCCTGAAGGTTACGCCGCAGATGCTCGATCGCGCGCCGAGGCTGAAGGCCTGGTCGACGATTTCGGTCGGCTACGACAACTTCGACGTCGCGGATCTCACGCGGCGCGGGATCGTGCTCGCGCATACGCCCGACGTGCTGACCGAGTCGACCGCCGACACCGTGTTCTCGCTGATCCTGGCGTCCGCGCGGCGCGTGGTCGAACTGGCGGAGTGGGTGAAGGCCGGCCACTGGCATCGCAGCATCGGCCCCGATCTGTACGGCACCGACGTGCAGGGCAAGACGCTCGGCATCGTCGGGCTCGGGCGGATCGGCGGCGCCGTCGCGCGCCGCGCGGCGCTCGGTTTCCGGATGCAGGTGCTGTACACGAACCGTTCCGCGCACGCCGAAGCCGAGACGCAGTACGGCGCGCGCCGCGTGACGCTCGACGAGTTGCTCGCGCAGTCGGATTTCGTGTGCCTGCAGGTGCCGCTGTCGCCGCAAACGCATCATCTGATCGGCGCGGCCGAATTCACGAAGATGAAGCGCGGCGCGATCCTGATCAACGCGTCGCGCGGGCCGGTGGTCGACGAGGCCGCACTGATCGACGCGCTGCGCGCGGGCACGATCCGCGGCGCGGGGCTCGACGTGTTCGAGAAGGAGCCGTTGCCGGCGGATTCGCCGCTGCTGCGGATGAACAACGTGGTCGCGCTGCCGCATATCGGCTCGGCGACGCACGAGACGCGCCATGCGATGGCGCGCTGCGCCGCGGAAAACCTGGTCAGCGCGCTGGCCGGCACGCTGCGCACGAATCTCGTCAATCCCGACGCGCTCGCGCACGCTTGAGCGGCGCTGGCTGGCGGGCGGGGCTGCAGGCGCGGTTAGAGTCGATGATCTTGGTGCGGGAGGGCAGGCTGCGTTATGATCGCCCGCTCGTTGCATCGATGACCCGGCCACGCGGCCGGCAGCGTTCGGCGACGGGCATCCGTGCCAGGTCCGGTGCGGCCGATCGCCGTGCGTGCCAGGCGACCGGGGCGGGCGCGAGTGCGCCGGCTTCGGGCGCGCGCGCGGCACGGGATCGGCGGCGTCCGCCCGGTGGCTTTCGTTTCCAACAACAAAGGTCCGTCCGCACACGAAGCGGCGCGGATCGTACGTCGCGAGGCACGACTTGAGCGATTCGCAACCTTCCACGCAGCGTCCCGCGACGATCAGCGACGTCGCACGCGAAGCCGGCACGGGCAAGACCAGCGTTTCGCGCTATCTGAACGGCGAGACGCACGTGCTGTCCGCCGATCTGCGCCAGCGGATCGAGACGGCGATCGCGCGCCTGAACTACCGGCCGAACCAGATGGCGCGCGGGCTGAAGCGCGGCCGCAACCGGCTGCTCGGCATGCTCGCGGCCGATCTGACCAACCCGTACACCATCGAAGTGCTGCAGGGCGTCGAGGCCGCGTGCCACGCGCTCGGCTACATGCCGCTCATCTGTCACGCGGCGAACGAAGTCGAGATGGAACGGCGCTTCCTGCAGCTGCTCACGACCTACCGGGTCGAAGGGCTGATCGTCAACGCGCTCGGCGCCGAGGAAGACGTGCTGCGCCCGCTGCGCGGCGCCGGCATCCCGGCCGTGCTCGTCGACCGGACGGTCGAGGGCTTCGAGGCCGACCTGATCGGGCTCGACAACACCGATGCGATCGAGACGGCGCTCGCGCACCTGATCGCGCGCGGCTTCGATGCGATCCATTTCGTCGTGCAGCCGTTCGCGCGCGTCAGCTCGCGGCGCCTGCGCGAGGCCGCGTTCCGCGCGGCGCTCGGCGCGCGCGGGCTGGCGGTGCCGCCGACGGTCGTGCTCGACCTGAACGAGCCTGCGGCGGCTGCCGCGGCGCTCGCCGACCTCGACGCGCGCCTGGACGACGCGACGCGGCGCGGCGTGCGGGCGGCGCTGTTCGCCGCGAACGCGCCGGTCGCGCTCGCGATCGCGCGCCACCTGCGCGCGCGTTTCGGCGCGGCGTGGCAGGAAAAGGCCGCGCTGCTGTCGATCGACGATCCGGAATGGGCCGAACTGATCGGCATCACGACGATCCGCCAGCCGACCTACGAGATCGGCTACAAGGCCGTCGAATTCGTGCACGAGCGCATCGACGGCGCGGCCGGCGACGTGCGCGTCGCGATGCTGCCCGGCGAGCTGATTGCGCGCGCGTCGACCGCAAGCTGAGTATCATTCGGGGCACGCAGCGCGCCAGGTGCGCTGCCCCGAACAAGGAAATTCATGACTGTCGCTCCCGTCACGCTGGCGGTGCTGATCGCCGCCACGCTGATCATCGCGCTACTGCCGTTCGTTCTGTTCCGTATCCTGCGCAAGCCGCTTGCGCTCGACCGCCGCGACACGATCGTCGGCGTCGCCGTCTTCACGCTGTTCGCGATGATCGTCGAACGCGCGTTCCATGGCCTCGTGCTGAGCCAGACACCGGCCGGCGGCTGGCTCACGCAGCCGCTCGCGTTCGTCGCGTACAGCGCGCTCGCCACCGCCGTGTTCGAGGAAGTCGGCCGCTATCTCGGGATGCGGATCCTGAACCGCCGCTACGGCGCGCCGGCCGGCGACGGGCGCGGCATCGGCTACGGGATCGGCCATGCCGGCGCCGAAGCGTGGTTCGTCGGCGTGCTCGTATGGGGCCAGTGGTCGTATCTCGCGTGGCTCGCGAGCCGCGGGCAGCTCGAGACGCAGCTCGCGGATCTCCCCGGCGATACCGTCGTGCGGCTGCACGTGATGCTGGCGACGCTGTCGGCACAGTCGATCCTGCTGTTGCTGCTCGAGCGCTGCGCGGCGTTCGTGGTGCAGCTCGCGCTGTCGGTGCTGGTCTGGCGCGGCGTGCGCGCCGGCCGCGCGGGCGTGCTGCCGCTCGCGATCGTGCTGCATGCGCTGGCGGTCGCGCCGGCGCTGCTGTATCAGGTGCGTGTGCTGCCGCCTGCCTGGGTCGAAGCCGGGTATTTCGTGCTGGCCGCGATCCTGGTTGTCGCGCTGGTGAAGGCGTGCCGGCCGTCGCGTACGGCTGCCTGACGGGAGAGACAGGATGGACGACTATCTGATCGAGTGCCGGAGCGCCGAATTCGACGCGCTCGCGCGCGTGATCTGCGATCTCTTTCCGGAGCAGACGCGCTTTGCCGAAGGCAGCGACGCGCGCGGGCGGTTCCTGTCCGTGCACTGGCTTGCGATGCGTTTCGGCTCGGCGCCGAAACGGATGACGCTCGACATCCGCATCGTGCCGCCCGCACTGGCGCGCTATCTAGCGCTCAAGCCGATGCAGCGCGCCCGCAGCCATGCGGTGCTGCATGCGTACACGGAAGCGATGCTGGGCTCGCTCGAGGAGCGCCACGCGGCCGGCGAGGCCGTCGAGCGTGACGCGGAACTCGAACTCGACGAAGACTTCGCGTGAACGTGAGCGCGCGCCGGCGCGATGCCGGCGCCCCTGCGGTGCGTCACGCGTCGCGGTAGACCTGCGCGAACCTCTGCGCCTGCACGACACCGTAGTCGCCGGGCGCATACTGCATCACCCAGTCGCCGGCGACGCCGCGCAGCGTGTCGCCGTTTTCCGAGCGGGCGATCGTGAACGGCTCGTCCATGCGGCGGGCGAGCACGACGGCCGGCCGGTTCCGGTACGCGCCCGGCGCGCCGTGCGCGAGCGCCGGGTCGGCGGGCAGGTACTTCGCGTCGAAGCGTGCGCGCGACACGACCCAGCGGTCGCCGGTCGAGCCGGTGATCAGTGCGTCGCCCGCGACATAGCGATTCGGACCTTCGAGGCTCATCAGTTCGCCGTCGGCAGCCGCGAAGGCGACCGTGACGGTTTCGTCCTTGACGACGTGACGGGCCTGCGGGTCGGTACGCAGATCGATGTGCTTGAGTTCGAGCATGGCGGGGGAAGTGCGGGAAAAGCCGGGAGCTTATCCCGAATTCGGCGCGCCGTGTGACGCGCCGAATTCCCGCGGGACGCGCGACGCCGTTCGCCCGTCCGGGCAACGCGGCGTCGGCGAGGCGGACGTCAGGGTTGCGCGGGCGCGCTGGCGGCCGGCGCGGCGGCTGCCTTGCCTTCCTTTTTGGCCTTGCCCGAGCCGCGGCGTTCGCCGCCATGGTGCAGCCAGCTGCGGAACGTCGTGTCGGCCAGCGCCTTCTGTTCGGCCGGGAAGCTCTGGTACAGCGGCGCGAATGCGTCGGCGAGCTTCTTCGCGCCGTCCGCGTTCGCCTGCGCGAGTTCCGCGTACTGCTTCATGTCGTCGACCGCGGACACGTTGTGGTTTTCCATCCGTGCGCGATACAGGTGGCCCATCGTTTCACCGTTCTCGCGCATCGCGTCGGCGAACGTCTTCCATTGCGGCTCCTGCGCCGACGTGATCTTCAACTGATCGTGCAGGTACTTGATGCGCTGCTCGATGCGCGCTTCGTGGCGTGCCGCGCGTTGTTCGGCGCTCGGCGCGGATGCGGCCGCTGCGGTCGAGGGCGTCTGCGGTTGCGGTTGCGGCGGCGTTTGCGCGAATGCGCTTGCTGCAACGGCGAGCATCGCGAGGGTGAGCGAGATTTTCTTCATGGTTGGCTCTCCGGGGTGGTGTCGTGCGAGCGGGCGCCGCGGCCTGTGCCGCGAGCACGCATCTCGCGTCGCCTGCTATTAGTAGCACGTTGCGTGTCACGCGGCAGTGAAAGCGACACTTGCTTACATCCGAAACGACTCGAAATTGAAAGGAAACGGACATCGCGGATGGGCGGCGCCCGATGGCGTTGGGTGTGTGTATCGGCACGCCGGGCGTCGCACGCGAGCGAGCAGCGCGGTGCGAACGCGTGAGCCCGCGAACGCGTGTGACGCCGTTTGGGCGCACCGGCGTTCGGCGCTATCATCGCGTCACGTTCCATTTCGCCGGCGCGCTGCCGCCGGCCCAGCCTCATGCGTCCACCTCGCCTCGACCAACTCGACGACCTCGACCGGCAACTCGTTGCCCTGCTGCAAGCCGATGCGCGCGCAAGCGTTGCCGATCTCGCGCGGCAGCTCGACGTCGCCCGCACGACGGTCGTCGCGCGCATCGCGCGGCTCGAGCGCACGAGCGTGATCGCCGGGTACAGCGTGCGGCTCGGGCAGGACGTGCTCGATGCGAGCATTTATGCGTATGTCGGCATCATCCTCACGCCGAAGTTCGGCAAGGACGTGTTGCGCAGGCTCGACCGGATGCCCGAAGTGCAGCTGCTGTGCGCGGTGAGCGGCGAATACGACTATGTCGCGTGGCTGCGTGCCGATTCGCCGGAGCGGCTCAACGACCTGCTCGACCAGATCGGCACGCTCGAAGGCGTCGAGCGCACGACGACGTCGATCATTCTGTCGCGCAAGATCGATCGCGGCACGATCGGCGGGTGATGCGCCGCATGCGGCGTCGCGCGTGACGCCGCGGCGCGATTCGTCGCGCAGGTTGTTCCTCCTTTCCCTTCCGTTGAACCCCCGCCGTTTGCGTTTGCCGCAGGGCGGGGCGTCGGCTCGCGCATCGTCACGCGAGCGCCGTCGCGTCGAATACCCGCCCGTACGCGCGTAACGATTCCTTCGCTTGGCGCCTGTCGCCGCTTTGCTCGTTTCTTCCTGTCCGTCCAGACGCATCGATGGGCGCCCGTTTGCGCCGCATCGTATACGCAATTTTTAGGCGATTTGGTCGTTACGACGAAATACATCGTCATTTCGTCGAATTTCCAGGTCGTTTCGCATCATTCTTCGTCTTGGAACTGATTTTGCGCGTCCCTAGACTGTGTTCATGGCTCGACGCCGTACACCAACACCAAACCCATCATCAGGAGATAAGCGCATGAAAATCGCCATCGTCGGCGCAGGTCTGATCGGTCACACCATTGCTCACATGCTGCGTGAAACGGGCGACTATGAGGTCGTCGCGTTCGACCGTGACGCGGATGCGCTCGCCAAGCTGTCGCGTGAAGGCATCGCGACGCAACGCGTCGATTCGGCCGACGCCAATGCGATTCGTGAAGCCGTGAAGGGCTTCGATGCGCTCGTCAACGCGCTGCCGTACTACCTCGCGGTCAACGTCGCCGCGGCGGCCAAGGCGGCCGGCGTCCATTACTTCGACCTGACCGAGGACGTGCGCGCCACCCACGCGATCCGCGAACTGGCCGACGGTTCGGACCGTGCGTTCATGCCGCAGTGCGGCCTCGCACCGGGCTTCATCGGCATCGCCGCACACGAGCTCGTGAACGGCTTCAGCGAAGTGCGCGACGTGAAGATGCGCGTCGGCGCGCTGCCCGAGTATCCGACCAACGCGCTGAAGTACAACCTGACGTGGAGCGTCGACGGCCTGATCAACGAATACTGCCAGCCGTGCGAAGCGATCCGCGACGGCCGCAAGCAGTGGGTGCAGCCGCTCGAAGGCCTCGAGCACTTCTCGCTCGACGGCACCGAATACGAGGCGTTCAACACGTCGGGCGGCCTGGGCACGCTGTGCGAGACGCTGTCGGGCAAGGTCGAGACGCTCGATTACAAGTCGGTGCGCTATCCGGGCCACCGCGAACTCGTGCAGTTCCTGCTCGAGGACCTGCGCCTGTCGAGCGACCGCGACACGCTGAAATCGATCATGCGCCGCGCGGTGCCGTCGACCAAGCAGGACGTCGTGCTCGTGTTCGTCACGGTGACGGGCGTAAAGGACGGCCAGCTCGTGCAGGACGTGTTCACGCGCAAGATTTTCGCGAAGGACGTGTGCGGGATGCACATGAGCGCGATCCAGATCACGACGGCCGGCGCGATGTGCGCGGTGCTGGATCTGTTCCGCGAAAAGAAGCTGCCGCAGAGCGGTTTCATTCCGCAGGAAAAGGTGTCGCTGAAGGCGTTCCTGTCGAACCGTTTCGGCAAGCTGTACGAAGGCGGCACGATGGAGCGCGTGCACGAAGTCGCCTGACGGATCTCCGGCACGAGGGCCAACGCCGGGAGCGCAACAGCGCTTCCGGCGTTGTTTTTTGAGGCGGGCCGAAGCGGGAAGGAGCGGGCGGTGCGTGCCGCTCAGGCGGGCAGCGGCGGAACGAGCGTGGCCTGCGGCGCCGGCGGCACGATGCGGTACAGCAGCGCATCGATGTCCGCGTCGGACGGCGCGGTGTTGTCGAACATCACGATGCCGTCGCATTCATGGCCGGTCGGCACGAAGCGGCGTTGCCGGTATTCGTCCCAGTGCGCGAGCTTGTACGCGTCGTTCGGGTTGCCGCGCGCGACGATCCGCTGGTGCGCGACGTCTTCCGCCGTATGCACCCAGACGACCGTCAGCGCGATGTCCGGCCCGATGCCGAGCCACGCGCGGTCGAGGATGCGCCGGTCACGCACTTCGCGCGACAGCGGGCCGACCACGAGCGCGCCGATGCCGAGCGCGAGATTCTCGCGGGCCGTGTCGAGCAGGCCCTGATATTCGGGATCGCGCAGATGCTTCAGGTAGAGCGGGCTGTCGCGATCGTTCGGATCGGAGGTGAGGGCGCCCATCGCGGCCGAGCTGTAGCGGCCGTAGAGCGTGTCCTTGTCGAGCAGGCAGAAGGCCTCGCCGGTCGCGCGCATCAGCGGCCCGATCAGCCGCTTCGCGAGCGTGGTCTTGCCGGTGCCGGCATGACCACAGAAGAACACCAGGTGTGTCACGAATACCGGCTCCCCGAGCTCGCGCGCGACGCGTTGGTGCGCTTGTCGTCGCGCGGGAACACTTCCGCCTCCAGCCACATCACGTTGATGATGCCGAAGCCGAGTGCCACGCCGATGCCGAGTATCCACGAGAAATACCACATGGGCCTGTCTCCTTGAGGGTTGGGCCGCACGGCCGTGCCGTGCATCTGCCGAAGCGGTGCCGCGCCGGTGCTGCGACGCAGGCAGCCCGATCATGACCAATATCGGCGCGCCGCGCAAGCCGGGCCGCCCGCGCGTCAAACCGGTAAACTGATGCGCAAACCGCAACATTACAGACACCATGCTGATCAATTGTGCTGCATACCAGGACGGCCGCAAGCTGGCCGACATCGATATCGACGCCATCAGCGACTACGTGTCGAAGCCCGAGTGCTTCGTGTGGGTCGCCCTGAAGGATCCGACACCGGAAGAGATCGACCTGATGGGCGAGGAGTTCGCGCTGCACGAGCTCGCACTCGAGGATGCCCGCAAGGGGCATCAGCGCCCGAAAATCGAGGAGTACGGCGATTCGCTGTTCGCGGTGCTGCATACGGTCGAGCTCGATGAAGACGGCGAATTCAATGTCGGCGAGCTGAACGTGTTCGTCGGCCCGAACTACGTGCTGTCGATCCGCAACCATACCGAGCAGGACTTCCGCGCGGTGCGCAAGCGCTGCGAGCGCGAGCCGCATCTGCTGCAGGAGGGCTCGGCGTTCGTGTTTTATGCGTTGATGGACCAGGTCGTCGACCGCTATTTCCCGATCCTCGAGACGCTCGGCACCGAGCTCGAGGAACTCGAGGATCGCATCTTCGCGAAGGCCACGCTCGCGTCGTCGCGGGCGATCATCGAGGATCTCTATTCGCTGAAACGCCGGCTCGTGATGCTGTACCAACACACGGCGCCGCTCATGGAGCCGCTCGCGAAGCTCACCGGCGGCCGCATTCCGCAAGTCTGCAGCGGCATGCAGCATTACTTTCGCGACGTGTACGACCACCTGCAGCGGATCGTGAAGACGATCGAAGGGCGGCGCGAGATGGTCGTGACCGCGATCCAGGTCAACCTCGGGATGATCTCGCTCGCGGAGAACGAGGTGACCAAGCGGCTCGGCTCGTTCGCCGCGCTGTTCGCGATCCCGACGATGATCGCCGGCATCTACGGGATGAACTTCGCGAACATGCCCGAACTGCACCTCAAGTACGGCTTCTACGGCTGCGTCGCGGTGATGGTCGCCGCCGATCTCGCGCTGTGGTGGCGCTTCAAGCGGGCGGGGTGGCTGTAGCCGCGACGCCTAGTGCGGTGCGTGCTTGCCGACCACGACGCGCCACGGCCGCACGCGCCACGACTTGACGAGGCCGTTCTGCACGTACGGATCGGCGCGCGCGAACGATTCGGCGGCTTCCGGCGAATCGCCTTCGAACACGAGCACGGCCTGGTCGGCCGGATCCTGCAACGCGCCGGCGAGTACAAGCTCGCCGCGTTCGGTTGCCGCCTTCGCGAGCGCGAGGTGCTCGGCGCGGTATTGCTCGCGCCGGGACAGGTAATCGTCGACGAGTTCGTAGATCAGCTGGTAATGCATGGTCGCTCCCGGAATCGGCCGCCGCGGGATGGCGGGCGCTTGGGGTCAGTATAGAGCGCGGGCCGGTCTTTGTCGGGGCGGCTTGCGGCGGATTGCCGAACCTCGGCGGCTGTTGGGGATGATTTCGGCATGCCGATCCGCTTCTCTTAAGTGCAACTAACGGTCTAATGCGAGGCCACCGTCGCATGAGTTTGCGTCATCGCGACGCATGGCGCATCACATGTTTGGTCTTCAGGGAAGGTGGGTTCGGCCGGCGTCTGGACGCGCATTCCGGGCCCGAATTTCACCCGCCGGCGAGGGCGGTCGCGTGATCGGAAAAGGGGTCGAAGCCGCGGCTGGGCCGTCCGTACGGGGTGCCACGCGAGGGCGTTTCCATTGGCCGCAATGCGACCTATGCTGAACAAATCCGGAGCGAACTTCGTTCGCCCGATTCGCCCAGACGAGGTGTGCCATGCCTGTATCAGCCACCCTGCAGGATTGCCTGCGCCAGAAGTCATCGCGGTACGAAGTCGTGTACCACCCGTATAGCCATACCAGCATGGAGACGGCCGCCGCCGCGCATATCCCCGGCGATCGCCTCGCGAAAACCGTGCTGCTCGAGGACGACGAAGGCTACGTCGCCGCCGTGTTGCCGACGTCGCACGCGGTGCGGCTGTCGGACCTCTGGGTCAAGACCGGCCGCCATCTCGTGCTCGCCAGGGAAATCGAACTGCGCGAACTGTTCAAGGATTGCGACCTGGGCGCGTTGCCACCGGTGTGCATGGCGTATGGGATGAAGACATTCCTCGAGGAGCAGCTCGCGCAGCAGCCGGAAGTGTATTTCGAGGCCGGCGACCACGAAGCGCTGATCCATATGACGCAGGACGAATTCCTGTCGCTGATGGAAACGGCCGAGCGCGCGCATTTCTCGCACAAGATGCAGGGGATGTGGGTTTCCTGATTGCGTTGGTGTGGGGTGTCGTGAGTCAGAACGGCGTCTGCGCGGGCGCCGTCGGGGCGTTGCGGCTGTCGATCTAGGGGCGTCGGGTTGGGGGTTGCGGTTGAAGTTCGCTATGTTTTCGGCTTGATTTCGTATTTGACATAATCAACATTATCAACCCGGAAGATTGTAGGGGCTAGATAGAGATGTCCGCTTTTGGCTACATAGAGATGTCCGCTTTCGGGCCGCGTAAGCTGACCGGCCGCCGGTTGTCCGGCGCCGGAGGCTGCGATGGCTGCAACGGAGCGGATCACGATGACGATGCGCGAGCTGGACCGATTCAAGGTCATTCAGGACGTAGCCGACGGCAAGCTCAAGCCATGGCGTGCGGCAGAACGGCTGGAGTTGACGACGCGGCAGGTTCGTCGGCTGGTCGCCCGGCTACGTGAGCACGGCCCGGCGGGATTGGTGTCGGGACACCGAGCTGATCACCATGAGCATGCGGGAGTTGGATCGTCTGAAGGTCGCGGAAGCCGTGATCGAACAGCATCTGATGCCTTGGCGAGCCGCGCAGCGGCTTGGGTCGGGATCAGTCGACGGCAGATTGAACGATTGGTCGCCCGGTATCGGGCTGCTGGCCCGGCCGGGCTGGTTTCGCAGCGACGTGGCCACGCGAGCAACCATCAATTGCCCGAGGATCTCGCTCATCGTGCCTTGAGCCTGATTCGGGAGCGCTACGCCGATTTCGGGCCGACGCTGGCTTGCGAGAAGCTCTACGAGTGTCACGGCATCCAGTTGGCTAAGGAAACGGTGCGGCAATGGATGAACGCACCGGATTGACTGCGTGCATGCGCTTCTTCTCTGCGCTCGGTGGCCGGAGCTCCTCGTCAGACGCATTCTGGAACGAGTGAGTTTGTCTCTTTAATCGGGCTATTGTGATAAGAAAAGTTATCCGGATAGCGTTGATAAATTGTCGAAGTGCCCATACGGCGGTCGACTATGCGGCCATCACCCGCGTGAACCTGGACAGCTTCTTCCACGTCACGCAGCGGGCGATCGCGGCACGGCGGCGGACCCGTGGTCAGCATCACGACGAGTCTCGTCGACCACGCGAACAGCGACGTGCCGTCGGCACTCGTGTTGCTGACGAAAGGCCGACTCAATGCGGCGACGCAGCCGCTCGCGATCGCGTATGCGAAGGCCGGTATCCCCGTGAACGCGGTGTCGCCCGGCATCATCAACGCGCCGTTGCATGCGCGCGACGCGCATGCAACGCTCGCTCGGCCTTTTCTAGCGCCACTTGCCTGCCGACGCGGCCGTGATCCTTGTCGTGATCGCCGAAATCCATCCGACGTAACCGCGTTGCCGCTGCCGTGACAGCGACCATTCCGCCATGCATCTGCCCTGCCCGCCGTGAAATTTCCCCTCCGCATCGCCTTTTCAATACAAGGGATGGATCGCTGAAAGTCCTTGCACCACAAGGCGGAACACGATCCGGATACATTGAAATACAAAATATCGTACACGATTTAATCGAATGCGCTTGACGTGAAGCGGCGCCTCGCCGAAACTGCATCGCATGCGATCGAATCGCATCTGAAAAAAACCTTCAAACCTGACGGAGTGAATGATGAGCAAGATCGAAAAAGTGCTGTACACGGGCAAGACGCACACGACTTCCGGCGGCCGCGACGGCGCGGCTCGCAGTTCCGACGGCCGCCTGGACATCCAGCTGTCGTCACCGGGCAGCGCCGGCACCGGCACCAACCCGGAACAACTGTTCGCGGCCGGCTGGTCGGCCTGCTTCATCGGCGCGATGCAGCTTGCGGCGCGCGCGGCGAAGGTGACGCTGCCGCCCGATCTCGCGGTGGACACTGAAGTGGACCTGGGCATGGGCGGCAACGCGTACTTTCTGCAGGCCCGCCTGAACGTGAGCGTGCCGGGGCTCGATCGCGACGTCGTGCAGCACATCGTCGATACCGCGCATCAGACCTGCCCGTATTCGAAGGCGACGCGCGGCAACATCGATGTCGAGATCCGCATCGTCTGATGCATTGCATCGGGCGGCCAGGCGCCGCCTTCACGAATCTCCCACCCTATTCTTGTCGAGGTAAATGATGAAAACCCAACTGATCGCTGCCCTGCTCGTTGCCGTGTCCGCCGCCGTTGCAGCCCCGGCCTTTGCCAGTGAAACCGTCGTGACGCGTGCACAAGTGCGTGCCGAGCTCGTCCAACTGCAGCAGGCCGGCTATGTGCCGGGCCGCGCGAACGATCCGCACTATCCGGACGACCTGCAGGCCGCGCTGACGCGTATCCACGCCAACGGCACCGTCGCGGCCGATACGGCGACGTCCGGTTATGGCAGCGACGCCGCAGCCGTCACGCAGTCGGGCAGCCGTGCCTTCACGCATGTCGCCGAGCGTTCGATCTATTTCGGCCATTGAACGAAACCGCGACCGACCTTGATTGCCGGCGTGCCCGGACAACCCTGAATACGCTCCTTTCTACCGAGGTGAATGATGAAGACTCAACTGATTGCAGCCCTGCTCGTCGCCGTGTCGGCTTCCGTTGCCGCACCGGTTTTCGCTGCCGAAAGCACCGTGACGCGCGCGCAGGTGCGGGCGGAGCTGGCCGCGCTCCAGCAGGCCGGCTATCTGCCGAATCGCCCGAACGATCCGAACTACCCGGACAACCTGCAGTCCGCGCTGAAGCGGGTTCGTGACAACGGCGCGACAGCGGCCGACACGCAGGCAGCCGGTTATGGCAAGAACGCCGACGGCGCGACGCAATCCGGCGGCCGCGGCACGATTCGCATGGCCGAGCGCTCGATCTATTTCGGTCATTGAAGGTCACGACGAAATTTGCGATACCGTCCGTCAAGTAAAGCGCACGCGATGTAATCGCATGCGCTTTTGTTCGTCTGCAACCTGTGTGACCGATCGCGTCTATGCTGTGCGGCGGACGGCGTTCAATCAAGGAGCACGCGATGCGGGAAGCAAGGACGGGACACGAAGAAGGCGGATCGCATCCGCTCGACAACGCCGTGTGGCACGCGCTCGCCGGCGAGCAACACCGTTTCGCGCTCGGCGACGCGCGTGCGCGGCGGTTTCCGCCGGCGCTCGCGCCATTTGCCGGCATGGCCGACCGCAGCCCGGCCGCTTTCGACGCGCTGCGCGGACTGATCGACGCATACGGGCCGGCAGCACTGTTCTCGCCGGACGAGATCCCGACGCCGGCCGGTCTTTCGGTGGTCCGGCGCGCGACGCTGCATCAGATGATCTGGCAGGGAACGCTCAGCGCCGCCGATCCTTCGGACCATGTGCCGCTGACCGAAGCCGACGTGCCGGAGATGCTCGCGCTGATCGCGGCGACGGAACCCGGCCCGTTCGGTCCGCGCACCGTCGAATTCGGCGGCTATATCGGTGTGCGCCGGCACGGCCGGCTCGTCGCGATGACCGGCCAGCGGCTGAGGGCCGGCGGCCATGCGGAGATCAGCGCCGTGTGCGTGGATGCCGCGTTTCGGGGCCAGGGCATCGCGGCTGGACTGATCCGGTCATTGATCGCGACCATCCGCGCGCGGGCGGAAACGCCGTTCCTGCACGTACTCACGTCGAATCACGTCGCGATCGAGCGCTATCGGGCACTCGGCTTCGTGACGCGCCGCGACATGCATTTGCTGGTGCTGGAGCGTGAGGAGACCCGGACGGGCCAGCGGGAGAGCCGGCCGTAACAGCTTGGTCGCGGCGGTGCGTCGGCCCCGATCGCCGGAAATGTGTGGAAATTGCGGAAATTGCGGCAATGGCCGGCGGCAGGTGCGCCGCCGGCTCGTGTCTATTCGTCGATCGAATCGATCAGGTTGCCGCGCAGCGTGACGATCGCCTTCTGCATCTTCGCGAATTCGTCGGGCTTCAACCCGGTGGCTTCGACGAGGTCCATGTCGAGCCCCTTCTCGCGCACGCGGCGGCCGCTTTTCGTCAGGCTCACGAGCACCTGGCGCTCGTCCGACGGATCGCGGTGCCGCTCCAGATAGCCCATCGCCTCGAGTTTCTTCAGGATCGGCGTCAGCGTGTTCGATTCGAGGAACAGCTTTTCTCCGAGTTGCCCGACCGTCTGGTTGCCCTCCTCCCACAGCGCAATGATCGTGATGTATTGCGTGTACGTGAGGCCGAGCTCCTGGAGGATCGGCTTGTATGCCTTGCCGAACGCGAGGTTCGTCGAATAGATCGCAAAACACAGGAACTCGGACAGTTTCGGCGTGGCGGGCGATGGTGCTTCAGTCGGTTTCATGAGCGTCCTCCCTCGACACGGGATCGTGTCGCAGATGAACCGATTATATATCGCATGCGATCTTATCGGCAGCATGATTATCGTTTCTGATCAACAGCATGTGGTCCGCGTGGCGCCCGCCGGCGCCTGCATGTTCAGTACTGGCCGTCGTTCCGACCGCGGCGCGTGCCGGCTCGCTGGCGGCTGATCGACAGCAGCGAACACTGCACGGGATGGGCGATTTCGGTCGCGAGGCCGCCCGCGGCGAACAGCAGGATCATCAGCCAGCGTTTCATGCGTCCTCCACGACGGAAAGACTCGCGCCGTCGGCGACTGTCGCGTCGAGCGCGTACGGATCGACACCTTCGAGACAGCCGAGATTGACGCGCCAGCACGCGGGATCCTTGCGAGTCTGGTGGAACGGATAGATCCCGCACCGGCTGCAGAAAAAGTGGTGGGCCGTGCGCGTGTTGAACCGGTAGCTGGTCAGCGCGCCCTCGCCTGCGACGATCTTCAGCTCGCTTGCATCGAACATCGGGCTCATCAGCGCGCCGCGGCGGCGGCAGAGGCTGCAGTCGCAGCGAACCGCCGGCGCAAGCGCGGTCCGGACTTCGAATTTCACGGCGCCGCAATGGCAGGATCCGTTGAACCATGTGGCAGACATGTCGTGCTCCTCAGGAGGTCATGTCCGCTTTATAGCGGGCCCGGGCCAATGCGTTGTATCGCGCTGTATCCGTGCGGCGCGCGGATACAGAACATTGCAATCTTGTGCCCGGCGCCGCGCGTTGCGGTGGCATTGCGGCGCATTCGCCCAGCCCCGGTGCGCGCGGTGCGGGCCCGGGAATCAGTCCAGCACGTGCTGCAACCGCGCGATGGCCGCTCGCGTCTCGCGCTCGAGCGTCGCGAACAGCTCGGCCGCCGGCAGCGACCGGACGAGCGGCGCCGCCTGCCCGGCCCACTGCGCACCGTAGCCGAACTCGCCTTTTGCCTTCGCGGCCGCATGCAGTGCCTTGCCGGCGTCGTACGCGATCGGATAGGCCGGCGTGGCCGGTGCGTGCGGATCGTCGCCGAGCGCGGTCAGCCGGTTCGCGATGCCGCGCGCGATTCGGCCGGAGATCGCGCTCGTGAACGTCGTGCGACGCGCCGCGTCGCCGAGGATCGCGCGGCGATAGCCGTCGTCGATCGATGTTTCCGGGCACGCAACGAAGGCGGTGCCGAGCTGCGCGGCCTGTGCGCCCAGCGCGAGCGCCGCGGCGATGCCGTCGCCGTCCATGATGCCGCCCGCGGCGATCACCGGCAGCGCGCATTCGCGCACGATCAGGCGCGTGAGCGCGAACGTGCCGAGCCGATCGTCGTGCACCGTCGAGTCGAACACGCCACGGTGCCCGCCGGCCTCGATGCCCTGCGCGACGATCGCATCGATGCCGGCCGCGGCGATTTGCCGGGCTTCGTCGGGATTCGTCGCGGCCGCGAACAGCGTGACGCCCGCACGCTTCAACATCGCGATTGCCTCGTCGGACGGCAACCCGAAATGAAAGCTCACGACGGCCGGTTTTTCTTCGACCAGCATCGCGAGCATCGCATCGTCGGCGACGAAGCTCGTATAGATCTCCGACAGCGACGCCGGCGGCGTCGCACCGTGCTCGCGGAATACGGGCGCGAGCCAGTCGAGCCATGCGCGCTCGACGGCTGCGTCGGCACGGGCCGGCTGGTGGCAGAACAGGTTGATGTTGAACGGCCGGTCGGTGAGCGCGCGCGTGTCGCGAATCATCTTGCGCGCGCCGTCGGCGTTCGTCGCACCGACGCCAAGCGAGCCGAGCCCGCCCGCGTTCGACACGGCTGCCGCCAGCGCGGGCGTGCTGACGCCGGCCATCGGCGCCTGGATGATCGGGGTGCGGATGCCGAGCGTGCGCAACAGCGTCCGGTTGTCGGTCGAGGGAATCATGTGGTGCGTCTCCTGTGGGCGGCGCGAACGCAAACGGGAAGCGTGCCGCGGGTGGCACGCGAGGCGGCCGGCGGGCCGGCGTTTCAGGAATCCAGCGCTCAGGATAGCGGACCGGGAAACCGCCTCCAAGTCTGCCGAACGGCAGATGCCCCGCGCCGCCGCTTCGTGAAATACTGCGGCCACGTGTCCTTCCGGAACCCGAGATGACCGACATGCCCGCCGTACCCTCGTTCCTTTGCCTGGTCACGCGTTGCGCAGCCGCGTGCATTGCCGCGTTGCTGGTCGTCGGGCCGGTGGCGGCCGCGTTTGCCGCGGACGTGCCAGCGGCCGGCGCCCCGCAGCGCATCCTGTTCGTCGGCGACAGCCTCACACACGGCCGTTACGCGCCCGTCCGTTCGTACGGCGCAATGCGCGCCGGCAGCCACGGCGTCGCCGGCACCGCGCAGGTCATCGACGAAAACTTCAGGCGGACCGATGCCCGTGCGGAACGCGAGCCGGGCCCGTGGGGCGGAATTCCGGGTATCTTCGCGCGCCTGGCCGTCGAAGCCGGGCTCGACTACGACGTGCATCTCGAGGCGATGTCAGCGACGAGTCTCGCGAAACATGACCGCGTTGCATCGGACGTGATCGCTCGGCCCACGTGGGATGCGGTCGTCCTGCAGGAACTGAGCGCCAAGCCACTGCCGTTCGCGCTCACGCACAGCCGCGCGAGCGATCCGGCCGGTTTCTGTGCGAGCGTCGCGAAGCTGGCGCGCGGCATTCGTGCGGCGGCGCCGCAAGCGCGTGTCTATCTGTATGAAACCTGGCCGCGCGCCGATCTCGCGAAAGCGCTCGCGGGCGAGCCGGGCAGCAATGGTTTTCACGCACGCTACGTCGAGCGTCTCGCCGCGATCGTCTCCGCGTATCGCGATGCATTTGATCGCGCGCGCCGCACCGATCCGTCGATCGCCGCAGTCGCGCCGGTCGGCCGCGCGTGGCAGCGTGCATGGGCGACCGGCGTTGCCGATCCCGATCCGTATGAGCCGTCCGGCGGGCCGCTGCTGTGGTACGGCATGCGTGCGCGGAACGACCCGCCGATCTCGCGGCCCGATTATCTGCATCCGGGCGCGCCGGGCGCTTACCTGAGCGCGCTCGTACTGTTCCAGCAGATCGCCGGCGTCGACGTCCGCACCTTCGGCCCGCGCGAGCAAGCAGCCGCGCAACTCGGCATCGCGCCCGACTTGGCGGCAAGGTTGCAGGCTGTTGCGTCCGATACGGTCCGGGATGAACGGGGCGGCGCCGAGGTCGATGCCGGGGCCGGTACGACCGCGACGGCCGGACGGTCCGATCCGTGCGCGTCGCCATGAGCGCAACGTCGTGCGACCGGGCCCGCAACGTCGGCCGCGAACGGCCGGGCCTCGCGCCACGGCAAATCGACAATCGGAGAGACGATGCTCAGAGGACGCGCGGCCCGAACCGGTGCGCGCAGATGCGCGATGCGCGACGCCGACGCGAATCGGCCATCGGCCGCGCGTCGGCGGGAATCAGTGTGGCGCTGTCAGCGGACGGCCGGCTTCAGGGAATCAGTGTGGCGCTGTCAGCGGACTGCCAGGCTTCAGGGAATCAGTGTGGAGTTCTCAGCGGACGGCCGGATTCAGTAAGCGGACATCTCGACGCAAGGATCGACCTTGGACGGCGAGCAGATGACCGAATACTTGGCGCTTTCGCGCATCAGCGCTTCGCCTTCGTGCAGCGCGATCTTGATCTCGGGGTGACGCTCGTACGCCAGGAAGGCGGAGCAGACGACCGCGGACATCACGACCAGGGAAAACATAAATTTTTCAAGGGGTTGGAAACGTTCTGGCATGGTTCGACCTTTCTTCTAGGCCGATATTATAAGCCAGAGATAAGGGTTTTCCCTATATCCATGTCGGCATACCAGATATCGCTCAAGTCGTACCCCGTTTTATCCGTCGCTTGCGGCCGCCCTTCAGGTCCGGCCGGGCGATTGCGCCACGTCGACGGCCCGCAGCGGAGACGGATGAATGCCGAGATGGCCCGCGCCGAGGCCCGCCCGGCCGTGCAGCGAGCTGTGCTCGAACCGCTGGAACGACTCGGCAATATGCTTGCGCAGCAGCGCGACATCCCACGGCTTGATCAGCAATTTCTGGATGGAGCCATTGCCGGCCGCGTCGGCGATCGACGCCCCTTCGCCGTAGCCCGACAGCAGGATGCGCACGATATCCGGGTACAGCGCCTTCACACGCTGCAGCAGGTCGATGCCGGACAGGCTCGGCATGCGGAAATCCGACACGATCACGCCGACGCGATGCTGCGCGAGCAGGACGAGCGCTTCGTCGGGATCCGTGGTGTCGAGAATCTCGTAGCCGTCGCGGCCGAGCGCCCGCCTGAGCATGTGCAGGACCTCGCGGTCGTCGTCCACCAGCAGCAGCGTCCGGTGCAGCAATTCGCGCTGCCGGCAGTGCTCGGGAAGCTGCGAGCCGGCGGACAGCATGTCGGAGATTTCGTCGCCGGTGACCGGATGGCTGAAGTAGTAACCCTGCATCGCATGGCAGTGATGCCGGTTCAGGAACGACAGCTGCGCTTCGGTCTCCACGCCCTCGGCCACCGTCTCCATGTGCAGCGACTCGGCCATCGCGATGATCGAGCGCGTCAGCGAAGCACCTTCGGCGCTGGTGGTGACGTCGTCGAGGAACGACCGGTCGATCTTGACGACGTCGATCGGCAGGTCCTTCAGGTAGGACAGGCTCGAATAGCCGGTGCCGAAGTCGTCGAGCGACAGCACGACGCCGAGCGCCTTCAGTTCGCGCAGCGTGTGCGCGATCGCGTCGCAGTCCTGCATCAGCACGCTTTCGGTGAGTTCGAGTTCGAGCGAGTCCGGCGCCAGACCGGTCTCCTCGAGCGTCGCGCGCACCATGGCGGCCACGTCCTGCTGCCGGAACTGGCGCGCCGACAGATTGACGGCGATCCGGATCGGCGGATGCCCGTCCCGGCGCCAAGCGACGGCCTGCATGCACGCGGTGCGCAACACCCACTCGCCGATCGGCAAAATCAGCCCGCAATCTTCGGCGATCGGGATGAAACGGTCGGGCGGAATCACGCCGATACCCGGGCGCCGCCAGCGAATCAGCGCCTCGACGCCGCTGATCTGGCCGGTCTTGAGATCGACCTTCGGCTGGTAGTACAGCTCGAGCTCGTGGTTCGCGACGGCCTGATGCAGCGCGTTCTCGAGGATGGTCTGCTCCTCGACGCGCGCACCCAGCTCGCGCGTATAGAAGCGGTAGCAGTTGCGTCCGTGTTCCTTCGCCGCATACAGCGCGGCGTCGGCCGTTTTCAGCAGCGTTTCGGCGTCGGCGCCGTCGGTTGGACAGAGGCTCACGCCGACGCTGGTCGTCACGTGCAGGTCGTGTCCGTCGAGCGTGAACGGCTCGACGAACGTGTCGAGGATCTTGCGGGCGATCGCGTCCGCGTCCGATTGCGTCGCCAGGTTGACCAGCATCACGACGAACTCGTCGCCGCCGAGCCGCGCGACCGTGTCGCCGTCGCGCACGGAGCGCTTCAGCCGCGCGGCGACGACGCGCAGCAGCCCGTCGCCGACCGAGTGGCCGAAACTGTCGTTGATGTGCTTGAAGCGGTCCAGGTCGAGCACCATCACCGCGACCAGCTGCCCGGTGCGGCGCGCCTGCGACATCGCCTGCTCCATCCGGTCGCCCAGCAGGTTGCGATTGGGCAGGCCGGTGAGCGCATCGTGGTTGGCAAGATATTCGATGCGGCCCTGCTGCATCTTGCGCTCGGTGATGTCCTGCACGATGCCGCGCAGGATGATCGCGTGGTTCGGATCGCGCCCCGACTCGGCCTGATGCAGCACGCAGTGCTCGGTGCCGTCCGCGTGAACGAGCCGATGCTCGAGCGAGAACGGCACGCCTTCGGTACGCAGGCTCGTGAACGACTGCACGAGCAACGGCTGTTCGTCGGCCGGCACGGCCTGCAGCAGCCGCTCGAACGTCGGCGGCGCATGCGCTGCGTCGAGCCCGAGGATGCGGTACAGCTCCGGCGACCAGTAGCCGTCCGTGCGGCCCGCCTGGAATTCCCAATTGCCCAGATGCGCGAGCGCTTGCGCATGCGTCAGGCTGACCTCGGTGGTCGCCAGCTTTTCGACCGCCGCGGCGGCGCGCAGCAGATACCGGATCCGGTAGCCGAGCAGCTTCCATCGCATCGGCTTCGATACGAAATCGGTCGCGCCGGCGTCGAACGCGCTGGCGATCGATGCGTCGTCGTCGTTGCCCGTGAGCATCACGATCGGCACGCGGCGGCCTTCCGGCAATGCGCGCAGCGCGCGGCAACAGTCGAAGCCGTCGCCGCCGGGCATCTCGACATCGAGCAGCACGACGGCGGGACGATGACGCAGGAACGCGTCGATGCCTTCCTGCGGCCCCGTCGCTTCCTCGACGCGGAAACCGTCGGGCTCCAGCGTTTCCACGACCAGCAGCCGCGTCATCGCGTCGTCATCGATGATCAGAATCGCCGGCAAATCGGCATGTTCGTGGTTCACGACCGTCCTCCTGTTCCTGTATCTGTCGCTTCGCGATCGCAGTGGCGATCGGCGGGCGGCCAGTCAACTTTCGACGCGCTCCGCGATCAGCGCGGCGTGCGCGTGCTCGAATTCCGCATCCGTGCCGGCGACGAGCTCGACGGCCGAACTCACGTCGGCGGCGCGCGCCAGCCGCTCGATCTCGCGGCAGCGGGCCGACAGCAAATGCGCGCCGACGTTCGCGCTGCTCGATTTCAACGTATGGGCGGCAAGCTTCAGCGCGTCGGCATCGCCCGCTTCGACCGCCGCGTGCATGTCGCGGATCAGCCGCGGCGCGTCCATCGTGAATTGATCGATGATCCGGGTCAGCACGTCCGGGCGGCCGGGCCGCTGGAGCGCGCGCAATGCATCGAGCGCCTTGCGGTCGATCACGTTCGCGTCTTCGTCCGGGTCCGGGTCCGCGGCCGCTGCCGCGCTCGTTGCGGGACTCGCGTCGATGCTCGCTTCGATGTCCGTTTCGATGCCGGTCCGGGCCACCGTTTCCGCGTTCTCGTTCGCCGCGGCCGGCACGTGCGCGCCTCCACGAACATGGCGCGCGAGCATTTGCAGCAGCGCATCGCGGCGGAACGGCTTGCCGAGATAATCGTCCATGCCCGCGGCCAGGCAGCGCTCGCGGTCGCCGCTGAGCGCATTGGCCGTCAATGCGATGACCGGCAGGGGCGGCGCGCCGGCTTCGGCTTCGCGCCGCCGCAGCCGCCGCGTCGCCTCGAAGCCGTCCAGCAGCGGCATCTGACAGTCCATCAGCACCACGTCGAACGCGTCTTGCTCCAGCATCTTCAATGCTTGCTCGCCGTCGTCGGCCACGGCTACCCGATAGTCGGTGTCTTCGAGCATCGCGAGCGCGATCTGCTGATTCACCGCGTTGTCCTCCACCAGCAGCACGCGCGCGGCGATCTCGTCGAGTGGCATGCCCGGGCCTGGCCCGGCTTCATCCGACACCGGCGCTGCCGACGCCAGCCGGGGTGGCATCACGTGCACCGCCGCCGCGATCGCCGTATAGAGATCGTTGCCATGGAGCGGCTTCGTCAGGCGGGCGGCGATGTCGAGTTCGTGCGCGACCTGGATGCTGTCCATCATCTCGAACGCGGTCAGCGTGATGATCCTGAGCGCACGCAGCGACGGATCGCGGCGGATGTGCTGCACGAGCGAGATGCCGTCCATGCCCGGCATCCGCACGTCGATGATCGCGAGGTCGAACGGCGCACCGTCGGCGACGGCGGCCCGCAACTGCGATAGCGCATCGTCACCGCCGATCGCCGTGGCGACGCACAGGTGCCATTCGATCGCATGTTCGAGCAGCACGCTGCGATCGGTCTCGCTGTCGTCCACGATCAGCACCCTCAGGCCGGCGAGCGACGGCCTGGCGTGCGCCGCGACGCCGACCTCGCCGGACGCCGGCTCGAACGGCGTCGTCACGGTGAATACCGAGCCCTTTCCGGGCGTCGAGTCGAGCGTGAGCGTGCCGCCCATCATCTCGGCCAGCTGGCGGGAAATCACGAGCCCGAGGCCGGTTCCGCCGTATTTGCGCGCGGTCGAACTGTCGGCCTGCTGGAACGGCCGGAACAACTGCGCGGAGACATCGGGCGGGATGCCGATGCCGCTGTCGGCGATCGTGAACACGATGCGGCCGTCGTCGGAATACGACGCGCTCAGCCCGACGTGCCCGTGCTCGGTGAACTTGATCGCATTGCCGAGCAGGTTCGTCAGGATCTGGCGCAGGCGGACCGGGTCGCCGCGCATCCGCTGCGGAACGGAATCGGCGCGCTGGTACATGAGCTCGAGCGCCTTGCGCCGTGCATTGGGCTCCAGCAGCGCGACGACGTCGTCGAGCAACTGATGCAGGTTGAAATCGATGCGCTCCAGCGTCAGCTTGCCCGCCTCGATCTTCGAAAAATCGAGAATGTCGTCGATGATGACGAGCAGCGTCTGGCCGGATCGATACACGGTGTCGACAAACTTGCGTTGCTTCGACGTCAGCCGTGTGCGCTGCAACAGCTCGGTCATGCCGAGCACGCCATTCATCGGCGTGCGGATCTCGTGGCTCATCCTCGCGAGAAACTCCGATTTCGCCGAATTCGCGGCTTCGGCCGTCGCGATCGCGGCCTGCAGATCGACGTCGCGCCGCTCGATTTCGTCGAGCATCACGTTGAAGCCGGCGATCAGCGCCGCGATTTCGTCGTTGCCTTTGTGGGACATGCGCAGCGACAGGTCGCTGCCGCTGCGGATGCGCGCCATCGTGCGCGTCAGGCTCGACAGCGGGCGCGCGATCGACGTGCCGAGCCGATGACTGATCACGAACCCGCCGATCGCGAGCAGGAACGATACCGCCACGATCATCAGGAACGCGCTCGTCACGGCGCGGTACACGTCCGACACGATGCCGCGCTGTTGCAGATCGACGCGCACGGCCTCCTGTTCCGTATAGGCCGCGAGGCGATTGGCGGTGGTGTCGACGTCCGCGACGATGCGCTGCATCGCCACGTCGTTGGACAGCATGTCCGACTTCACCGCGAGGATGCGGCGCGCGGCGCCCGCGAGTTCCGTGGTGAGCGCAACCACGGCCTGCGCGCGGTTCGCGTTGCCCTGCCCGTCCGTGACGAGGGCGTCGCGCAGTGCGCTCGCGGACCCGGCGAGCGCGCCGGCAAGCTTGTGCAGTTCGGCGTCGGCGTGCTTCAGACGCTCGGCCGTCTCGCTTTGCGCGATCATGTGCAGGTCGAACGCCAGTGCGTTGATGCCGCCGTTCACGGCGGCCGACAGGGATGCAATCCGCGCGGCTCGCCCCCGGAACGCGATCGCTTCGTCGAGGCGCTGGCGCGCATCGACGATCCGCAACGCGAACGGATCGGCGATCTCCGCGAGCTTCACATCCAGCGCGTCGAGCGATCGCAGGACCTCGTCCTCTTTCGCGCGGTAGTGCGTCGTGACGGATGGTTGCGCGAACAGGCGGGCGCGCAGCGCGACGAGCCCGTCGTTGCCGTCGAGGATGTCGGCCGCCACGCGCCCGAGCGCGCTCGTGACGCCCTGCGCGGTCGCGGCATCGAGGTTCGGCGCCGCGATCGCGAGCGCGTTGCGCGCGCCGTCGATGGACGCCTGCATGCGCTCGCGCAGCGGCGCGAGCCGATATCGGTTCGGCGCGACGTCGACGCGGCCGGCCACGGTGATGACGTCCTTGACGTTCGTACGGGCCTGGTCGAGCGAGTGAATCGTGCGGTTGTACGCGGTATTGGCCGCGAGCGCGTCGTTCACCCGCGCATCGGCGTCGGCGCCCAGCCGTTCGGTTTCCTTGCCGATCTCGCTCAGCAGCGTGGTGCCCCGTGCCTGCACGCGTTCGATCAGCTGGCGTTCGGCGACGAGTTGCGCGTCGCCCCGCAGGCGCTTGTCGACGCCTTCGTTCATCGATCCGAGCATGGTGCGCAGATCGGCGGACGGCTCGTCGATGCCGCCGTGCCCGTCGATCGCGCGCACGGCCGCCGTGATGCGCGCGATGCGCTGCAATTGCGTGTCGATCTCGGACGACGACTGCTCGCGCTCCGACGCGTCCTGCGCCCGCTCGAGCCGGCCGAAATCCACCGCGAGTTCCGCGTACGCGCGTTGCAGCTCGTTGCTGTGCATCTGCAGCGGCAGCGATTCCGTCGTCAGCGTGCGCACGCCGGATGCGATACCGTGCACGGCGATCAGGCTGGTCGTGGCAATCGCCACCGCGCCGAGCAGCATCAGGCTGGTGCTGGTGACGAGCTTCGCCTTGATGTCCATGCAGCCCTCCAGGATCGGGATGGCCCATCGGGGCGGCCAGCGCGCGGCCGTCCGGCCGGTTATCTGGCCGGTGCGTCGAGCGGCGTGACGCGGCCGTGTGCGATTTCGGTGAGGAACACGTCGTTGAGCGCCTGATGATCGTCGGGATTCAGGTTGGCCACCAGGCCGCCCAGGTCGACATGCCGGATCGATTCGAGCGCCTGTTTCAGCGTTGCGCGGGTTGGCGTCGGGCCCGCGCGTTCCAGCCCGATCAGCGCGACCTTCGCGTCGAGGCAGCCTTCGATGTGCACCACACCGACCGGTTCGCCCGGAAAGCGCTGCTCGATCAGCCGGACGCAGTCGCGGATGACGGGGCGTTCATTGCGCGGAAGCGGCACGACCTGCGAGATCAGCGTGCCGTTTCCTTCTTCGCCGAGCAGGCGCAGCAAGTCGTCGGTGCCGACGAACGACACCGACGCGAGCCGCGCGTTCAGCCCTTCGCGGTGCGCCGCGCGAATGAACGCGGCCACCGGCGTATACGGGCCGACCATGATCACGACGTCCGGGCGCCCTTCGAGCACGGCCGCAAGGCCGGTGTCGACGGCCGTGGTGCCGCGACGGAACGTTCCCGTCGCGACGACGTCGAGGCCATGGCGCTGCAGCGCGAGCCGCGTGCCCGCCAGCACCGCGAGCCCGAAGCCGTCGTCCTGGTAGAACACCGCGAAACGCTTTGCGTGGTCGTGCGCGAGCAGATGCTCGACCAGGGCGCGCGTTTCGTCTTCGTAGCTCGCGCGGATGTTGAATACCTCCGGCGTGACCGGCCTGCGCAGCGCCATCGCGCCGCTGAACGTGCCGACCAGCGGAATGCCGGCGTCCCTGACGATCGGCAGCACCGCGGTGGTCGTCGGCGTGCCCACATAGCCGAACAGCGCGAGGACGTTGCGCCGCTCGATCATCTCCAGCGTGTCGTCAACCGTCCGCTCGGGCTCGTAGCGATCGTCGGCGACCACGAGCTCGATCTTCCTGCCGTGCACGCCGCCGCGCGCGTTCGCATCGTCGAATACGGCCTGCGCACCCATCAGCAGCCCGCGGCCGAGCCCGGCGGAATTGCCCGACTGCGCGTTGACCATGCCCAGGCGGATCGTGTCGTTGCTCACGCCGGGCTCCGCCCCGACGCACGCGCCGGACCAGGCCATCGCGGCGCAGCACGCGACGAGCGCAAGCGTGCGCCGGCAGCCGCGACCGGCGAGCCCGTGCAACACGTTCGAACACCGGGTACCCCAACACATCGGTGCGACAGACACGCTCTCGTCCATGCTGGGTTCCCCTTCCGGCATCGGTTTTGTCGATTCGATGGTGCGCCGCGCCGCTGCCGTGGTACGCGTCAATTAGTCATATATATAGGTTGCATCCCTTAGGACTGCAAGGCACAGGCGCGAACGACGCCGTTCGTGGCGGACGGTGCACCGCAGCAACCCGGCGCGAGCTGGCCGCGGCGGCGCCGCATTGTGCTTTGCGGAATTTCGATACAGTGGTCAATGCGCCGCGTCGTTTCCGGAAACGGTTCGCGCGGGCCGGCGGCCGTCGTGTTGCGGAATCGGAAAATTCGGGAGAAGGCGCGTGAAGGCGCGAAGCAGCGCGACGGACGACTTACCGCGGCGCCGATGCGCCGCTGGCCGCATTGCCGGGCCATGCGTTGCCGATCTTGTCGATCAGCGATTTGGCGGCGCCGGTCGCGATGGCCGCGTCGACGCCCGACGTCTGCCACGACCCATCGGCGGCCTGCACGAAGGTCAGGTTCGCTTGCGACGGCGCGTAATCGGTGTTGCGCCACGTGAGCACGACATCGCACGTGTAGGTGCGTTCGCCAGCCTTCCTGCAGTCGCCTTCCGGCTTCGCGGAAATCACGTCGGCCGACACGGGCAGCGGCCGGCCGAACAGCGCGTTCAGGCCGCCGTGGTTTTCCGCTTCGAGCGCGCGGCGCACGGCGGCGTCGACGTCGCTCGATCCGGGACCATCGTGGATCAGGTTGCAGGCGGCAAGCAGCGTGGCCGCACAGCCGAGCGTCAGCAGCGTGGGAAACTTCATGGAACTCCGTGAATCGGGTGAGCGTCGGGCGGCATGCGGCGATGCCGTTGAATGCATCGCCGGGCCGGTACGCTGCGTAGTCTGCAACGTCGGGGCGTCGTTCGCGGTATCCATTTGTAACGAATTGCGCGCCGGCAGGCGCAAGCACGGACGGCCGCACGTCACTCCCCCGCCGCTTTCCTCCGCGCTTACTGCCGCTCCTGCTTCACGCGGCTGACGAGCTGCGTCGGGCTCACGAACTGCAGCGCGATCACGACCCATATCAACGTGATGGCCATGTAGATCATCGCCATCGCGTCGATCGACTGCGGCGCGCGCACGCCGGTCGAGAACACCGCGTAATACAGCGCGACGACGAGCGTCTGCGTGCTCGGGCCGGCGGTGAAGAAGGTCAGCTCGAACATCCCGATCGTGCGCACCAGCACGAGCAGCGCGGCCGCGAGCATGCCGGGCACCAGCAGCGGCAGCAGCACGTAGCGGAAATAGCGCCACGTGTTCGCGCCGAAGATGCGCGCGGCGGCCTCGAGATTCGGGTCGATCTGCTCGATGAACGGCGTCATCACGAGGATCACGAACGGCAGTGCCGGCACGAGGTTCGCGAGGATCACACCCGACAGCGTGCCGGCGAGCCCGACCTTGTACATGACGGTCGCCATCGGGATCCCGTAGGTCACGGGCGGCACCATCAGCGGCAGCAGGAACACCAGCAGCGCGAAGCGCTTGCCGCGGAACCGCACGCGCGCGAGCGCATAGGCGGCCGGCACGCCGAGCGCGACCGACAGCAGCACGACCGCGCCGACCACTTCGACCGTCACCCACAGCACGCTCGCGAGCTGGAAGTCTTCCCACGCCTTCGCGTACCAGTGCAGCGTGAAGCCCTGCGGTAGCGGCGTGCCGAACCAGCGCGTCGCGACCGAGTTCACCGCGACGGTCGCGATCAGCAGCATCACGTTCAGCAGGAAGAACGCCATCAGCCCCCACACGAGGGCTTTCCATGCCCGGCCGGCGAGGTTGCTTCTCATCTTTTGCGGTGTCCTCGCGTTGACGGGGCGGGCATCGGGCGCGTCCTGCTTCGGCGGCCAGGCCGGTGCGGCATGATTGTCGGTCGCCATCAGCCCTTGCCCCCTGTCACCGGCCCCGTATAGAAGAAGCGGCGCGCGCCGAGCATCGATGCGACCACCAGCAACTGCACGAAGCCCATCACGATCGCGATCGCCGACGCGAGCGAATAGTCATAGCTCTCGAACGCGGCTTCGGCCGCCGCGATCGAGATCACGCGCGTCGGCCCGGCCGGCGCACCGAGCAGCACGGCCGACGGGAACACGGAAAACGCCTGCACGAACGACAGGCACGCGGCCATCGTGAGCCCCGGCACGAGCAGCGGCAGGTAGATCCGCCGAAACTGCTGCCACGGGTTCGCGCCGAGCGTGGCCGCGGCGCGCGCGAGCGTCGGGTCGATGCCGCTGATGTACGACAGCATCAGCAGGAACGCGAACGGAAAGCCCGACACGATCAGCGACAGCAGCACGCCCCAGTAGTTGTGCGTGAGGCGCACTTCGTCCGTGTACAGATGCAGCCCTTGCAGCGCCTGCGGGAACCAGCCGTTCGGGCCGAAGTACGTGAGCATCCCGTCGGCCACGAGCACCGTGCCGAGCGTGACCGGAATCACGAGCAGCGTCGTGACGAACTTCTGGTACGGCGAGTTGCGGCGCAGCGCGAACGCGACCGGCACCGAGATGCCGACGTTGAGCAGCGTCGCCGGCACCGCGAGCTTCAGCGTGACGAGCACGGTCGGCCACATCGCGGTGTCGGTGAAGAACTGCACGTAGTTCGCGAGCGCGCCGCCGCCGTTCATCGGCTGGAACGACAACACGAGGCCGTAGGCGAACGGATAGATGAACAGCGCGACGATGAATGCGAGCGCGGGCGTGACGAGCCACGCCTTCGCGTCGCGCGGTGTGGCGCCGGTCGCGAGCGTGCTCATGCGGCCGCCCGCCGGCGCGCTGCCGCGCATGGGGCGCGCGGGCCATTCATTGTGCGTCTCCCGCATAGACGAGCGTGCGCGCCGGCGCCACGCGCAGCCGCAGCCGCTCGCCTTCCTCGAATTCGCCGGCGACCCGTGCCCAGATCGGGCCGAACGGCGTGATCGCACGGATCAGCGAATCGCGGCCGCCGTACTCGACCGTTTCGACGGTCGCGTCGAACGCGTTGTCGGCGCCGGCTTGCGCGCGCTCGATGTCGTCGGGACGCAGCGCGACCACGACGTCCTTGCCGTCGAAGCCGGCCATCGGCACGCCGGTGATGCGCACGCCGGCGGCGGCGACGTTCACGTAGTCGCCGGCCATCCCTTCGAGCGTGAATGGCAGCACGTTGCGATAGCCCATGAAGCGCGCGACGTGCAGGTTGTGCGGGCGCGTGTACACGTCCTTCGGCGACGCGACCTGCTGCACGACGCCCTCCTTCATCACGACGATCCGGTCGGCCATCGACAGCGCCTCGTCCTGGTCGTGCGTCACGTAGATCGTCGCGCGTTCGAGCTGCGTGTGGATGCGGCGGATCTCGGCGCGCATCTCGATGCGCAGCTTCGTGTCGAGGTTCGACAGCGGCTCGTCCATCAGCACCAGCGGCGGCTCGATGACGATCGCGCGCGCGATCGCGACGCGCTGCTGCTGGCCGCCCGACAGCTGCCCGGGCAGCTTGCCCTCGTGGCCGACGAGCTGCACGAGCTCGAGCGCCTGCTGCGCGCGCCGCCGCGTTTCCTGCTTCGGCACGCCGCGCATCTTCAGCCCGAAGCCGACGTTGTCGAGCACCGACATATGCGGAAACAGCGCGTAGTTCTGGAACACCATCCCGAAGCCGCGGCGCTCGGGCGGCAGCACGTCGATGCGCGTGTCGTCGAGCCAGATGCCGCCGCGCGTGAGCGGCTGCAGGCCGGCGATGCAGTTCAGCGCGGTCGACTTGCCGCAGCCCGACGGGCCGAGCAGCGCGACGAACTCGCCGCGCCGGATGTCGAGATCGAGCCCGTCCAGTGCGGCGACCTGAGCCCCTTCCGCATTGGTGAAGCTGCGGCACACGCCGTCGAGCCGCAACCGTTCGAAACTGTGCTTCATTACGCGAACTCCGTCGGCGCGGGCGCGGCAGCGCCCGCGGGTTCATGCGTCATTTCGACTTCTGCGAACCGATCTCGCGGTCCCACTTCTGGAACGCGGCGACCATCGCCTGCGCACTGAGCGGCTGCACATGCGGACGTTCCGCGAGCAGCTTCGCGTACTCGGGACGGCCGAACTTCCTGATCACCTCCTGGCTGTGCGCGGGCGCCATCTCGAGCGTCACGCCCTTCACCGCCGGGCCCGGATAGAAGTAGCCGTCGTCGTAGGTCATCGCCTGCTGGGCCGGTTCGAGCAGGAAGTTCATCAGCTTGAACAGCACGTCGAGCTTCTCCTTCGGCACGCCCTTCGGGATCACCATGTAGTGCGCGTCGTTGACCCACGTCATGTCGTCGAATGCCTGGATCCGGAAGTCGGCCGGCACGATGCCGAGCGCGCGCGGGTTGAGGTCCCAGCCGGTGACGGTCACGGTCATGTCGCGCGTGCCCTCGCCGAGCTCCTTCATCACGGCCGACGTGCCGCCCGGGTAATACGGGACGCAGTCGTTGAGCTGCTTCAGGAACGCCCAGGTCTTGTCCCAGCCGTTGATTGGATCCTGCGGATTCTTGTCGCCCAGCACGTACGGCAGCCCCATCAGGAACGTGCGGCCGGGGCCCGAGTTCGCCGGGCGCGCGTAGATCAGCTTGTTCGGATGCGCCTTGCACCATGCGAGCAGTTGGGCGGGCGTCTTCGGCGGATCGCTGACCTTCGCCGGGTTGTATTCGAGCAGCGGGCCGGCCGGCATGTACGTGACTTCGAGGCCGAAGCCCTGCGCGACATCCTGCATCTTGCGCGGGCCGGGCGCGTACTTGTCGAGCACGCCGGGGAAGGCGCCCGCGTTGTCGGGCAGCAGCTTCATCCACAGGTTCTGCTCGATGCCGGCGGCGAGCGCGTCGGTGCCCGTCAGCACGAGGTCGATGTCGGAGCGCCCCGCCGCCTGCATCGCCTTGATCTTGCCCGGCAGCTGCGGCGCGGGCGCGTTCGTGAACGTGACGTTCGATACGAGATTCGGGTTCTTCTCCCTGAACGCCTCGATGGCAGCGCGCGTGAGCTGCAGGTTGCCCGCGACGTCGACGACGTTCAGCGATACGGGGGCCGCGACGGCGGCCGCGGCCGACAGCGTCAAGCCCAGCGCCAGGGTGATCCGGCGGACACGGCGCGCGATCGTGGTGGTGTTCATGTCTCCTCGCTTCGGTCGGTGGATGGGACCTTTCTTTCGGGGAATCATGACGGCGTTATACGATGTCGGTCAACAAAAAACCGAGCGGCGCGGGGCGGGATTTTCCCTGACAGAAAGCTTCCGTTCGCCAATGATTGGCTGATTGAGCGATTTCGCGGCGCGACGGTGCAACGGCCAAGCGGCGTGTTAGGACGTCGTATATCGATAGACGGTGAAATGGAATCGGTTCACGCGGACGCTCAGGAATGAAAATCCTGCGCGCCGTGTTTCGACGCGTTGTAGGCGCTCAGGCCACACGGAGCGCGATCACCTCCCCGATCAGCCGCTCCGCATCATGCCACTCGCCATACCCCGACGCCGGGTTCAGGTGCCCGACCTCGCCGAGATCGACGAGCTTGCTGCCCCACTCCGCCGCGAGCGCCTCGGCGCGTTCGAAGCGCGCAAGCGGATCGTTGCGGCTCGCGGCCACGATGCTTGAAAACGGCAGCGGCCGGGTCGGCACAGGGGTCCAGCCGTGCGCGTCGAGCGCGTCGGGTGTCGGATAGCCTGCGGGCATCGGCGTATCGAGATCGGCCGGCGCGGCGAGCAGCGCGCCGTCGATCGCACGCGTGGCCTGCAGCGCCCAATGCGCGACGATCATCACGCCCGCGCTGTGCGCGACGAGAATCACGGGGCCGTCGATCGCGGCCAGCGCCGCCTCGAGCGCCGCGACGCGCGCGGCGCGGCTCAGCTTGTCGGCTTCGAGCGGCGCGACGGCGCGCGCGTTCGGCAGGCGTCGTTGCAGATGCGTCTGCCAGTGGTCTTCGACGTGATCGCGCAAGCCGGGCACGATCAGGATGGTGGGCGCGGTCGCCAGGGTCATGCAGCCTCCAGGAGGGTTCGGTTCAGGAAGGTTCAGGAAAGACGCGATGCGCGCCGTTCGCGTTCGACGCGCGCGATATCGGCCGAGTAGCTCGCGCGTCCGATCGTGAACAGCACGGCGGCCGCGAACGGCACGGCGGGAATCCATTGCAGTGCGCCGACGAGACCGGCGCGATCGGCGACCCACCCCGTCAGCAGCGGGCCCGGCGCCATGCCGAGCAGGTTGTTGGCAAGCGTGAGCGTCGCGAACGCCGACGCATGGATCGCGGACGGCGTCAGGTTCGCGACCATCGCGCCCGACGCGCCGGACGCCCCCGCGCCGACCAGCATGCCCACGCAGATCAGCGCGAGCTGCAGCAGACCGGGCGGCAGCCGGAACGCGATCGCGAGGCACACGCCCGTCAGCACGCAATACGCGATCGCGGTCAGCCATTTGTGCGCGCCGTCGGCACGCCCGACGCGATCGGTGACGATCCCGCAGCCGACCATCCCGACGCCCGACAGCAGCACGAAGCCGGCCGCGAGCACGGCGGCGCGGTCGGGCGCCATCGCGTAATAGCGGTTCAGGTAGCTCGGCAGCCACGCGAACAGCGCGCCGGGCACGAACAGGTGCAGCCCGCTGCCGACATACGCGCAGATCACCGAACGCGACGCGAACAGCCCCGACATCAGCACGCGCACGCTGCCGCGCAGGTCGCGCGGCGCATCGGGATGGGGCCGGCACGGTTCGACGCGGCACGCTGCGAGCCGCCGTTCGGTCACCACGCAGCGATACGCAATGAGCAGCACGATGCCGAGCGCGGCCATCACGCCGAACGACCAGCGCCAGCCGAGATGCGCGCCGACCAGCCCGCCGAGCGCCATCCCGAACACCGAGCCGAATGCGCCGCCGGCCATGAACGCGCCGGTCAGCGTCGCGCGCAGGCGGGCCGGAAAGATGCTGAGGATCAGTGCAACGCCGACGCTGCCGTACGCGGCTTCACCGAGCCCGACGAGGCCGCGCGCGACGAGCATTTCGGCGTAGTTGGTGGACAGCGCGCAGCCGAGCGTCGCGACGCTCCACAGCGCGGCCATCAGCACGATGCTGCGCACGCGTCCGAAGCGGTCGGCGAGCACCGACAACGGAAACGTCAGCAGCCCGACCAGCAGCGCGACGACGCCGGACAGCGAGCCGAGCTGCGTGTCCGACAGCCCCCACGCATGCTTGAGCAGCGGAAACACGGCGTTGAGCACCTGACGCGACATGTAGTCCGACAGCAGCAGGCCGACGGTCAGCCCGAACACGAGCCAGGCATAGGCCGGCGCGCGCCGGCCGGTGGCGGCCGCCTCCTGCAGCGACGGCTCGACGTGATGAATCAGCATGCGTGTCTCCTCCGGCACCGGAGCGGTCGTGCTCCGGCGCGGCTTGCGTGGCCCCGCTCCGTTGACCGGAGTCAGCCCCCGCGCCGTGCGCAGGGGTGGGTGCCACGCCACAACGATCGGCGGGCGGCGGCCACCAAGGCCGCTACCCGGATGCGCGGCGCGTCAGGCCGCGCGCAGCGGCACGCTCGCCTGGCCCGGCCGGCGGTTCGGCGCCATCCCGAGCTGCGCGAGCGTCTCGTCGACGCCGTCGTACTGCACGCCGATCTTGTAGATCGCCTTCGCTTCCTTGCCGGTCGCGATGTCGCGGCCGAGTTCGCGCGCGATCCGCACGCACTGCTCGACCTGCTGCACGGACGTCATCCGGTTGCCCTTCTGGTCGATGATCGTGTCCTCGATCCCGCAGCGCGGATGCAGCCCCAGCGCCATCGCGACCGTGTTGATCGGCAGCACGTTCTTCATCAGCGATTCGAGCGTGATGCACGCGCCGTCCGGGCAGCGCCGCACGAATTCCATGAAGTTGTACGGATTGGGGCCGTCGAAGCCGCCGCCGATGCCGACCCACGTGACGTTCAGCGGGCCGCGATAGACGCCGCGGCGGATGATCCGTTCGAGCGTCTCGAGCGCATGCATGCCGGTGAGCTGGAAATGCGGCTGGATGCCGGCCGCCTGCAGCCGGCGCAGGTGTTCGTCGACCCAGCCGGGGCCGGCCGGCACCGTCATCTCGCGGTACGCGTCCCACAGTGCGGCTTCGTTCAGCGACGTGCCGGCGATGTCCTGGCGGTTCATCAGCTCGGTGATGTTCATCTGCACGGTGTTGATCGCGACCGTCACCTGGTCGGGCTTCGGCGTCAGTTCGGCGAGCATGTGGCGCGTGTCGTCGGACAGCCATTTCGCGTCCGCGCCGTCGCCTTCCGGCGCGAACGAGATCGAGCCGCCGACCTGCAGGATCATGTCGGGCACCACCTCGCGCAGCCGGCCGAGCAGTTCGTTGAACTTCGACAGCCGCTTGCTGCCCTTGCCGTCGAGTTCGCGCACATGCATGTGCAGCACCGTCGCGCCCGCGTTGTAGCAGTCGACGGCCTTCTGCACGTGCTCGTCCATCGTCACCGGAATGTCTTCCGGAAAATCGGCGGGCATCCATTCGGGGCCGTACGGCGCGACCGTGATGACAACCTTGTCCTGGTTTTCCGGGTGCAGCGAATCGTCGAAAAATTGCATGTCGTCCTCCAGTGGAAATCGTTGTGTTCGGGCGTACGGGCGTGCGTATCCCGCCGTGCCGGGTGGCGAGCCCGGCGCGTTGTATCGGTTGCGGACCGGTTACGGTGCGCTCGTGCTCAGAACGGCACGTCGCCGACGATGCCCGCCCGCTCCATCCGGCGCACGCACGGCGGGTAGTCCATCACCGCGTAATGCTGGGTGGCGCGGTTGTCCCAGATCGCGACGCTGTTCTTCTTCCAGCGCCAGCGCACCTGGTATTCGGGGATCGCCGCCTGGCTGATCAGGTAGTGCAGCAGCTGGCCGGCGCCGGGGTTCGCGTCCTGCCCGAAGCGCACGCGCGCGGGCGTGTGGAAGTTCGTGAAATGCGTCGTGAACGCATTCACGTACAGCACCTTCTCGCCCGTTTCGGGATGCGTGCGCACGACCGGATGTTCGGCGTCCGGATACTGCGCCTTCAACGCGAGGCGCTTGTCGATCGGCATCGCCGCGCCGAAGCTCGCCTCGATGCTGTGGCGGGCGCGCAGGTCCGCGATCTGCTGCTTCACGTGGTCCGGCAGGTTCTCGTACGCGAGCACCATGTTCGCCCACATCGTGTCGCCGCCAACCGGCGGACCGTCGATGCAGCGCAGCACACAGCCGAACGGCGGCGCCACGCGCCAGCTCGCATCGCTGTGCCACGCATTCTCGTAGCGGTCGTTCGGCTGGTCGGGCGACTTGTAGATCCGCACGAGCCCCGGATGCTCCGGGTCGCTGCCGGCGACCGGGTGATCCTCGAGTTCGCCGAAGCGGCGCGCGAACGCGACGTGCTCGGCACGCGTGATGTCCTGGTCGCGCAGGAACAGCACGCGATGGCGCAGCAACTGCGCGCGGATCTCGGCGAACAGGCCGTCGTCGTGCACGGCATCGGCGAGGCTCACGTCCAGCAGTTCCGCGCCGATCGCACAGGTCAGGGGTTCGACTCGCATGCGCGTCTCCTCAGACGATGAATACCGACGAGCCGGTCGTCTTGCGCGACTCGAGATCGCGGTGCGCCTGCGCCGCGTCCTGCAGCGCATAGCGCTGGTTGATTTCGATCCGGATGCGGCCGGCCGCGACGTGCGCGAACAGTTCGCCGGCGAGATCGTTCTTCTCCGCCGGATCGGCGATGTAGTCGGCCAGCGCCGGGCGCGTCAGGTACAGCGAGCCCTTCATCGCGAGGCGCTGCGGATCGAACGGTGGGATCGGACCCGACGCGGTGCCGACGCAGACCAGCAGCCCGCGCCGCTTCAGCGAATCGAGCGAGCCTTCGAAAGTGTCCTTGCCGACGCTGTCGAACACGACGTCGACGCCCACGCCGCCGGTCAGTTCGCGCACACGCTTCGCGACATCCTCGCGGCTGTAGTCGATCGTGTGGTCGCAGCCGTGCGCGCGGGCAACCGCCGCCTTGTGTTCGCTCGACACGGTGCCGATCACCGTGAGCCCGAGCAGCTTCGCCCATTGCGACACGATCAGCCCGACGCCGCCGGCTGCCGCATGCAGCAGGATCGTGTCGCCCGGCGCGAACGCATGGATGCGGCGCAGCAGGTAGGCCGACGTGAGCCCGCGCATCGTCATCGCCGCAGCCGTTTCGCATCCGATGCCGGCCGGCAGCCGGACGAGCGGAGCGGCCGCGATCAGCCGCTCGGTGCTGTACGCGCCGAGCGTGTTCAGGAAGCCGGTGTAGGTCACGCGGTCGCCCACGGCGACGTTCGTCACGTCGGGACCGACGGCCTCGACCACGCCGGCGGCCTCGACGCCGATGCCGGCCGGCAGCGCGACCGGATACAGGCCGCTGCGGAAATACGTGTCGGCGAAGTTCAGGCCGACCGCCTCGTGCCGCAGGCGCACCTGGCCGGGGCCCGGCTCGCCGACGTCGACTTCTTCCCAGCGCAGCACGTCGGGGCCGCCGGTTTCGTGGAATCGCACTGCATGTGCCATCTTGTTCTCCGTAGGTATTCAGTCGGATGCGCGTCACGCATCGTCGGGTTCGTCCGTGCCCGGCGCCGTCGCGCTTGCGCCGCTCGCCGGGGGCGCGTCCAGTTCGTTCCAGTCGGCGTCGACCAGATAGCGCCGCGCGGCCGGGAAAATCACGCCTTCCATGCGTCCCATCTGCTCGAATGCCCCACGCGCATAGACGGCGAGCGCGGCATCGAACGCGGCCGACGGCAACCCGTCGGCGGCGAGCCGCGCCAGCGCGCCGAGCGCGTGCGCATCGCGGCGCCGCTGGCGATCGAGTTCGTCGAGTTCGGCCGCGGTGCTCTCCGCCCGCCTGCGCAATGCCGCGCAGAGACGGGCTTCGGCGCAGGTGCCGAAGCGTGCGTGCTGCAGCGCCGCGAGCGATGTCAGCGCGGCCAGCGTGCCGGGCGCGTCGGCCATCGGCCGACCGTCAGCGTCGGGGCCTTCGCTCGCCATCATCAGCGCCGCCAACCGCGCGCCGAGCGCATGATGCGCGGCGAGACAGCGGGCCATCACGCGCGCCTCGGCCTGCCCATGCCGCGCCGGACACACGAGCACCGGCACGTCGCTCGTTGCGAGCAGCGCCCGCCGTTGCCTGACCGCCGCGGCATCGGCGTCGTGCGGCAGCGCCGCCACGCCGATCAGGTCGCAGCCGAGTTCGCCAGCAAGCGTGGCGGGCGACGTGTCGCCAGCCGCCGGATGGCCGGCCCCCGGATGGCCGGCCCGCGGATGGCCGCCCCCCGCGATCACATGGGACAGGCCCTGCGCCCGCGCGGCGGCTTCCACTTTCGCATCGTGTCGCGGCATCCGCGCTCCGGATAAACGCGAGTCGGGCACGGCGCCCGACAGCACGAACGTGACCCGCGCGCCGACCGCTCGCGCCAGCTCCAGCGCATGGCCGATCGCGTCGATGCCGCCGGGCACGCCGTCGACCGTCACGAGCAAATGACGATACATCGTGCCGCTCCGCTTATCCGGCGCTCGGCACGCTGGGTCGCGCGCCGGTCGATATGATGTTCATGGCCCCCTCCTCGTTGCATGGGTAAGTTGCGTTCGTCACGCTTCGGAACCCATGCTATCGACCACGCGGCGGCGCGGCCCCACTCGTCGCGGGGGGGATTGACGCGCGAGCGCGGTTCGGCCGATCCTTCCCCCCACGCCCACCCCGGACGCTGGCCTGCACGGCATCGCCGGATTCCCACTGCTGCCCCGATGGCCCACCCACCCGATCGCGCCGACGCGCCCCCCACCGAACTCGTGCTGAAGACGACCGCGCCGCGCGTGCCGGCGCAGTTGCTCGCGCGTGCGCGGCTGCGCCTCGCCGCGCCGGCGTTCGACGCCCGGCCCGTGATGCTCGTGCAGGCGCCGGCCGGCTACGGCAAGACGTCGCTGCTCGCGCAATGGCGCCGCGAATCGCTCGCGCTCGGCCGCGCGGTCGTGTGGCTGTCCGCCGACGAGCGCGATGACGCGCCGCGCCTGCTGCAGGGACTCGTGCAGGCGGTGCGCACCGGTTGCGCGCGGCCCGGCTTCGGGCGCCTGATCGCGGGCGGTGCGGCGCGCGCGCTGGAGGGGCTCACCGCATGGCTCGCCGAAGTCGCGCAACTGTCGATCGACGCGCTGTTGATCGTCGACGACGCGGAGCGGCTGCCGGCCGCCGGCCTCGACGCGCTGACCTATGTGCTGCACAACGCGCCGCAGAACCTGCGTGTGATCGTCGCGGGCCGGCGCGGGCTCGATCGCGCGGCCGGCGACCTGCTCGCCGGCGGGCAATGCACGCTCGCGGGCCCCGAATGGCTGCGCTTCACGCTCGACGAGACGATCGCGCTGGTCGGTGCGCGCTTCGCACAGCGGGTCGACGCCGATGCGTGCGCGCGGCTGTTCGAGCGTGTCGACGGCTGGCCGCTCGGGCTGCAGCTCGCGATGGCCGCGATGGCGCGCTCGGCCGATCCGCGCCAGGCAGTCGACGCGCTCGCCGCGCGCATGGACGGCACCCGCGACCGGCTCGTCGAGCTGCTGCTCGCGAACCTGTCCGCCGACGACACCGCGTTCCTGACGCGCACGAGCATCGCCGACCGCCTGCATCCGTCGCTGTGCGCCGCGCTGCTCGACGACGCGGCTGCGCCCGACCGGCTCGCACGCCTCGCGCGTGATACGCCACTGTTCATCGCGTCGGATGACTCCGACTGGTGCCGGCTGCATCCGCTGGTGCGCGATACGCTGCGCGACCGCCTGGCGGCGGGCCCGGTCGCGGAGCGCAGCGCGCTGCATGGACGTGCGGCCGCGTGGCTCGATGCGCACGGGATGACGGAGGAAGCCGCGCGTCATGCGTATGCGGCCGGCCAGGTCGAGACCGCGTACGCGCTCGCGCAGCGCTGCCTCGAGGATGCGATCAAGCAAGGCCGAATCAACGACGTGCTCGACTGGCTCGCGCTGCTGCCCGATGCGGAACTCGACAAGCGTCCGACGCTGCGGATCGCGGTCGCGTGGGCGCTGGCGCTGGGGGAGCGTCATGTGGAGGCGCAGCGCCAGATCGCCGGCATCCTCGCCGACGCCGCCACGCCGGCCGCGATGCGCTACGAATGTGCGCTGATCCTCAGCGCGGCGGCCTATTACGCGGACGAAATCGACCGTTTCGTCGAGCTGTTCGAGCCGTGGGCCGACTTCACGCCGCCCGCGGCGACATGGCTCGCGCAGATGCACGCGAACCGCCTGTCGGCGCGCGCGATCATCGTCGGCGAACCGGCACAGGCGCGCCGCTACCAGCAGGCCGCGCCGCGCGGCGGGACTGCTGCCGGGTTCGGCTACGTCGCGCGCTGGGGCGAGCTGATCACCGGCCTGAGCTACCTGTGCGAAGGCCAGATCCGGCTCGCGGACGACGCGTTGTCGCCGGCACTCGCGCGCGCGGAAGCCGACCTCGGGCGCCGCCATCCGCTGACCTGCATGTTGGCTGCGATGTGCGCGGCGATCGCATACGAGGCCGATCGCGTCGACCAGGCCGCCGCGCTGCTCGCGAACCGGCTCGACGTGCTCGAGCACGCGGGCACGCCCGACACCGTGCTGCTCGGCTATCGGACGGCCGCGCGCATCGCGCTGCTGCGCGGCGTCGAGCATCGCGCGATCGACCTGCTCGTGGCGCTCGACGCGATGGGCGTCGCGCGCCGGCTGCCGCGGCTGTCGGTCGCAAGTCTCGCCGAGCAGGTGCGCATTCACGCGGCGCGCTATCGCGAGGCGACCTGCCATGCGCTCGTCGAGCGGATCGATGCGATCGCCGCGGCCGAGTTTCCGTCGCACGGCCCGCTGTGGCGGCGCCCCGTCGTGCTGCTGCAGGCGATCGCGCATGCGGGCGCCGCGCTTGCCGCGCGCCGCTGGGACGATGCCTGCGCGGCGCTCGACGAAGCGGCCGTGCTGGCCCGGGAGATGAGCGTCGGGGGCGCGCGCATCGAGATCATGGCGCTCGGTGCGTTCGCGCTCGAACAGTCGGGGCACGACGGCCGCGCGCGACTCGACGAGGCGATGAACCTCGCGGACATGTTCGGCCTGACGCGCACGCTCGCGGATGCGCATCCGGCCGTCGCCGACTGGGCGCGCCGCATCGGCGACGAGGCGATCGAGCGCGACGGCCCGGCAAGGTCCGCGCAACCGCAGCCGCGCATCGTGCCGCCCGCGCCCCGCAGCACGGCCAGCCCGCGCGCGGTGCCGAGCGTCGTGCTGACGCCCAAGGAGCGCGCGATTCTCGAGCTGCTCGCGCGCAGCCTGTCGAACAAGGAGATCGCGGTGGCGCTCGCCGTCGGCGAAGAAACCGTGAAATGGCACCTGAAGAACCTGTTCGGCAAGCTCGACGCCAGCTCGCGCAAGCACGTCGTGCGCCGCGCGCTGGTGCTCGGGCTGCTCGAAAGCGCGCCTTGATCGCCGCGTGTGCCGGCGCGGCCGGCTGTTGCATCTGTCGCGACTGTTGACGCAGGCATCGGCGTCGATCCCCTTTCGATTCTCCGCAACCCTGCCCCCCGCGCATGGGGGGGAGCGGCCGTGCGCCGTTGCGTAGTCTTTCCGCACGGCTCGCACCGGCGTCGCCTCGCGCGCCTTCCCGCCTGCCTCGATGCTGCCCCGCTTCACCCGCACCGGCTCGATCCCGTGCGGTCCATTACGATCCTGGAGACTTCGATGAAGACGAAACTGGCCGCGCTCGCGGTGCTTGCCGGCTGTTCGGCGCTCGCGCATGCGCAATCCTCCGTCACGCTGTACGGCGTGGTCGACACGGGCCTGCTGTACCAGAGCACGTCGGCCGCTTCGTTCAGCCCGAGCGCGCCGAACACCGGCAAGGTGTTCCGGATGAAGGACGGCGGCATCTACTCGAGCTTCTGGGGCATCAAGGGCAGCGAGGACCTCGGCGGCGGCTACAAGGTCAACTTCAAGCTGCAGGGTTCATTCGACAGCGGCACCGGCCGGCTCCAGCTGAGCGACACGCCGGGCGCCGTCGCGATCTTCAACCAGATTGCGTCGCTCGGCGTATCGGGGCCGTTTGGCACTGTGACGGCCGGCCGCCAGATCGTGCCGATGATCTACGCGATGGCCGACACCGACGTGCGCAACGCGCAGTTCTTCGTCAGCGTGCTGACCGCGTGGCTCGGCCTGAACACCGCGGCCGGCTGGCCGGCGACGAGCACCAACGGCGCGATCGGCGCGCTGTACGACAGCAATGCGCTCGTGTATCAGTCGCCGACGTTCGCGGGCGTGTCGCTCGCGCTCGAATACGCACCCGGCGGCGTCGCCGGACAGTTTCAGGGCGGCACGCGCGAATCGGTCGTGCTCAGGTATTCGAACTACGGGCTCAATGCATCGGCCGTCTACTACAACGGCCACGACACGAATCCGGCACCGGGTGTCGCGCCGACCGGCGTCGACAACAACCGCTTCGTCTACGTCGGCGCGAAATACACGATCCGCGATTTCTCGGTGTCGGCGTCGTACGGCAACGGCCGGAATCCCGCGCATGCGGACCGGGTGAACCTCGACATGCTGTCGGCCGGTGTCGGCTATCGCTTCACACCCGCGCTGCAGGTCGCCTCCGCCGTGTACTACCTGAAGGACCGCAACCGCGCCGCGAACCGGTCGACGGCCGTGGTGCTCACGGTCGACTACAGCCTGTCGAAGCGGACGATGGTCTATGCGCAGGCCGGCCACGTGAACAACCGCGGCACGATGGACCAGATGCTCGTGTACGGGCAGCCGGTCGCGCCCGGGGTCGGCACGACGGCCGCGATGGTCGGGCTGCGGCACAACTTTTGACGACGAAGTGACGCGCGGCGGCGCTTGCGCGACCCGCGGCGGCCGTCTGCAACGATCGCGGGGATCGGCTACAGTGGGCGTTTTCGGCGCGGCCCGCCCGCTTGCCGATGCGCTCGTCCCGCCCCTGCCGCCGTGCCGGGGGGCGCTCCGTGGCGCACGGCCGGCCGGCGGATCGCGGATCCTCCACGTTGACGAGCGAATCTCCATGCCCGACCTGTCCGCCTTCCCGATCACGAAAAAATGGCCGGCCCAGCATCCCGACCGTCTCCAGCTGTACTCGCTGCCGACGCCCAACGGCGTCAAGGTGTCGATCATGCTCGAGGAGACCGGTCTGCCGTACGAGCCGCACCTCGTGAGCTTCGGCACGGACGACCAGCTGTCGCCCGAATTCCTGTCGCTGAACCCGAACAACAAGATCCCGGCGATCATCGATCCGAACGGCCCCGACGGCCGGCCGTTGCCGCTGTTCGAATCGGGCGCGATCCTGCTCTATCTCGCCGACAAGACGGGCCAGCTGATCCCGAAAGATGCCGCGGGCCGCTACGAGACGATCCAGTGGGTGATGTTCCAGATGGGCGGCATCGGCCCGATGTTCGGCCAGGTCGGCTTCTTCCACAAGTTCGCCGGCCGCGACTACGAGGACAAGCGTCCGCGCGACCGCTACGCCGCCGAATCGAAGCGCCTGCTCGCCGTGCTCGACGCGCATCTCGCGAACCGCAAGTGGATGATGGGCGATACGTACACGATCGCCGACATCTCGATCTTCCCGTGGGTGCGCAACCTGGTCGGGTTCTACGAAGCGGGCGATCTCGTCGGCTTCAGTGAATTCCGCAACGTCAAGCGCGTGCTCGACGCGTTCGTCGCGCGGCCGGCCGTCGCGCGCGGGCTCACTATTCCGGCACGCGGCTGATCCGCGGCAGCGGGCGCGCCGGGTGCGGCCCGCTGCGTGACCGGCTCGCCGCCTGTCCGGCCCCGCCTTGCGCGGCGGACGGTTTGCAGGTTACCGTTCTGCTTTCCTGCTTTCCTGCTTTCCTGCTTTCCTGCTTTCCTGCTTTCCGGCGTTTCTGCGTTTCTGCGTTTCTGCGTTTCTGCGTTTCTGCTTGCCGCGCGTCGCGCGTCGCGCGTCGCGCGTCGCGTTCAGCGTGACTCAGCGTGAGATCCGCGCCGCTGCTTTTCGGCCGGCGTCGGCTTCCCTTCCTCCAATCCCGCCAGCAGCTTTTCCAGCAGCGCCGACAACTGCGCCTGCTCCGCCTGCGACAGCACGGCCAGCATCGCGCGCTGATTGTCGACGTGCGCGACCACCGCCTCGTCGATCAGCGCGCGGCCCGCGTCCGTCAGCGCGACGAGCGTGCCGCGGCCGTCGGCCGGATTCGGCCGGCGCTCGACCCAGCCGGCCTTGTGCAGCCGGTCGATCCGTGCGGTCATCCCGCCCGACGACATCATCAGCGCGTCGTACAGCGCGGTCGGCGTCAGCGCGAACGGCGCGCCGCTGCGCCGCAGCGTCGCCAGCACGTCGAATTCGCCCGGCTGCATCCCGTAGCGCGCGAACAGCGGATTGAGACCGTCGCGCGCGATCACGAGCGCGGCCTCCTGCAGCCGTCCCATCACGAGCATCGACGACGCATCCAGATCCGGGCGCTCGACGCGCCATTGCGCGAGCGCATGCGCGGCTCGATCCATTAACCCTCCTCGGCTCACCAGTTATCTTGACGTCGAGATAAATGCCGATTTATCTTGATGTCGAGATACTTTACACGAAAACGCACGCCGCCCCCCCGCAGGGGCCGTGCACCGATCTCGAGGGTCTTCCATGAATCGCTGCATTTCCCCCGGCTGGCGGCTTGCCGCCGTCGTGCTGGTCGGACTGAACCTGCGGCCGGCGCTCGCCGCAATCGGTCCGCTGCTCGACATGATCCAGCGCGCGACCGGCATCGGCGACGGCGCGGCGAGCCTGCTGACCACGATCCCGATCCTGCTGATGGGCGTGGGTGCACTGAGCGCGCGGCGGCTGCAACGCGTGACGGGGATCGCGGGCGGCGTGTGGCTCGGCGTCGTGCTGATCGGGTTCGCCTGCGCGTCGCGCGTTGGCGCGCGGCACGCGTGGGTGCTGCTGGCAAGCGCATGCTGCGCGGGCATCGGGATCGCCATGGTGCAGGCGTTGCTGCCGGGGTTCGTGAAGACGCATTTCGCGACGCGGATCGGCGGCGCGATGGGCGTCTATTCGACGTCGATCATGGGCGGCGCGGTGCTCGCGAGCGTCGTCGCGCCGTTCGCCGCGGCCCGCTGGGGCTGGCTCGCCGCGCTCGCGGGCTGGGCGCTGCCGGCCGCCATTGCAGCGCTCGCGTGGCCGCTGGCCAGTCGTGACGGCGACGCGCCGGCGTCCGGCGCGATGCCGGCGTCGGCCGCGACATCGGCGGCGCATGCGCGACCGTCGCGCTCGCCGCGCGCATGGCGGCTCGCGGTGTTCTTCGGGATCGCGACGGGCGCCTACACGCTCGTGCTGGCGTGGCTGCCGCCGTACTACATGCGGCTCGGCTGGTCGCCGACCGCGGCCGGCAGCCTGCTCGGCGGCGTGACGCTCGCGGAAGTCGTCGCGGGGCTGACGATCTCCGCGACGATCGACCGCCTGCCCGATCGCCGGCCCGCGCTGCACGCGGCGATCGCGTCGCTGCTCGCGGGGCTGCTGGTGATGCTGGCCGCGCCGCAGGCGCTCGCGTTGCCGGCCGCGCTGCTGCTGGGTGCGGGCATCGGCGCGCTGTTTCCGCTGTCGCTGATCGTCACGGTCGATCATGCGGCGACGCCGGCCGATGCCGCATCGTTGACGGGGTTCGTGCAGGGCGTCGGCTATCTGGTCGCGGGGCTGTTTCCGTTCGCGGCGGGCGTCGTGCGCCAGCATCTCGCGGATCTGTCGCCCGCGTGGGTCGCGATGGCTTGCCTGTGTGTCGTGTTGTTCGCGCTGGCGGCGGGTTTCGCGCCGCGGCTTGCGCCGCGCGTCGCGCGTGCGTAGAGCCGGCCCGCATCGCGTTTCGCTTACGCGCAATCAGCCGCCGCTCGCATACAACGTCGAATCCGCGAACCCTTCCGCATCGAGCACGCGCCCGACCAGAATCAGCGCGGTGCGTTCGATCTGCGTGCCCCGCACCTTGCCGACGATGTCGGCCAGCGTGCCGGTCACGCGTTCCTCGTCGGGCCAGCTCGCACGATAGATCACCGCGACCGGGCAGTCGGGCCCGTAGTGCGGCAGCACTTCGTCGACGATCCGCGCGAGATGGCGCACGCCGAGATGGATCGCGAGCGTCGCGCGGTGCGCGGCGAGCGCGCCGAGCGCTTCGCCTTCCGGCATCGTCGTCTTGCCGGCGAAGCGCGTGAGGATCACCGTCTGCGCGATACCGGGCAGCGTCAGCTCGACGCCGAGCGTCGCCGCGCACGCAGCCGCGGCCGTCACGCCCGGCACGATTTCATACGGAATCCCGAGCGCTTTCAGCCGGCGGATCTGCTCGCCGATCGCCCCGTACAGCGACGGATCGCCCGAATGCACGCGCGCGACGTCCTGCCCTTTCGCATGCGCATCGGCGAGCAGCGCGACGATCGCATCGAGATCGAGCTCGGCGGTATTGACGACCTGCTCCGCGCGATGGCCGTCGAGCACGGCCGGCGGCACGAGCGAGCCCGCATACAGGATCACCGGGCACGTGCGCACGAGGCGCTGGCCCTTCACCGTGATCAGTTCGGGGTCGCCAGGGCCCGCGCCGATGAAATACACCGTCATCCAGAAATCTCCATCCAGTCATTGGGCAACCGGTCGCGCGGCATCATGTGCGCGCGGCCGGGTCGAGCGTATCGAGCGCCTCGAGCAGCGCGGCGGTCGAGTCGAACGCGCGGTCCGCGTCGGGCAGCGGCGGCCGGCGCAGCATCACGACCGGCAGCCGTCGTTCGCGCGCGACGTCGAGCTTGGCTTCGGTCGCGGCGCCGCCGCTGTTCTTGCTGACGACGACGTCGATGCCCGCGAGCGCGAACAGCGCGCGTTCGCCGTCGAGCGTGAACGGCCCGCGCGTCGCGACGATCTGCGCGCGCGCGTTGCCGGGATGCGCATCGAGGCAGCGCACCAGCCAGAACTGGTGTGGCGGGATCTCGTCGAGATGCGCCAGCGGTTCGCGCCCGAGCGTGAACAGCGGCCGCCGGAACGGCGCGAGCGCGGCCGCGATCCCGGCCCAGTCGTCGACCATCCGCCAGTCGTCGCCGGGGCGCGGCGTCCACGGTGCGCGGCGCAGCGCCCACAGCGGCACGCCCGCGTCGCGCGCGGCGGCCGACGCGTTCGCGCTGATTTGCGCGGCATACGGATGCGTCGCGTCGATCACGAGACCGATGCAGGCGCCGCGCAGATAGGCGGCAAGCCCCGCCGCGCCGCCGAACCCGCCGACACGCACGTCGCAGCGCAGGTCGTCGGGCACTTTGCCGAGACCCGCGAGGCTATAGACATGTCGCGGGCCGAGCGCGCGCGCGATCGTCAGCGCGTCGCCGGTGCCGCCGAGGAGCAGGATACGTACGCTCATCGCGCAGTTCCGACGAAACGGCCCTGCCGGTCGATCGCGAACATCTCGACGGCTACCGTTGCCGGCACGATGTCGCGCGCGACCCGCAGCGCGTGCGCACAGACGAGGTCGCCGAGCGGCACGCCGTCCGCGTGCGCGAGCTTCAGCGCTTCCTGGCTCGTGTTCGCCGCGCGCATCGCGGCCTGCAGCGCGTCGCTCGCACCGGCCTCGGCCGCCCACTGCGCGAGCAGCGGCAGGTCGATGCTCGAATGGCGGCTGTGCAGGTCGAGATCGCCGGCCGCGAGCTTGCTGAGCTTGCCGAAGCCGCCGCACATCGACAGGCGGGAGACCGGCGCGCGGCGTAGGTGCTTGAGCACCGCGCCCGCGAAATCGCCCATTTCGATCAGCGCCATGTCGGGCAGGCCGTAGTGCGCGCGCATCGCATCCTCGCTCGTGTTGCCGGTGCACGCGGCGATGTGCGCGATGCCGTTCGCGCGTGCGACGTCGATGCCCTGGTGGATCGACGCGATGTACGCCGAGCACGAGAACGGCCGCACGATGCCGGTCGTGCCGAGGATCGACAATCCGCCGACGATGCCCAGGCGCGGGTTCATCGTCTTCAGTGCGAGCGCGTCGCCGCCCTCGACGCCGATCGTCACGTCGAAGCCGCCTGCATAACCGTATTCGGCCGCGAGCGCGTCGAGGTGCGTGGTCATCATCTGGCGCGGCACCGGATTGATTGCCGGTTCGCCGACCGGCAGCGTGAGCCCCGCGCGCGTGACCGTGCCGACGCCCGGCCCCGCATGAAAACGCACGCCCGGCGCGGCGGACAGTGCGACGCGCGCGAACACCAGCGCACCGTGCGTGACGTCCGGATCGTCGCCGGCGTCCTTGACGGTGCCGGCCTCGGCGCCGTCGGCGGTGGTCCGGCAGAACTCGAGCCGCATCATCACGCGCTGCCCCTTCGGCAACACGATCTCGACCGCGTCGTCGGCGTGGCCCGCGAGCAGCAGGCGCGCGGCGGCGAGCGACGTCGCGGTCGCGCAGCTGCCGGTCGTATAGCCGAACCGCAGCGGCGCCGGTCGTTCCGGGGTTTCGTCGCGCATCACGCGAGGTCCGTGAATGCCGTTGCCGCGGGATCGGGCTTGCGCCCGTCGTACAGCGTGACCGGCAACGGCTGCCGCCACGTGTCGAAGCGGCCGAGCGGCTCGGCATGCGCGAGCGACACGCGCGTGAGCGTGCCGCCATGTGCGTCGCGCCAGGCCGCGAGCGCCAGTTCGCCCTGCAGCGTGACCGCGTTCGCGACGAGCCGGCCGCCGGGCTTCAGCGCCGACCAGCACGCATCGAGCACGCCGGGTGCGCTCGCGCCGCCGCCGATGAAGATCGCGTCGGGCGCGGCGAGCCCCGCGAGCGCGTCGGGCGCGCGCCCCGCGACGAGCTGCAGCCCCGGCACGCCGAGCGCGTCGCGGTTGTGTTCGATGAAGCGCTGACGCTCCGCATGCGACTCGATCGCGATCGCCTGGCACGATGGATGCGCGCGCATCCATTCGATGCCGATCGAGCCGCTGCCCGCGCCGACGTCCCACAACAATTCGCCCGGTGCGGGCGCGAGGCGCCCGAGCGTCAACGCGCGCATGTCGCGCTTGGTGAGCTGGCCGTCGTGGCGGTACGCGTCGTCGGGCAGGCCGGGCGTGAGCGCGCGGCGCGGCGCATCGGGGCCGGCCCGGCAGTCGAGCGCGATCAGGTTGAGCGCGGCGGTTTCGGCGACGGGCCAGTCTTGCGCGAGGCCGTCGAGACGCCGCTCGAGCGGCCCGCCGAGATGTTCGAACACGCTGATGCGGGTCGGGCCGAAGCCGCGCGCCGTGAGTTCGGCGGCGACCGTGGCCGGCGTGCGGCCATCGGCGCTGAGCACGAACAGGCGCCGGCCCGGCAGCAGGTGGCGCGCGAGCGTCGCGAGCGGCCGGCCGACGAGCGACACCGCGCCGACGTCCTGCAGCGCCCAGCCGAGCCGTGCGGCCGCCAGCGACAGCGACGACGGGGCCGGCAGTACGCGCCATTCGTCAGCGGATAGCTCGCGCGCGAGCGTCGCGCCGACGCCGAACAGCATCGGGTCGCCGCTTGCCAGCACGCAGACGGGCGCGCCGCGCCGCGCGAGCAGGCCCGACACGTCGAACGGCGACGGCCATGGCTCGCGCGCGGCCCGCAGCCGCGCGGGCAGCATGTCGAGGTGCCGCTTCGCGCCGACGACCCGCGTGGCGTCGAGCAGCGCGCGCCGCGCGCTGCGCCCGAGCCCCGCGTAACCGTCGTCGCCGATGCCCACTACCGTCAGCCACGCCGTCATGCACCCTTCCCCATCATCCGATTCCATCGAGTCGCCGCACGGCGGCCGTGAAGGCGCCGGTGCGGCCGTCCGCGTTGCGAAAGTCGGCATGGTACCGTGTTCCACCGCACGTTTCACCTGCGGGGCTGCCCGCGTCGGGCCGCGTTTCGCTTCGGTCACGGCGCCCGCTCGGCGGTCCCGAAGCGCCGGTGAAATCGGGTATCCTACGGCCGTTCGTTCGCCGGTGCCCTTCGGGGCCGAAGAGGGAACACAGGGCGCGCATCGCGCCGCTGTGGCTGCCCCCGCAACTGTAGACAGCGAGCCGATCTCCCCCCTCATGCCACTGGTTTCACCGGGAAGGCCGGGAGCCGGCGCCGACCTGTCAGCCAGGAGACCTGCCGGCCTGAAAGTGCGTGCGTGCCAGTCGGCGTCGGGCGGGGTGTACCGATGCGTTGGCCGCGGCGCCACACTGCCCCGGTATCCCGTTGAATTCCGCCCCCGTTTCGATTCCTGCGTTGCCCGTCGTGCGCCCGTCGGCTTGCCCGGGGCTCGTGCGCGTCGTCGCGGCCGCCGACGGCGGGCTGTGCCGGATCAAGCTGCCGGGCGGCCGGCTCGACGCGCGGCAGGCGCGCGCGATCGCCGCCGCGGCGCGCAGCTACGGCTCCGGCGCGATCGACGCGACCAATCGCGCGAATCTCCAGTTGCGCGGCATTCGCGACGGCGCGGCCGATCCGCTGGCCCGTGCATTGCTCGACGCGGGCCTCGGCCCGCGCGCGAGCGCCGGCGATGCCGGCGATGTCGCCACCGACAGGGCCGCGCTCGCCGCAAGCGACGACGTCCGCAACCTGATGCTCAGCCCGCTCGCCGGGCTCGATCCCGCCGCGCTGCTCGACAGCCGCGCACTCGCACGGCCGTTGCTCGACATGCTGACGCATGAGCCGCGCCGCGGCGAACTGTCGCCGAAATTCTCGATCCAGCTCGACGGCGGCGAATCGGTCGCGGCGCTCGATCATCCGCACGACATCTGGCTTGCCGCGCGGCGTCGCGACGACGGCGCGCTGCGCATCGCCGCGGGCCTGGCCGGCTGTCCGCCGGTCGCGTCCGACGATTCGCCCGCTTCGTTCGACGTCGCGCCCGACCAGGCCGTCGCGCTGGTGCGCGCGTTGCTGCTCGCATTCCTCGATCTCGCGCCGGCCGACGTCACGCGGATGCGCGCATTGCTCGCGACCGGCGGCGAACTTGCGTTGCGCGAGCGCGCGCGGCACTACGCACCCTTCCCGCTCGAGGCCGATCCCGCGTTGGCCGGCTGGCGGCGCATGCCCGCGGACGCCGCGCTGCGTTTCGGCGTGCGGCCGTCGCTCGACGCGACGCGCTGCAGCGTCGGCGCGCAGTTCGTGCTCGGCCGGCTCGACGCGACGCAACTGGAACGGCTCGCGGCACTCGCTGAAACCGAAGGCGACGCCACGCTGTCGATGACGCCGTGGCAAGGCGTGTTCGTGCACGGCGTGCGGCGTGAACGGGCGCGGGCCGTGCTCGATGCGCTCGCGTCGCTCGGTCTCGTGTGCACGCCATCCGACCCGCTGGCGGCGCTGGTGGCCTGCACCGGCAGCGCGGGCTGCGCGAAGGCGCGCGCCGATACCAAACACGATGCGCTCGCGCTGGCCGCGCGCGTCGGCCATCCGGTCGACGTGCACCTGACCGGCTGCGAGCGCCACTGCGCGCTGCCGCATCCCGCGACGTACACGCTCGTCGCGGTTGCGCCCGCCCGCTACGACCTTTACCGGCGCGACGCCGCCGCGGGCCTCGGCGCCCCGCTCGCGCGCCATCTGACGATTGACCAGGCCGCGGCCCGATTGACGGGCACGCGGCACAGCCAGGACACCACCACCGATGCTTGACTACATTCGCGACGGGCAGGAAATCTACCGCCAGTCGTTCGCGACGATCCGCGCCGAGGCCGACCTGTCGCAGGTTCCGCCCGATCTCGAGAAGCTCGCGGTGCGCGTGATCCACGCGTGCGGGATGGTCGATGTCGTCTACGACCTGCGCTTCTCGGCCGGCGCCGGCACCGCGGGCCGCACGGCGCTCGCGGCCGGCGCGCCGATCCTGTGCGACGCGCGGATGGTCGCCGAAGGCATCACGCGTGCGCGGCTGCCGGCCGGCAATCGCGTGATCTGCACGCTCGGCGAACCGGAGGTGCCCGACCTCGCGCGCCATCTCGGCAACACGCGTTCGGCCGCGGCGCTCGAACTGTGGCGCCCGCATCTGGCCGGCAGCGTCGTCGTGATCGGCAATGCGCCGACCGCGCTGTTCCACCTGCTCGACATGATCGACGCCGGCGCGCCGCGCCCCGCGCTGATCCTCGGCTTTCCGGTCGGCTTCATCGGCGCGGCCGAATCGAAGGCGCTGCTCGACGCCGAGAGCCGCGGCGTGCCCTACGTCACGCTGCTCGGCCGGCGCGGCGGCAGCGCGATGGCGGCGGCCGCCGTCAACGCACTCGCGACGGAGGCCGAATGACGGCCCCGCGCGGACGCCTGTTCGGGGTCGGCGTCGGCCCCGGCGATCCTGAACTGATGACGATCAAGGCGCTGCGCGTGCTGCAGGCCGCGCCGGTGGTCGCGTATTTCGTCGCGAAGGGCAAGAAAGGCAATGCATACGGGATCGTCGAAGCACACCTGCTCGACGCGCAGACGCAACTGCCGCTCGTCTATCCGGTGACGACCGAGGCGCTGCCGCCGCCGCTCTGCTACGAGACGGTGATCGCCGACTTCTACGACACGGCCGCCGAGATCGTCGCGTCGCATCTCGACGCCGGGCGCGACGTCGCGGTGATCTGCGAAGGCGATCCGTTCTTCTACGGTTCGTACATGTACCTGCACGATCGCCTCGCGACGCGCTACGACACCGAAGTGATCCCGGGCGTGTGCGCGATGCTCGGCGGCACGGCCGTGCTCGGCCAGCCGCTCGTCTATCGCAACCAGAGCCTGTCGGTGCTGTCCGGCGTGCTGCCGGAGGACGAATTGCGCGTGCGGCTCGCGCAGGCCGACGCGGCCGTCGTGATGAAGCTCGGCCGCAACTTCGACAAGGTGCGGCGCGTGCTCGACGAACTGGGGCTCGCGAAGCGCGCGCTGTACGTCGAGCGCGCGACGATGGCGGCCCAGCGCATCGTGCCGCTCGACGAAGTCGACCCGATGGCGTCGCCGTATTTCTCGCTGCTCGTCGTACCGGGGGAAAAATGGCAAGGATGACGACTCCGCCCGCGATCGTGATTCTCGGCGCGGGCGCGCTCGACACCGCGCGGCGCATCCAGGCGCGTTATCCGGGCTCGCGCGTGCATGGGCTCGCGTCGCGCGTCGAGGCCGACGTGCCGTTCGACGAACTCGGCGCGCACCTGCGCGAGCTTTACGCGCGCGGCCTGCCGATCGTCGCGCTGTGCGCGGCCGGCATCGTGATCCGTTGCGTCGCGCCCGCGCTGGCCGACAAGGGTGTCGAGCCGCCGGTGCTCGCGGTCGCGGAAGACGGCTCGGCCGTCGTGCCGCTGCTCGGCGGACTGACGGGCGTGAACCTGATCGCGCGCGAAATCGCCGCCTGCCTCGGCGTCGTCGCACCGGCGATCACGACGAGCGGCGAACTGCGCTTCGGCGCGTGCGTACTCAATCCGCCCGACGGCTATGCGCTCGCCGATCTCCAGCAGGGCAAGCGCTTCGTGTCCGACCTGCTCGCGGACGCGGCCACGCGCATCGACGGCGCGGCGCCGTGGCTCGACGACGTCGCGCTGCCGCGCGACGACACGGCCGCGCATGCGATCCGCGTGACGCCCGATGCGTGGCGCGGCGCGCGCGACGAACTCGTGATCCATCCGCGCAGCGTGGTGGTCGGCATCGACGCGCGCGGCGTGCAGGCCGACGCATCGCCATCGCTCGCCGAACGCATCGATGCGCTGCTCGATGCATACGGCCTTGCGCGGCTGGCGCTCGCCGCGCTCGTCGCGCCGGCGACCTTGCTCGGCGATGCGCGGGTCGAAGCGGCGGCGCACACGCTGGGGGTGCCGCTGCGCTTCGGCGATGTCGAAGGCGAAGGCGATGTCGAAGGCAATCGCGACACCGATGCCGCCGCACTGCTCGGCCGCACGTTGCGCGTCGCGCACACGCTGCGCGCAACGTCCGACGGCCTCGCGTGCGCGGTCGCGGCGCAACCCGTCGATCCCGCTACGCTTGGCCGGGCGCGCGGCCGCCTGACGGTGTTGGGCCTCGGCCCGGGCGATGCGGCATGGCTCACGCCCGCCGCGCGGGGCGCGCTCGCGGAAGCCACCGATATCCTCGGCTATACGACCTACGTGACGATGGCCGGCCCGTTCCGCGCGGACCAGCGCGTACACGGCACCGACAATCGCGAGGAAATGCAGCGTGCGCGCCATGCGTTCGAACTGGCGGCCGAGGGCCGGCGCGTCGCGGTGGTGTCGTCGGGCGATCCGGGTGTGTTCGCGATGGCCGCGGCCGTGCTGGAAGCGCTCGACGAAGCGCGCGACCCGCGCTGGGCGGCGGTCGAGCTGCGCGTCGAACCCGGCGTATCGGCGTCGCTCGCGACCGCCGCGCAGGCCGGCGCGCCACTCGGCCACGATTTCTGTGCGATCTCGCTGTCGGACAACCTGAAGCCGTGGGACGTGATCGAGATGCGCCTGCGGCATGCGGCGCAAGCCGATCTCGTGATGGCGTTCTACAACCCGATCTCGCGTGCGCGGCCGTGGCAGCTCGATCGTGCGCTCGACGTCGTGCGCGCGCACCGCGCGGACGACACGGTGGTCGTGCTCGGCCGCGATATCGGCCGGCCGGGCGCGACGCTCGCGACGACGACGCTCGGTGCGCTGCGCAGCGAGCAGGTGGACATGCGCACGATGGTGATCGTCGGTTCGTCGACGACGCGGCGTTTCGCGATCGGCGACGGCCGCGAGTGGGTGTATACGCCGCGCTGGTATCGCTGAAGGCCGCTGCACATCGCGGCGCGTCCGCGCCCAGCATGCCGGCCGTCGTCGCCGGTGCGCCGAACCCGACCATGCCCGCGTCGACTGCGCCGCGGGGGCACCGGTCGAGCGTCCGGCGCTTCCGCTTCATCGCGTGATCGAGCGGACAAATCCCCCACGTTACGTTTCGACATGCGCTCGAATCGGCAGGATTGTTAATTCAAAGTGATGCAATAATAAAAATAACGCGCAACCATTCATTATTCGAAACTAATCCTTCAAGATGTGCATGCCGCCGGGCGGGGATGCTCCGCCGCCCGCACGGCAGCGATACGCGGGCCAGCGTATCCCTCTTCCACTTGGAGAAAACAATGAACAACGTGTTGTCGCGATTCAACCCGCGTGCGCTCGTCGCGGGCGGCCTGCTCGCCGTCGCGAGCGTGTCCCATGGCGCCGGCGTCTACGCGCCGTTCGTCGACGTGACGCTCTACCCGACGCCGCTCGTCGACCGGATCGGCGTCCAGCAAGGCATCCAGCAGTTCACGCTCGCGTTCGTGATCGCGGGCAACGGCTGTGTGCCGTCCTGGGGCGGCGTGCAGCCGATCGGCAACGGTGCGAGCGGCGATCTGCTCACGTCGCTGTCGACGTCGATCGCGAGCTATCGCGCGAAAGGCGGCGAGATCGCGGTCTCGTTCGGCGGCGCGAACGGCACGCCGCTGATGCAGGCGTGTTCGACCGTCCCCGCGCTCAAGACGGCCTATCAGACCGTGATCGACACCTACGGCCTCACGCATGTCGACTTCGACATCGAGGGCGCATCGCAGCAGGACAGCGCCGCCGTCGCCCGCAACTTCCAGGCGCTCGCGCAGTTGCAGTCCGACTACGCGGCGAAAGGCCGGCCGCTGCACGTCACGCTGACGCTAGCGACGATGCCGACCGGACTCACGCAGGATGGCGTGAACGTCGTGACCGCGGCCATCGCGAACAAGGTCGCGTTCGACGCCGTGAACCTGATGACGATGGACTACGGCCCCGCGAACATCGACATGGGCGCAGCGGCGATCAGCGCCGCGCAGGCGCTCTACGCGCAGCTCGACACGGCGTTCAAGTCGGCCGGCCAGCCGAAGACCGGCGCGCAACTCTGGCAGATGGTCGGTGTCACGCCGATGATCGGGATGAACGACGTGCAGGGCGAAACCTTCACGCTCGCCAATGCGCAGAGCGTGCTGAATGCGGCGATCAACAACGGCTACGGTTTCTTCGGCAACTGGTCGGTCGGCCGCGACCAGCCGTGCCCGAACAACGGCGCGTATGTGGCGCCGACCTGCTCGGGCATCGCGCAGCAGCCGTACGCATTTGCGTCGATCTTCCGGAAGCTCGACGGCAAGTGGGGCGCGGGCGTCACGCAGGATCCGAACTATGGAGGCGGCTCGAACGGCGGAACGCCGCAGCCCGGCGCGCCGTGGTCGGCCGGCCAGGTCTATACGGCAGGCACGACGGTCACCTATCAGGGCACGACGTATCAGGCGCAATGGTGGACGCAGGGCGACGTGCCGGGCCAGGCGAGCGTGTGGAAAGCGATCGGCGGCGGCACGGCGACGTGGTCGGCAACGACCGCGTACCAGGGCGGCACGTGCGTGATGTATCAGGGCGCGAAATACTGCGCGAAATGGTGGACGCAAGGCGACAACCCGAGCGCCGGCGGCGTGTGGGCAAAGTCGTGACGTCGTGAAGTCGTGACCGTCGGCGCGTGACAGGCCGGCCGCGGCCGTTCCCCCGGCGCTGTCCGGCGCAGCGGCGAACGGCCGCGAAGCAGGCGCGGCGCCCTGCTTCGCGGCCCTTGCTACCCGCGCCCCTGCTCGGCCAGCAACCGCGCCTTCGCGTCGACCAGCAGCGCCGCATGCGTGTCGCGATGCTGGCGGATCCGCTCGGTCGGGCCGACGACCGACAGCCCGTACCAGTCGCCGTCGAGCGTCAGCGCGACCGCGATCGCCGATAGCTCGGGCGCGCTTTCGCCGAAGTTCTCGGCCCAGCCGAGTTCGCGAAACCGCGCGGTTTGTGCGACGAGCGCCGGCAGGTCCGCGACGCTCGCGTCGGTGAAGCGTTCGAATGAAAGCTGCGCGCCGAGCGCCTGCTGCGCATCGCTCGCGAGCTCCGCGAAGATCGCCTTGCCGATCGAGTTCGCATGCAGCGGGCGCAGCTCGCCCGGCTGGCGCGTATAGCGGATCGCCTGCTCGGATTCGACGACGTCGAGATACGTGACCGACGCGCCCTGGATCTTGCCGAGCACGGCCGTCTCGCGGCTCGCATCGCGCAGCGCGACGAGATGCGGATGCACGATGTCGACGACCGGATCGGTCGCATCGATCGCGGCGGCGATCGTCTGCAGGCGCCGCGTTGGGTAGTAGCCGCCGCGCTTGCGCACCTCGTACAGATAGCCGCGGCTCACGAGCGTGCGCGCCATCGCCAGGCAGCTCGACGCCGGCACATTGAGCAGGCGCGCGAGTTCGGTGAGCGGCAGCGGCCGCCGTTCGGCGGCGAACAGCTCGAACAGGTCGAGCGTGCGGGCAACGAGTTTGACGTCCATGACGAGCGCTTGATTCGGAACGGGAAGCCGCGCGCCGGGCGAGCCGCCGGGCCGGTACGGTCAGTACGACTTCGGCAGCCCGAGCACCTTCTCCGCGATGTAGCACAGGATCAGTTGCGGACTCACGGGCGCGAGCCTCGGAATCATACACTCGCGCAGGTAGCGCTCGACATGGTATTCCTTCGCATAGCCCATCCCGCCGTGCGTCGCGATCGCCGTCTGGCACGCGTGGAACGCGGCTTCCGCGCCGAGGTACTTCGCGGCGTTCGCCTCCGCCCCGCACGACTGCCCCGCGTCGTAGCGCGTCGCGGCCTTCATCACCATCAGCCACGCGGCCTCGAGCTGCATCCACGCCTGCGCGAGCGGATGCTGGATCGACTGGTTCTGCCCGATCGGCCGGCCGAACACGACGCGCTCGCACGCATACTGCGTCGCGCGCCGCAGCGCGGCCTGCCCGAGACCGATCGCCTCGGCGGCGATCAGGATCCGCTCGGGATTCAGCCCGTGCAGCAGATAACGGAAGCCGTCGCCCTCGTTGCCGATCAGGTCGTCGCGCGGCACGCGCAGGTTGTCGATGAACAGCATGTTCGAATCGACGGCCTTGCGGCCCATCTTCTCGATCTCGCGCACCTCGACGCGCGACCGGTCGAGGTCGGTGTAGAACAGGCTGAGCCCGTCGGTCGGCTTCGCGACCGCGTCGAGCGGCGTCGTGCGCGCGATGATCAGCATCTTGTTCGCGACCTGCGCGGTCGAGATCCAGATCTTGCGCCCGCTCAGCACGTAGTGGTCGCCGTCGCGGCGCGCCTGCGTGCTCAGGTGCGTCGTGTCTAGGCCCGCGTCGGGCTCGGTCACCGCGAAGCAGGCCTTGTCGCGCCCGGCGATCAGCGGCGGCAGGAAGCGCGCCTTCTGCGCGTCGTTGCCGAACACCTGCACCGGGTTCAGCCCGAAGATGTTCATGTGGACGGCCGATGCGCCCGACAGGCCGGCGCCCGACGCGCTGATCGTGCGCATCATCAGCGCGGCCTCGGTCATCCCGAGGCCGGCGCCGCCGTGGGCCGGGTCCATCGCGATGCCGAGCCAGCCGGCCTCGGCGAGCGCCGCGTGAAAGTCGGACGGAAACCCGCCCGCGCGATCGCGTTCGAGCCAGTAGTCGTCGCCGAAGCGTTCGCAGATTTTCTCGATCGCGCTTTCGATCGCGCGCTGGTCGTCGGTCAGGTCGAACTGCATGGATTGCTCTCCTGGAAAACGTGAGCGGCCGCGCCGCGCCCGATGCCACGCGGGGCTCTGGGGTGCGTCGTCGGCGCGACGGCGACGCGGACGCTCACAACGGAAACACGCCCGTCGCGACCGCGGCGAACACCATCAGCACGGACGCGGCGAACAGGAACGGAATCGTGAATTTCTGGTGCTCGGCCAGCTCGACGCCGGTCAGGCCGACGATCAGGAACGTCGCCGGCGTGAGCGGGCTGACCGGAAAACCGGTCGTCATCTGGCCGAGCAGCGCGGCCTGCGCCATCTGGATCGGCGGCACGCCGAGCAGCTTCCCGCTTTCCGCGAGCACCGGCAGCACGCCGAAGTAGAACGAATCGGGATCGAACAACAGGCTGAGCGGCATCGACAGCAGGCCGAGCACGAACGGCATGTGGCGCGCATGTTCGACCGGCACGTGCGCGACGACGACCTCGGCCATCGCCTTCAGCATCCCGGTGCCGGACATGATTCCGGTGAACGCGCCGGCCGCGAGCAGCACGCTCGCCATCATCAGCGCGGCCTTCGCATGCGCGTCGATGCGCTCGCGCTGCGCCTGCACGTCCGGATAGTTGATGACGAGCGCGGCGACCGTGCCGAGCATGAACATCACCATCGGGTCGACGATGCCCGACACCAGCGTGCCGAGCACGACGAGCGTCAGCGCCAGGTTGATCCGGAAGCGCCCGGGCCGGCGCAGTGCGCGTTCGGCGTCGGTCAGCTCGCGCGGCGCGATCGCGAGCGACGCCGCGCCGGCGCGATCGAGCCCGAGCCGCTTCGCCTCGCGCACGCCGAGCACGTACGCGGTGCCGAACACGAATGCGAGCCCGACGATCTGCACCGGGATCATCGGCATGAAGATCGCCGAGCCGGGCATATGCAGCGCCGCGGACGCGCGCAGCATCGGCCCGACCCACGGCAGGAAGTTGACGCCGGCCGCCATCGACGCGACGCACGCGAGAATTCGCCGGTCCATCCCGAGCCGCGTATAGAGCGGCATCATCGCGGGCAGCGTGACGAGAAACGTGACGGCGCCCGAGCCGTCCAGATGGATCAGCAGCGCGAGCAGCGCCGAGCCCATCACGATGCGCGGCGGATGGCAGCCGATCACGCGCAGCACGCCCGCGATGATCGGGTCGAGCATCCCCGCGTCGGTGAGGATCCCGAAAAATAGAATCGCAAAAACGAACATGCCGGCGATCGGGCCGATGTTCTGCACGCCGTGCACGATGAACTTGCCGGTCGAGAGTCCGAAGCCGGCCGCGAGCGACGCGGCCACCGGCACGACGATCAACGCGACGAGCGGCGACAGCCGCTTCGTGATGATCAGGCCGAACAGCGCGACGATCGCGATCGCGCCGATCCATGCGAGCATGATGTGTCTCCTCTGGCGCCGGCGCGCGTCGGGCGCGTCGCGGCGTGATGTCCAAAGCGGCGTGAGGCCGTGCGGCGGCGTGCGACGCCATCGCGTGGCCGCCGGCCGCCCGCCGCGATGCGTGTCAGTTGCCGGGCTTGCCGGGGTCGTCTCGTTGCGCGTCGGCAAACACCTGCGCCGCGTGTTCGTTCAGCGCGGGCGGCGGCCGCCGGTACGAGGCCGGCGTGCGGCCGAGCTTGATCGGCGACGCGATGCCGCGGTGCCGGCCCAGTTCGACCTTCATCCGTCGATGCGCGACGTGCGGATGGTCGAGCGCCGCGTCGAGCCCCAGCACGGGCGCGCACGGCACGCCGCGGCGCATCAGCTGCTCGGCGAGCGCCGCGCCGTCGTGTGCGGCCAGCGCCGTTTCGAGCAGCGCGCGCAACGCGGAGCGGTTCGCGCTGCGCGCGCGGTTGTCGGCGAAGCGCGGGTCGTCCGGCCAGTCGCGCGTGCCAAGCACGTCGCACAGCGCGGCGAACTGCCCGTTGTTGCCGACCGCGAGAAAGATGTCGACGCTCGCGGTCGGAAAGCTGTCGTATGGCGTGATGTTCGGATGCGCGTTGCCGGTGCGCGCCGGCGCCTTCCCGGAGTGGAAGAAATTCGGCGTATGCGGGTGCAGGATCGACAGCGCGCAGTCGAACAGCGTCGATTCGACGAACTGGCCGCGCCCGCTCGCATCGCGTTCGCGCAGCGCCATCAGCACGCCGAGCGCCGCGTTCAGCCCGGTGACGAGATCGACGATCGGCACGCCGACGCGCAGCGGCGCGCCCCCCGCTTCGCCGTTCACGCTCATCAGCCCGGCCAGCGCCTGCACGGCCGCGTCGTAGCCGGGCAGCCCGCCGAGCGGGCCGTCCGCGCCGAAGCCCGACACGCGGCAATGGACGAGGCGCGGAAAGCGCGCATGCAGCGCGTCGAAGCCGAGGCCCCAGCGTTCCATCGTGCCGATCTTGAAGTTCTCGACCAGCGCGTCCGCGTGCTCGAGGAGCCCGAGCAGCCGCTCGCGATCGTCCGGCTTCGTCAGGTCGAGCGCGATGCCGAGCTTGTTGCGGTTCACGCCGAGGAAATACGACGCGGTGTCGCCGTCAAACGGCGGGCCCCAGGTGCGCGTCTCGTCGCCCGACGGCGGTTCGACCTTGATCACCTCGGCGCCGTGATCGGCGAGAATCTGTGTCGCGTACGGGCCGCCCAGCACCCGCGACAGATCGATGATGCGCAACCCCGCCAACGCGCCCTGCTGCTCCAGCTCCGCCATGCGTCTCGCTCCTGCTTCCGGTTGATCGGACCGCCGGTTCCGCCATGCCAACCCTGCGGCGCGGTTTTCCTGGCTTGAATAATAATTCGTGTGTGTGAATTTATATTCACACCGGGGAATTTTGTTGTCAAGCCGGATATACGCGGGCAACACTGCGGGGACGCAGCAGCCTCCCAGTGAGGACGACGCCGAACGCGCGCCGGTTGCGGCGCAGGGCTGCGGTTCGCTAAGCTGCGGACGGTGCTCATCTGAACCAACGCGGAGATTTCATGAAACGCATGCTGCTCGCGGCCCTCGTGCTGGCGTCGACGTTGGGCGTCGCCCGCGCGCAAACCCAGACCTTCCATTTTGGCGAGGGACAATCACAGCCGCGGGCCGCCGCGCCGGCGGCACGGCCCGCGCCCGCGCGTCGGCACGTGACGCCGCCGCATCACCGACATGCGCTGCACAAGCGGCGCCATGCGCGCTCCGGCAAGCCGGCACGCCCGGTGATCCAGACGCACGCGTGACGCGATGCGCGTGGCGCCCGGCGACGCACGGAACTGTCACGAACGGCCGGTATGATCGGCGCGGCGGCTTTGCACGCCGTCGTGTCAGCCTATCGGGCGACTGGCCGGCAACGCCGGTCGACGTGCATTTCACTCCACGATTCAGTACCTGTTTTGCCGAACATGAATACCGGGCCGGATACCGTCGCCAGCATCAAGGAACGCGCCACGATCGTGTGCCGCCAGCGCAGCAGCGTGCTGCTGGTCGCGCGCACCGCGGCGCGCTGGACGCTGCCTGGCGGCACGATCCGGCGCGGCGAGACACCGCTGGAGGCCGCGCAGCGGGAGCTGGCGGAGGAAACGCGGCTCGAAGGGCTCGCGCTCGACTATGCGGTGCAGTTCGGCGGTCTCACGAAGCTCCATCACGTGTTCGTGGCCGAGGTGCCGAAACATCTGGTCCCGCGCGCGAGCAACGAGATCGCGCGCTGCAAGTGGTTCGACGTCGAACGCCTCGAGACGCTGCGCGCGAGCGTGCCGACCCGCAAGATCATCGAGCTGCTGCACCTCGACCGCTTTTCCCCGCTCGCGGACGGCCCGCTTCGTCTGCGCTGAAGCGGCCCCGCGCCGATCACGCCCCGGTCATGCGGGCAGCAACGGCCCGGCCTTGCGTTCGAGCAGCGCGACCAGCTCGGGCTGCATGTACGTGTAGCGGTCGGGAATGTCGAGGCAGACGATCTTCTTGTGCTTCAGTCGGGCGCCGAACCGGGCGGCCAGCCTCGCCTTGTGCGCGCGCTCCATCACGAACACGATCTCGGCCCATTCGAGCTGCTCGACGCACACTTGAGTGTCGGCGTCGGGCGCGAGCCCCGCGGAGTCGGTTTCGACACCCGGCCATCCCGCGAACACCGCCTCGGCGGTCGGGGTGCGCCGCCGGTTGCGGCTGCAGTTGACGTCCTCACCCGCCTAAAGGCAGGTGATTCCCACACCTGGCGATGCACGTCCGCATCGGAGAATGTTCAGCGCAGCGTTGATATCACGATCATGCACGACACCACATCCACTGCAGGCCCACTCTCTTACTCGCAGTCCTGCGATACCTTTCGGCCGCGTCGTGCTGTCTTTCGATCCGCACGCCGAACAGGACTGGGTAGAACCGCTTTCGTCGACTTCCTCGAACGTGGCTCCGTGCGCGATCGCTTTGTAGCGGAGCTTGTTTCGGAAGGACGACCAGGACGCGTCGTAGACGCTCTTCGCCATCCTGGTTCTGGCGAGCTTCGCGGCCGACACGTTGCCAACCGCGATGTAATCGAAGCGTCGCACCAGATCGAGCGCGAGCTTGTGCTGGAAATCGGCGCGGGCATTCGCGACCTTGGCGTGCAGCTTCGCGATATGCCGCTTGTGCTTTCGCGCCCGTTGCGCTTTCGCGAGCTTTTCCGCCGCGCGTCGGCCGAACCGATCGTTAGGCAGCTTCTCGCCGGTCGAAAGTGTGGCGAAGTCTTTCAGGCCGAGATCGATGCCGACGCCGGAACGGATCGGTCGGGCCTGAACATCGGGTATCTCGATCACGATGTTGAGAAACCAGTTGCCACGCGCATCCTGCGCAAAGTTGGTCCCGTCCTTGATCTTGCCTTCGGGAAGCGGTCGGCTGTTGAATACGCGGAAGGTATTGCCGGCGAAGCGAAACGCGTCACCCTCGCGCTTCAGGTCGCGCCCCTTCAGCGGCACCCAGCCCAGCGATTTCTTGCCGCGATAGCGCAGGTAGGGCCGACGGTGCTGACTGCGCGATTTCGCATATTGCTCGCACGTCGCGTTGATCGTGCCGGAGTGGATGCCGAGTTCCTTGCTGCTCCCCGTCGTCAGCACGTTCAAATCGAATCCCGTCGGCCACTTCTTGCTCCACTTGAGCGCGTGCTTCTGCGTGTCATTGCAGAAGTTCCAGACGTAGTTGAGCGCACGGCTCTGCTTGTTAAGCAGTCCGTTGAGCGACTTCACGCGGTAGCGGTAGACAAGGATCATGCCGGTGATCCTAACCCGTGCAAGAAGCTGCCTGTCAACCGCACGCCTTTCCTTCCCGCCATCAATGGCGGGGTTTCTCGGAGCAAATTCTGATGAAGAGCGCCCGCGTCATGCCGGCGCGCCGCGGCCGGCGCGTCCGGTCATCCGTTCAACCCTGCGGAATCGTGTCGGGCCGCACGTACGCCAGCATGTGCGGCACGTAGTCGGCCTTGCCGAGCTCGACGCCGTAATGGCGCAGGATCGCGTACGCGGCGATCGCGTGAAAGTAGAACTGCGGCAGCGCCCAGTCGCGCACGTACTGCTCGCCCGTCATGTCGAACGCGGTGCCGTTCGGCAGCTCGAGGGCGATTGGCCGTGCGGCGCCGCCATCAAGCGCGTCGGGCGCGAGTTCGCCGAGGAATGCGATCGTGCCGGAGAGGATCCCTTGCGCGTCGCTCATCGTGCCCGGCTGCGCGTCGGCGTGCCAGCCGGCTTCCCGCAGCGCGAGGAGTGCGTCCGGCAGCGGTTCGCCGCGCAGCCGGTAGACGGGCTCCATCGCCTGGAAGCACGAGAACCGCACCTGGGCGGCGAGCGGATACATGTCGGGCGCGAGCTTCAGCGTCAGCACCACATCGGGTGCGTGGCCGGCGGCCTGCCGGTGCGCCACGGCCTTGTCGAGCCACGCGGCTTGCGCGCGCAGCATCTGGGTCAACGTCGGAACGAGAAGTTGGGTTGGTGACATCCATGCTCTCCGGTGGTTCGTTCGCGCAGCGATATCGAGGTCGGCGCGAATCCGTATTCTGCCGCAGCCGGCGATTCGACGCGAAAGCGGTGACGCATCGCACGCCGCACGACCGGCGCCCGCGGCCCGGTGCGTCAGGGCTTGCCGTGGCGTGCCAGGAACCGGTCGAGCTGCGATGCGAACGCCTTGCCGTCGCGTGCGCTGAACGGGGACGGGCCGCCCGTGTCGACGCCCGAGCTGCGCAGTTGATCCATCATGGCGCGCGTCGACAGGCGCTCTTCGATGTTCTCGCGGCTGAACCAGTTGCCGCGCGGGTCGAGCGCATGCGCACCCTTGTCGAGGACGGCCGCGGCCAGCGGGATGTCGGCGGTGATCACGAGATCGCCGGCTTGCACGAGCTCGACGATCCGCGCATCGGCCACGTCGAAGCCGGCCGGCACCTGCAGCGCCTTGATGAACGGCGACGGCGGCGTGCGCAGGAACTGGTTCGCGACCAGCGTCACGCAGATCTCGGCACGACGCGCGGCGCGAAACAGCATGTCCTTGATGACGGCGGGACACGCGTCGGCATCGACGAGTACTTGCATGGCAGACGTTCCGGTGAGCAGAAACCGCGATCATAGCGCAGCGCCGGCGGTCGTCCCGCGCGGCGGCTGACCCGAGCAGCCGATCAGCCGATCGGCCCGGGGCACAGCGACGCGGCCGTCGTCCATTGCGCGCCCCATGCGTCGGCGAGCCGCCTGCCCTGCCCGATCCGCACGGCCGCGTCATCGAAATCGACGAACACGACGTGATCGGCAGCCGCCGGTTTCGGTGGCGTTTCGCGCGTGCGTCCATCGGACAGCACCCACAGCCAGCGCTGCTCGTCCGGCGTACGCCGTGCCGCGCGCGCGAGCAATTGCGCGGCGGCCGCGATGCCGTCCGCGAGCGGCGTGCCGCCGCCGCCGTCCACCGGCTCGAGCCAGCGCGCGTTCCACCAGCGCGGCACGGCCGGGCCGAAACGCCGTGCGGCGCCGTTGCCGCCGAAGCAGATCAGCGCGGTTTCCACACGGTCGCGCGCGGCCTGGTCGAAGTACGCGACGATCAACCCTTTCGCGAGCGCGAGCCGTTCGTGCGACAGCATCGACGCCGAACAGTCGAGCACGAAGCAATGGAGCGCGCGCGGGGCGCCGGCCTGTTTGCGAAAACGCAGATGGCCGGCGTGCAGCGGGCCGCCGCGCTTCGCGGCGAGCGTCCCCGGCCACGCAACGGCCGTGCCGGCGCGTGCCGCCCCCGGCACGCGCGCGGCAGCGCCTGGCTGCCATCGAGGACCGCGAACGGCGTTCGCGGCGGCGTCGGCTCGATGGCTCAGCGTTTTTTTAGCGGCAGCGGCACCACGCTTTTCACGTCGCGCAAGCCAGCCGGTTTGGGCGGCAGGTAGCCCCACTCGCCTTGCGACGCGGTCGCATCGTTGCGTGCTGCGCCCGGTCGGTCGTCGAGCTGCTGGCGCGTGTCGGGTGGAGAGCGATCGTCGCGGTCGCGCTCGCCGTCGTCGCCGTCGCCGCGCGATGGCGACGCGCCCGACGACGGCGGCGTGCCCGCATGACGCCGATGCCGCAGCACCGCGTCGGCCACGCGTTCGACATGCGACACCGTCACCGCGTCGGCGTGCTCCAGCGCCGCGAGCGCGCGCGCGGCGCGCAGCATCACGAGGTCGGCGCGCAGGCCGTCGACGGCCGCGTCGATGCACAGCGCGCTCACGCGTGCGTGAACCGCATCGTCGAAATCCAGCGCCGACAGCCGGGCCCGCGCCGCGTGAATCCCGTCGCGGAGTTCGCGCTGTGCGCTTGCGTGGCGCGCACGAAACGCGTCCGGATCGAGATCGAACGCGAGGCGCGCCTTCACGATCCGTTCGCGCTGCGCGGCGTCGAAGCAGTTCTCGAGCTCGACCATCAGCCCGAAGCGGTCGAGCAGTTGCGGGCGCAGTTCGCCTTCCTCGGGATTCATCGTGCCGACCAGCACGAAGCGCGCATCGTGCGCGTGCGACACGCCATCGCGCTCGACCACGTTCACGCCGCTCGCGGCGACGTCGAGCAGCGTATCGACGAGGCCGTCGGCGAGCAGGTTCACTTCGTCGACATACAGCACGCCGCGATGCGCGCGGGCGAGCAGGCCCGGCCGGAAGCGCACGCCGTTGGCGGCGAGCGCATGGGCGAGATCGAGCGTGCCGGTGATCTGCTCGTCGCTCGCCGACAGCGGCAGCGTGACGAATTCGCCTTCGGGCAGCAATTCCGCCAGCGCGCGCGCGGCGGTCGATTTCGCGGTGCCGCGCGGCCCGCTGACGAGCACGCCGCCGAGCGACGGGTCGATCGCGGCGAGCAGCAGCGCCTGCTGCAACGGTTGCTGCGCGATCAGCGCCGCGAACGGGAACACCGCGCGGGCGCGGGGCATCGTCGGATCGGTCATCGCCGTCCTCCTTCCTGGAGTTGTTCGCTGTCGAGCCAGACCGCTTCGATCCGGTCGCGATAGTCGCCCGGCTGCTGCCACAGCCCGCGCTGCATCGCTTCGACGAAGCGTTCGCAGATGCCGTGCAGCGCCTTCGGGTTGTGTCGTTCGAGGAACGCGCGCGTGTCGTCGTCGAACAGGTACGCGTCGGCGACGAGCGCGTACTGGTGGTCCGACAGCACGCGGGCGGTCGCGTCATAGCCGTACAGGTAGTCGACGGTCGCGGCCATTTCCGCCGCGCCCTTGTAGCCGTGACGCTTCACGCCGTCGAGCCATTTCGGGTTGACGACGCGCGAGCGGATCACGCGCGCGATCTCCTCGCGCAGCGTGCGCATCTTCGGCGCGACCGGGTTCGCATGGTCGCCGTGGTAGATGCTCGGCTGCTGCCCGGACAGGTGGCGCACGGCCGCCGTCATCCCGCCCTGGAACTGGTAGTAGTCGTTCGAGTCGAGGATGTCGTGTTCGCGGCTGTCCTGGTTCTGCACGACGACGTCGATCGTCGCGAGTCGCTCGCCGAACACGTCGGCGGCCGCGTCGCCCGCGCTGTTCTGCGCGTACGCATGGCCGCCCCACTGGCGGTACGCGTCGGCGAGGTCGGCGTCGGTCTGCCAGCGGCGCTGGTCGATCATGTCCTGCAGGCCCGCGCCGTAGCTGCCCGGCCGCGCGCCGAACACGCGCCAGCCGGCGCGGCGTCGCGCTTCGTCGGGCGCCACGCCCTGCTCGATCCATTTGGCGCGTTCGCGCTCGATGCGCGCGCGGATCGGGTTCAGGGCCTCGGGCTCGTCGAGCGCGGCAACCGCCTGCACGGCCGCGTCGAACAGGTGCATCAGGTTCGGGAACGCGTCGCGGAAGAAGCCCGACACGCGCAGCGTCACGTCGATGCGCGGCCGGTCGAAGATCTCGATCGGCAGAATCTCGAAGTCGGTCACGCGATGACTGCCGTGCGCCCATTTCGGCCGCACGCCGATGAGCGCGAACGCCTGCGCGATATCGTCGCCGCCGGTGCGCATCGTGGCCGTGCCCCAGACCGACAGCCCAATCGCGCGCGGATAGTCGCCGTGATCCTGCAGATGGCGTTCGATCAGCTGCTGCGCGGATTTCAGCCCGAGCGACCACGCGGCCTGCGTCGGCACCGCGCGCGTATCGACCGAATAGAAGTTGCGGCCCGTCGGCAGCACGTCGGGGCGGCCGCGCGACGGCGAGCCGCTCGGCCCCGGCGGCACGAAGCGGCCGTCGAGCCCGCGCAGCAGGTGGCGCAGTTCCTCGCCGCCGCACGCGTCGAGCGCGGGCAGCAGCGTCGCGCGCACGCGCTCGATCACGGCGAGCGTATGTGGCCATTCGCCGGGTGGCGGCATGCCGATGCCGGGATCATCCGAAATGGCCCCGCACAATCCGTCGAGCCAATGTTGCGCAAGCCGTTCGAGCCGCTCGCGCGTATCGCCCGCATGGCGCCACGGCGACGCGTCGAGCGCCTGCAGCACGGCCGGCCGCGGGCCCGTCCACGGTGCGGCCCAGTCGGCCGCGAGCGGATCGAAATCGTCGCCGAGCGCGAGATCGCGCGCGAGCGCGGCGATCAGCCCCGCGCGTTCGCCCTTGCCGTCGCCGACCGGAAAACGTGCGAGCGCGAGCAGTGTATCGCGCCGCTGACGGTCGACGGGCGACGCGCCGAACACGTGCAGCCCGTCGCGAATCTGCGCTTCCTTCAATTCGCACAGCCATGCGTCGACGCGCGTGAGCAGCGCGTCCTCGTCGCCGGCGTCGCGCGGCGGCGACACGCTCAGCTCGTCATGCAGCCGGTGTTCGGCGATCGTCGCGAGGATCGTCTTGCGCAGCAGCTTCGCGCGCCGCGCATCGACCATCAGCGCTTCGTAGTATTCGTCGACCTGCCGTTCGAGATCCTGCACCGGGCCGTAGTTTTCCGCGCGCGTGAGCGGCGGCATCAGGTGATCGATGATCACGGCCTGCGCGCGGCGCTTCGCCTGGCTGCCCTCGCCCGGATCGTTGACGATGAACGGATACAGGTGCGGCAGCGGCCCGAGCGTCAGGTCCGGCCAGCACGCGTCGGACAGCGCGACGCTCTTGCCCGGCAGCCATTCGAGGTTGCCGTGCTTGCCGAGGTGGATGACCGCGTCGATGCCGAACGCATCGCGCAGCCAGAAATAGAACGCGAGGTACGCGTGCGGCGGCACGAGGTCCGCGTCGTGGTAGCTCGCATAGTCGTTTTCGCCGCGCGAACGCGACGGCTGGATGCCGACGAACACGTTGCCCGCGCGCCAGCCGGCGATCGGGAAGCGCCCCTGGCGCAGCGTCGGATCCGCGTCGGGCGGCCCCCAGCGCGCGTTCAGCGCCTCGCGCACGGCGGCCGGCAGCCGCGCGAAATGCGCGACGTAGTCGGCCAGCGCGAAACTCTGGAACGCGGGGCGCAGTGCGCGCACGGCCGGGTCGTTGGTCACGCCTTCGGTGAGCCGCGCGATCAGCGCGTCGCCGTCGGCCGGCAGCTCGGCCACCGCATAGCCCGCGCCGCGCAGCGCCGCGAGCACGCGCAGCGCGGACGCCGGCGTATCGAGCCCGACGCCGTTGCCGATCCGCCCTTCGCTTTGCGGATAGTTCGCGAGAATCAGCGCGATGCGCTTGTCGGCGTTGTCGAGCGTGCGCAGCCGGCACCAGCCGCGCGCGAGCGCCGCGACGAACGCGATGCGTTCGGCGTCCGGCTGGTAGCGCACGACGTCGACTTCGGTGTGCGGACACCGATACGCGAGCCCCTTGAAGCTCACCGCGCGCGTGACGATGCGCCCGTCGACTTCAGGCAATGCGATGTGCATCGCGATGTCGCGCGCGTGCAGCCCCTGGTTGTCGGCCACCCAGGCGTCGCGGTTGCCGCCGGACAGGATCACCTGCAGCACCGGCGCGTCGCCGGCGAGTACGTCGGGCTCGGGGCTGTCGATCGCGCCGGCCGCGAAGGCCGTGGTGTTCAGCACGAGCGCGACGCCGTGCGTGTCGCAGAGCTGCGTGATGACTTCGCGGCTCACCGCGTCCTTCAGCGACGTGACCGCGATCGGCAGCGGATTGAGCCCTTCGCGCACGAGCGCATCGGCCAGCGCGTCGAACACGGCCGTGTTCGCGGCCTGCCAGTGCGCGCGATAGAACAGGATCGCAACCACGCTCGCGCCGGGCGTCCAGCGCGCGCGCCAGTCGTCGACGCTCGCCGGGTCGCGCGCCGGGTGATACAGCGCGGCGGCCGGCAGCGGGCGCGGCGGCTCGGGTTCGTCGCCGAAGCCGAGCGTATGGAAGGCGATGCTGCGCAACAGCGCTTCGGCGTTGTGCATCCCGCCGTCGCGCAGGTAGCGCCACCACAGCCGGCACAGCGCCGGCGCGACCGTGCTCTTTGCGACGAGGTTCGGGTCTTCCTGCAGGTCGCCCGAGAACATCGCGAGCTGCTGCCGGCGCTTCGACGCGAGCGACACGGCCTGTTCGATCCCGTACGGCCAGTACGCTTCGCCGCCGAGATGATCGATCACGACCGTCTTCGCATGACGCAGCACGTCGTCGACATAGAAATCGACCGACGCCGGCTGCCGCAGGAACGTGACGTTCGCGAGCCGCACGCTCGGAAAGCCGGCCGGCAGCTTCGGCACGACGCTGGCCAGCAGCGACAAGGTCGTATCGGCCGAACTCAGGATCACGATGTCGGCCGGCTGCTGGTCGATCCGGACGACGCCCTGTGTATCGTCGACGAAGCCGCCCGGCGTGGTGCGCAGCAGATGCATCGCGCGTTACGCCTGCTGCGTCTGTGCCGCGCACGCGGCATCGAACGCGCGCTGCAGCGCGGCTGCGTCGAGATCCTCGCCGATCAGCACGAAGCGGCTCGCGCGCGTTTCGCCGTCCTGCCAGCGACGGTCGAAATAGCTGTCGAAGCGGCGGCCGACACCCTGGATCACGAGCCGCATCGGCGCATCGGGCAGCGCCGCGAAGCCTTTCGCGCGGTAGATCGTGTGCGTCTCGACGACGCGCTGCAGCGCGGCGATCGTCGCTTCGCGCGAGCCCGCATCGCCCGACACCACCACCGAATCGAAATCGTCGTGATGGTGGTCGTGATCGCCGTCGTCGGCCGAGCCGTGATGGTCGTGCCGCAGGTGGATCGTTTCCTCCGACGCCGATTCGAGCCCGAGCAGCATCGCGAGATCCAGTTCGCCGCGCGTCGCGCGCACGATCTTCACCTGCGGCGGGATCTCCTCGCGGATCGCGGCTTCGACTTCGGCGAACTGCGCGTCGGCGACGAGGTCGGCCTTGTTCACGATCACGAGATCGGCGGACGACAACTGGTCGGCGAACAGTTCGTGCAGCGGCGATTCGTGGTCGAGGTTCGGATCGGCGCGGCGCTGCGCGTCGACGGCCTGCGGGTTCTCCGCGAACTGGCCGCTCGCGGCGGCCGGCCCGTCGACGACGGTCACGACCGCGTCGACCGTGAAGCTGTTGCGGATCGTCGGCCAGTTGAAGGCCTGCACGAGCGGCTTCGGCAGCGCGAGGCCCGACGTCTCGATCAGCACGTGGTCGATGTCGGCGCGGCGCTCGACGAGCGCTTCCATCACCGGATAGAACTCTTCCTGCACGGTGCAGCACAGGCAGCCGTTCGCGAGTTCGTACAGCTGGCCCGACGCTTCGCCCTGCGCGCCCTGCGCATCGTCGCAGCCGATCCCGCAGCCCTTGAGGATTTCGCCGTCGATGCCGAGTTCGCCGAATTCGTTGACGATCACCGCGATGCGGCGGCCTTCCGCGTGCTGCAGGATGTGGCGCATCAGCGTGGTCTTGCCGCTGCCGAGAAAGCCCGTGACGATCGTGACGGGAAGCTTGCGTAGGGTCATGGTAGGTCCTGTGGCGAATGAGGGAGTCAGGCCGAGAGCGTCACATCGATCTCGTCGTAGCGTTTGATGCGATAGATCGCGGCCGACACTATCCAGCACGCGAGGAACAGGCCGATCACGACGTAGCCGAGCATCCCGAAATGCGATGCGACCATCGTCGAGAAATTCCATACGGGGCCCTGCAGCGAGAGTTTGTCCGCGAGCAGCGCGAGCACCTCGATGCCGCCGATCAGCGCGGCGACCAGCACCGACACGAACGTGATCGTCATGTTGTAGTAGATCTTGCGAATCGGCCGCACGTACGCCCACCGGTACGCGCCCATCATCAGGATGCCGTCGGTCGTGTCGACGAGCGTCATGCCCGCGGTGAACAGCACCGGCAGCGCCATCACCGACCAGAACGACATGCCGCCCTGCACTTGCGTGGCCGAAATGCCGAACAGCGCGATCTCGGTCGCCGTATCGAAGCCGAAGCCGAACAGGAACCCGACCGGATACATGTGCCAGCTGCGCGACACGAGGCGGAACAACGGCCGGAACAACCGGGCCAGCACGCCGCGCTGGTTCATCAGCATGTCGAGATCGGCGTCGACGATCGGCTCGCCGCGGCGCGCCGCGCGAAACGTCCGGTACACGGAAATCAGGATCAGCAGGTTTGCGGCCGCGAGTACCAGCAGGAAGAACGCGGACACGCTGGTGCTGATCACGCCGCCCCAGGCCTTCATGCTCTCGAAGCGCGCGAGCGACGCGGCGGTCAGCGCGACCGCGACCGACATCACGATTACGACCGTCGAATGGCCAAGCGAGAAGAACAGGCCGGCGCCGAGCGGGCTGCGGCCTTCCTGCATCAGCTTGCGCGTGACGTTGTCGATCGCGGCGATATGATCGGCGTCGACCGCGTGGCGCAGCCCGAACACGTAGGCGAGCAGCGCGGTGCCCAGCAGCACGGGCTGGTCGCGAAACGCGACGAAGGCCCAGATCCACGCGCCGACGTTGAACGCGACGAGCAATGCGTAGATCGCGACGATTTTGCCGCGCAGCCCTGACGGACTGTCGTTGAAGAGACGGAAGAACGAGTCGAGCATGATGCTCCTGTGCGAACGGTCGACATGTGAATGCCAACACGGCCGCCGCCGGCCCTGCCCGCGCCGCCTGCCGCTCGCCGCCCCGGTCCGTGCGCGTGCATGCGACGGATGGTTGGCGCGGAAAGGGGGAAACGCTCGGGCGTCGGGCGTGCTGCGGCCGTGGACGATGCGCCGCCTCCCCGCGGCGCTGAACCCCAACGTTTCGGCCGGTATCCGGGCTGACGAACACGCCGCTTCGCCTTCCCGGATGCGCGGCATCCAGTGGCGGTCGTCCGCATGCGGCTGGCATGCGGCGAAGTGGCGCTGCGTCGCGCTGGGCGCGACGCGTTCGCTTACCGTTGCGGGGGCAGCACAGGTTGGCTCGACTGCGGCGCAGGCAGGCTCCCTGTTTCCCGTTTAACTGCGCACGCCGGAAGCGCGCGCGAGCACCGAAACGCGTGCGAGTGTAGGCGGCGGTGCGAGGAGCGTCAAGGCGACGAACGGCAACGGCGCGCGAATCGGTTCGGCGGCGGCGAATCGGTGTCGATGAGAATGATTGTCGTTTTCAATCAATCAGGATAAAATTCGCCCAAATCATTCGAAAGACGCGCAATGGCAATACGAGGCAGTCATTCAGTCGTCCTTAAATTCTCATGTTCAAACGCCATACGTCCGGCCAGCGGTTCCCCGCATGGGCCCTGTCCTTTTGTTCGCTCCTTTCCGCCGCCCCGGGCGCGGCTTGCGCCGCCGGTCCCGAACAGGAACTGCCTGCCGTCGAAATTCGCAGCCGCCGCCACCCGCATGACCCGCGTCCCGAGCACGTCAGCACGGCAACCCGCGCCGACGCCGATCCGCGCGACGTGCCGCAGACCATCGACACCGTGTCGGTGGAAGAGACGCTCTCCTATGGAGGCCGCACGCTCGCCGATGCGCTGGCCGGCGTGCCGGGCATCTCGAATGCATCGGATACCCGCTTCGACGCGTTCCGGATTCGCGGCTTTTCCGGTTCGGGCGACCTGTTGCTCGACGGCATGCGCGACGACGCGCAGTACGTGCGCAGTCTCGGCAACATCGAGCGCATCGAGGTGCTGAAAGGGCCGGCGGCCGTCCTGTACGGACGCGGCAGCGGCGGCGGCGTCATCAACCGGATCACCAAACAGCCGCTGGCCGAAGATTTCGGACACCTGTCGGCGGCGACCGGCAGCTACGGCCGCCTCGGCGCGGCGGTCGACGTCAACCGTGCGCTGTCGCGTGAATGGAGCGTGCGTCTCAATGCGGGCCGCGAGCACGACGGCAGTTTTCGCAATGCGGTCGACGGCACGCGCCAGTACGTCGCCCCGTCGATCAAATGGCAGGATGTTCGGCGAAGCTGGCTGATGCAGTTCGAATACGACAGCTACGAGCGCGTGCCCGATCGCGGGATGCCGGCGTCGGTCGCCGCGCTCGACAAGGCCGGCAAGCCGCTCGCGTTCTCGCTGCCGCCCGCGTCGCGGGAGAAATTCTTCGGCGCGGCAGGCCGCGATTCGATCCGCGACGCGAACCTGAACTGGCGCTCGGTGTTCAAGCAGCAGCTCGGCGACGCCTGGCAGGTGCAGCATACGCTGAGCGTGCTGGATCTGCGCAGTTCGTTCGACAACACGTACGTCACGCAGAGCTATCTCACGAAGCCGCGTGACTACCGGCGCGTGCAACGCACGCGCTATCTGCAGGACATGCGGCACCTCAACGTGCAGACGGATCTCGAACTGACCGGCGAGTTCGCGACCGGCCCCCTCGCCCATCACCTGCTGTTCGGGATCGAATACGGCTGGCAAAGACGCGCGCCGAAGCTGTGGCAGGCCGACGCGGCGCCCGTCTCGATCGTCGATCCGGACAGCAACGCCCTCGCCGGCTCGCCACCGCGGCCGTTTGCGATGAACCGCCATCGCGTCGACGATTACGCGGTCTATGTGCAGGACCGGATCGACTTCGGGCGGTCCTGGAAACTGCTGGGCGGCCTGCGCGGGGATCGCTTCGACGTCGACTCGACGAACCTGCTGGCCGGCCTGCGCGCGCGGCGCACGACGAACGCGTGGAGCCCGCGGGTCGGCGTCGTCTGGGCGCCGGTCGACGCGCATCACGTCTATGCGTCGTACAGCAAGAACTTCGCGCCGGTCGGCGGCGACCTGATCGGCATCACGCCCGGCGCGCGCGGCAATGCCAACGATCTTGGCCCGCAATACAGCAATCAATACGAGATCGGGGTGAAGAGCGACTGGATGGGCGGCACGCTGAGCACGACGCTGGCCGTGTTCCAGCTCGATCTTTTCAACCGTCGGGTCGCCGATCCGGTCCGGCCGGGATTCTTTGATCTCACCGGCCTCGAGCGCAACCGCGGCCTCGAACTGAGCGTCGCCGGCCGGCTCGCGGGAGACTGGCTCGTGCGCGGCGGCATCGGCTGGCAGAACGCGCGGGTGGTCGAGGCCGAACCGAAGTTCGCGGGCAAGCGGTCGGCCGGCGTGTCGTCGACCAGCGGCAATCTGTTCGTCGGCTATGCGCCACTTTTCGGCTTCTTCGCCGAACTCGGCGTGATCCACGAAGGCGCGCGTTACGCGGATCGCGACAACCTGCTCCGGCTGCCTGCGTATGTGCGCTGGGACGGCAAGGCCGGATACCGAACGCGCGACCTGGAACTGACGCTGGCGGTCGTCAACCTCACCGATCGCGATTATTACGCGAGCGCGACGAGCCTGTCTCAAATCATGCCCGGCGCGCCGCGGACGTTCACGCTGACAGCGGCATACAAGTTCTGAAGCGGCGGTCAGGCGGAGCAGACCGTCGCCGCTCATGCAACCGTCGACGCGCACGCGAAGCACGGGAAAAGCGTCGCGGCCGATTGCTGCGGAGCCGGGCCGGCGGCGTCGCATCGGGTTGCGGCGACAGTCGGCGCAGCCGTTCCGCCGGCCGTTCGTCCGGTACACGCCTGTGCTATCGTATGCGCCGCGTTCGGTGCTCGCGCGCGCTCCTCCGGCGCGCGCAGTTAAACGGGAAACAGGAGGCGGAAGTCCGCCCCGCCTGTGCTGTCCCCGCAACGGTACGCCGCCCGCGCGTCGCGGTTCCCCGCACGCGCCCAGGCCGCCCGCGATGCCACTGCCCTTCAGCGGGCGGGAAGGCTGCGGCCTGGCAAGCGGCCAGCCCGGATACCGGCCGACGCAAGGGGCGAGCCCGCCGCTCGCCGAACGCCCGGTCCGCGGGGGACGGATGGGGTGCGCTTTTTCGCCCGCGCTCGCGCGGGCTTCGCTCGATCCGTCATGCATTGCCTGTCCGCCGGCCGCCGATGTGCCGCTCGCTGTCCCCTTTCCACTGCCACGACACGGTGCGCGCCGTGCCGCGCCCGATGAGCCGCGCATGGCTCGTCGGCGCCGGCCCCGGCGACGCCGATCTGCTGACGCTGAAGGCCGTGCGCGCGATCGCCACGGCCGACGTGCTGCTCGTCGACGATCTCGTGAACCCCGACGTGCTGCGCCACGCGCGCGCCGACGCATTGATCGAGCACGTCGGCAAGCGCGGCGGCCATGCGTCGACGCCGCAGGAAACGATCGTCGCCGTGATGCTCGCGCATCTGCGCGCGGGCCGCAGCGTCGCGCGGCTCAAGGGCGGCGATCCGTTCGTGTTCGGCCGCGGCGGCGAAGAATTGCTGGCGCTCGGCGCGGCCGGGTTCCCGGTCGAGGTCGTGAACGGCATCACGGCCGGTATCGCGGCCCCGGCCGCGCTCGGCATTCCAGTTACGCATCGCGGCGACGCGCAGGGCGTGATCTTCGTCACGGGCCACGGCGCGGGCGCGGACGAACCCGACTGGCGCGCGCTGGCCGCGACCCGGATGACGATCGTGATCTACATGGGCATTCGCCGGCTCGACGCGATCGCGGCCGCGCTGCGTGATGGCGGCGTGGCGGGCGACACGCCGTGCGCGGCGATCGAGAACGCGACGCGTGACGGGCAGCGGCACGTGCTCGCGACGCTCGACACGATCGTCGAACGCGTGGGCGCGACCGGTATCGGCTCGCCCGCGATCGTCGTGATCGGCCGCGTCGCGGCGCTCGCCGACGATCCCGCGGTGCGCGCGGCGCTTGGCGGCCGCGCATGATGCGCGTCGCGCTCGGCGTCGGTTTCCGTGCGGGCGTGACGGCCGCGCAACTCGATGCCGCGATTCGCGCGGCGCTGGCCAGTCACCCGGGCGCCGAGCCGGCCGTCGTCGCGACGCTCGCCGACAAGGCGCGTGCCCGGCCGCTGCGCACGCTGTGCGCGCGGCGCGGCTGGCCGCTCGTCGCGTTCGACGCGGCGCAGCTCGCGCAGTGCCCCCAACCGGCATTGAGCGGCCCGTCGGCGGCCGCGCTGGCGCGTTTCGGCGTCGCGGGCGTGGCCGAGCCGTGCGCGCAACTCGCCGCGCCGCATGGCCGGCTGCTCGGCCCCAAATCCAGCCGGGACGGCGTGACGGTCGCGCTCGCCGGCCCGCTCTGAACCCTTTGTTTTGCTTTCGACAGGACGATTCCCGATGAAGACCGATGCCGAATCCCATCAGCGGATGGCCGAACGCCGCCGCGCCGGCCATGAAAAGAAGCAGGCTGCCGCCACCCAGGAAAAGGGCCTGCTGATCGTCAACACCGGCAACGGCAAGGGCAAGAGCACGGCCGCCTTCGGCATGGCCGTGCGCGTGCTCGGCCATGGCATGCGGCTCGGCGTCGTGCAGTTCATCAAGGGCGCGCTGCACACGTCCGAGCGCGACTTCCTCGGTGCGGTCGCGCAATGCGACTTCGTGACGATGGGCGACGGCTACACGTGGAATACGCAGAACCGCGACGCCGATGTCGCCACCGCGCGCAAGGGCTGGGACGAGGCGCGCCGGATGATCGAAAGCGGCGAGTACCGGATGGTGATCCTCGACGAGCTGAACACCGTGCTCAAGTACGAATACCTGCCGCTCGACGAAGTGCTCGCGACGCTCGTCGCGCGGCCGGATTCGGTGCACGTCGTCGTCACCGGGCGCCATGCGCCCGATGCACTGATCGAGGCGGCCGACCTCGTCACGGAAATGCGGCTCGTCAAGCATCCGTACAAGGAGCAAGGCGTGAAGGCGCAGCCCGGCGTGGAGTTCTGAGCGATGCCGGCCTGCCCCGCGCTGTTCGTCAGCGCGCCTGCGTCCGGCCAGGGCAAGACGTCGGTGACGGCCGGCCTTGCGCGGCTGCACCGCCGGCTCGGCCGGCGCGTGCGCGTGTTCAAGACCGGGCCGGATTTTCTCGATCCGATGCTGCTCGAACGGGCGAGCGGCGCGCCCGTGCACGCGCTCGACCTCGGGATGGTCGGTGAAGCCGGCTGCCGCGCGCTGCTCGCCGATGCCGCGCGCGACGCGGACCTGATCCTGATCGAAGGCGTGATGGGGCTGTTCGACGGCACGCCGAGCAGCGCCGATCTGGCGGCCGCGTTCGGCGTGCCGGTCGTCGCGGTGATTTCCGCGAAGGCGATGGCGCAGACGTTCGCGGCGATCGCGTTCGGGCTTGCGCGGTTCCGGCCGGAGGTGCCGTTTCACGGCGTGCTCGCGAACCGCGTCGGGTCGCCGCGACACGCGGAACTGTTGCAGCAGTCGCTGCCGGACGACTTGCGCTGGCTCGGGCACGTGCCGGCCGATGCGGGCATCGCGCTGCCGGAGCGGCATCTCGGCCTGCACCAGCCGGCCGACATCGGCGATCTCGACGCGCGGCTCGATCGTGCCGCCGACGTGCTCGCGCAGACGGCGCTCGCCGACTTGCCGCCCGCCGTCTCGTTCGCGGAACCGGCGGCCCGGGCCCCGCTGCCGCGCGCGCTCGCCGGCAAGCGAATCGCGATCGCGCGCGACGCGGCGTTCTCGTTCATTTATCCGGCCAATCTCGCGCTGCTCGACGCGCTCGGTGCGCAGTTGCGGTTCTTTTCGCCGCTTGCCGACGAGCCCGTGCCCGACGCGTGCGACGCGCTGTTCCTGCCGGGCGGCTATCCGGAACTGCATGCGGCGACGCTCGCGGCGAATGCCGTGGCCGCGCGGACGATTCGCGCGCACGCGGCGGCCGGCCGGCCGATCGTCGCGGAATGCGGGGGAATGGTCTATCTGTGCGAGTCGCTGACCGACGTGGAAGGCGCGACGACATCGATGCTCGGGCTGCTGTCAGGCCATGCGACGATGCAGCGCCGGTTCGCGGCGCTCGGCATGCAGCAGCTGGACACGCGCAGCGGGCCGATGCGCGGCCATACGTTTCATTATTCGCGGCTCGACACGCCGCTGGCGCCGGTGGCGAGCGCCGCCCGGCCCGACGGGGAACCCGGCAGCGGCGAAGCCGTGTATCGCACGGGTTCGATCGTCGCGACGTACATGCACATGTACTGGCCGTCGAATCCGGCTGCGGCGGCGGCGTTGTTCAGCGGGGATGGGTTGTCGTTCGGCACGTGCCGCAATTGAATCGAGACGGCCCCGCCCCCGCATTCATCGTCACACCAGAAACGTCTCGGCCAGCTTGACCCAGTACGACGCGCCGGTCGGCAGTACCGCGTCGTTGAAGTCGTAGCCGGGGTTGTGCACCATGCAGCCGCCCTCGCCGTCGCCATTGCCGATGATCAGGTAGCAGCCCGGCCGCTTCTCGAGCAGGAACGCGAAATCCTCGCTGCCGGTGAGCGGCACCATCTCGTCGATCAGGTTCGCTTCGCCCACCCACTCGCGCGCGACGCCGCGTGCGAACGTGGTCATCTGCGCGTCGTTGACGAGCACCGGGTAGCGGCGCTGGTAGTCGATCGTCGCGCTCGCGCCGAACACGGCCGCCTGCGCATGAACGACTTCCTTGATGCGCGCTTCGAGCAGGTCGCGCACCTCGGGCTTCAGCGCGCGCACGGACAGGCGCATCTGGGCGCGATCGGGAATCACGTTCGGCGCATCGCCCGCGTGGATCGCACCGACCGTGACGATCGCCATGTCGAGCGGCGACACGTTGCGCGACACGATCGTCTGCAGCGCGATGACGATCTGCGCGCACACGACGACCGAATCGATCGCCTTGTGCGGCACCGCGCCGTGGCCGCCGCGCCCCTGCACGTCGACGATCACGGTGTCCGACGATGCCATGAACGGCCCCGGCAGGAAGCCGAACTTGCCCGTCGGGAAGCCCGGCATGTTGTGCATCGCGAAGATCGCATCGCACGGGAACTGCTCGAACAGCCCGTCGTCGAGCATTTTCTTCGCGCCGCCGAGCCCTTCCTCGGCCGGCTGGAAAATCAGGTTCAGCGTGCCGGAAAAGCGCCGCTCGCGCGCCAGGTGCTTCGCGGCCGCGAGCAGCATCGCCGTGTGGCCGTCGTGGCCGCACGCGTGCATCTTGCCGGGTGTCGTGCTCTGGTACGGCAGGCCGGTCGACTCGTGGATCGGCAGTGCGTCCATGTCGGCGCGCAGGCCGAGGCGTTGCGTGCCGTTACCGACCTTCAACTGCGCGACCACGCCCGTGCCGCCGAGCCCGCGGTGCACCGTGTAGCCCCATGCGTGCAACTGCTCAGCCACAAGGTCGCTCGTCGCGAATTCCTCGAAGCCCAGTTCGGGGTGGGCATGAATGCGGTGCCGGATCTCGATCATTTCGTCAGCGAGGCCTGCGGGAATCACGCTGTGCGTCACGGTGTCGTCTCCTGGGGTCGGTGGGGAATGTGCTGGCAAGGATAGTCCGTCGAGCAGCAACCGGACAGACAGAAAGTCGTCGTGGAGGCAACCTGGAGTTGCTGGCCGATCATGGCGGCGGATGAGAAACCGCCCCTGCCGGTGGAAACCGGCCATTCGGGCGACTGCCGCGCATGAGCCGGATTCGCGACACTGCGTGTTCGGTCTCGATTTCTCAAGTGGGAGGGTGGGTTGATTGCCGTTGGCCATTCCGGAATAATTCCGTCGTATCAAAGGGTTGAGCGCTCCTGTTCATTTTTTGACGGATGTACATTTTTTGTGTACGCTGACAAAAAAGTGAACAAGCGATCCCTCCCGATGCCCGAGAACGCCACCCTGTCGATCGCGGAACAGCACGTGCTCGACGAAGCCTGCGCCGCGTTCGAACGCGCAACCCGACGCTTCAACGCACGGCCGGTGCGCGTGCCGGCCGCATCCCGCGCGCATGCCGACGCGATGATCCGCTTCCGCATTGGCGGGCAGACCTTCGAGATGCCGGCCGCGGTGACCGTCGGTGTCGAATCGGTGCAGGACGCCCGCGCGGCGCTGCATCGGCGCGGCGGCGCCCCGCTGCCCGGCGAGCGGCCACTGATGCTGGTCGCGCCGTACGTGTCGGCCGAGCTGGCCGCCCGCCTGACCGATCACGGCATCCCGTTTCTCGATACCGCCGGCAACACGAGCCTGATCCTGCCGGAGGCGACCGTGCTGATCTCCGGCCGGCCGAAACCTCCCCGCACGCCACGCCGGCAGGCGTCGCGCGCGACCACGCCCAAGGGGCTCGCGGTGATGTTCGCGCTCGCGACGCAGCCGGGCCTCGTCGCGCAACCGTACCGGGCGATCGCCGTCGCGTCGGGCGTCGCGCTCGGCACGGTCAATCTCGCGATGGACGACCTGCTTGCGCGCGGCCTCGTCGCGCAGCGGCGCAATGGCGAGCGCCTGATGCCCGACTGGCCGCGCTTCGTGCAGGAATGGGTTGCGCTGTATCCGAGCCGGCTGCGCGCGAAACTGCCGGCCCGGCGGTTTGCCGCCGTCGCGCCCGACTGGTGGCGCAACTTCGATTTCGCGGCATTCGATGCGCGGCTCGGCGGCGAACCGGCGGCCGGCCTGCTGACGCACGACCTCAAGCCAGCCGCGGTCACCGTCTATACGCACGGCGCCGTGTCGAACCGCCTGCTGCTCCAGGCGCGCCTGCGCCCGGACGAGCGCGGCGACGTCGAACTGCTCGAAGCGTTCTGGCCGCCGTCGCCGGCGCTCGACTGGCGCGAGCAGGACATGCCGCTCGTGCCGCCGCTGCTGATCTACGCGGATCTCGTCTCGTCCGGAGACAGCCGCAATCTTGCCGCCGCCGAACACATCCATGACCGATACCTCGCCCACCCGCCCGCTTGAAGTCGATGCGCGCCGGCCGCTCGAGCCGGCGGCGGCCGCGCTGCTGCGGGCGGTCGGCACGACCTGCGTGCAACTCGACACGGCATTCGTCGTCGCCGGCGCAACCGCGCGCGACATCCTGATGTGGCATGTCCACGGCATCCGGCCGGTGCGTGCGACGCGGGACATCGACGTCGCGGTATGCGCTGTGAGCTGGCCGTTTCACGAGCGGCTCGTCGATGCGCTCGTCGCGACCGGGCAATTCGCGCGTGCGCCGAAGCATCGGCAGAAACTGCTGTTCGACAGCGGGACGCGGGGATTTCGCACGGAGCTCGATCTCGTGCCGTTCGGGCCGCTCGAAGCACCGCCCGGCGAAATCGCGTGGCCGCCGCGCGGCGATTTCGTGCTGAACGTGCTGGGCTTTCAGGAGGCGGTCGATACGGCGCTGGCCGTGTCGATCGGCGCCGACATCGCGGTGCCGGTGGCGAGCCTGCCGGCGCTCGCGCTGCTGAAATTGCTCGCGTGGAAGGATCGGCGCGCGCGCCAGAACAGCGACGCGTACGACCTGTTGTTCCTGCTCACGCATTTTCACGACGCGGGCAATCGCGAGCGCATCTGGGACGTCGCGCCCGATCTGCTCGAACGGCACGGTTTCCAGCCGGAGCTGGCGGCGGCCGGGTTGCTCGCGCGCGATGCGAAGCGGATTGCTTCGCCGCAAACGCACGATGCGATCCGCACGCTGTTATTCGACGAAGCGGTTTACGCGACCCTCGCGCAGGACCTGCAGGCCCGCGCGTTCGCGCTGCTGCCGGGTGAATTCAACGATGACGCCGACCGGTATCTCGACGCGTTCCGCGGTGCTTTCCTCTCGGAGCCGCCCTTTCCTCGCGCGTGACGTGCTGGCGCGGACAGCACCGCCATCGCGCATTCGCCACCCTAGGCCGAGGCCGCCCAGTCTTCGAGAGACAACCCCGCGACACGGCTGAATTCGCGACTGTTGTTCGTTACAAGAACGGCACCGGCCGCGATCGCGTGACCGGCGATCGACGCGTCGTTCGCGCCGATCGGCGTGCCACGTGCGGCTAGATCGACGCGAATCGCGGCCGTTGCATCGACCGCCGCGGTATCCCACGACAGCACGCCGTCCAGCCGCGTGACAAAGGCCGTCACGAGTTCCGCATGCTTCGGCGAAGCCTTTCTGCCGACTGCGCCGAACCGCATTTCGGCATAGGTGATCGCCGACACGACGATCCGGTGCTGCGCATTGACGCACGACTGCAACCGGGACAACACCGCGGATGGCCGCTCGCGCATGATGAACGAACAGATGTTCGTATCGAGCATGTAGAGCGTAGTCACCGGTCCGACCCCGTCGGTGCATCGTCCAGGTCGAAACGACCGGGTTCGACGACCGCCGGGCGCTCGGCGAGGAAGTCGGCATCGGCCCGTGGTTCACTCGCGAACGACAGCCACGTCGGCCGCACCGGACGCAGCAGCAACGTGTCGCCCTCGCGGCGGATCTCGAGTTCCGTCACACCCTCGAACTCCATGTCCTTCGGGATGCGGATTGCCTGGTTACGGGCGTTCTTGAAAATGGAAACGGTGCGCATGAGCCACTCCACAGGAGTACGATGCGCCCATTCTAAGCATATGCTGGCATATGTCAATGTCAGGGAACGTGGATCGGGGATCGCGCCCGATGCCATCGTGGGTGTGCTTTCCATGTCGGCGGACCTGCTGTGATGAGGATACAAGCCATTCTTCCTCATGCCGACCGCCCGATCCATATCCCGAACGGTCGATGCCCGCGGCCCTTCAAGCCGCGCGAAACGTCGTCGCTCGCGAATCGACGCATCGACGCATCGACCCTTCGCGCCCCCGTCCCGTCACGGCAGCCGGAAAGTGTCGAAGAATGTCTCGCGCTCCATCACGGTGAGCGCCGCCCGCTTGTGCGGGAAGTCGAACTCCTTCAGCGTGTAGAACCCGAGCCGATGCATGTACGCGATATGCCGCACGTGATCGACGCGTGGCTCGCCGACGAGCCGCTGCGTGCGCGGTTCGTCGACGAACATGTAGTGCAGCACCCCGCTCCACCATGCATGCAGCTTGCCCGCGCTCTGGAAGCGCGAGTCGCCGATCAGCAGATGCAGCCCGCGATCGTAGTCGTGCGCGTCGTAGAACGGCGCGAGGCGGTCCTCCTTCGCCCAGTAGAACTCGAAATAGCCGAACGGCGTTTCGTCGAAATAGCCGATCATCGGATGCATGTGCGGATCGGCGAGCCTCTCCGCGAGATACGCGGCGTGCTCGTCGCGCGTGCCGCGCTGATCCCAGAAATGCGCGACGCGATCGAGGTTCATCCAGTCGCTGAACAACTGCGCATGTTCGTCGATGTCGACGGTACGCAGGCTGAACGTCATCCCGACCTGCGGCATGGTGCGCGCATAGATTTCGCCGGCCGGCGACGGCGGCCGCACCGGATGCCGGTGGCCGTTCGTGATCGCATAGCGCAGCGGCATCCCGCCCGACGCAGGCGCCTTCAGCCACGGCCGCGGGTTCTGCCAGAACGTCGCGCGCGATGCGCTCAGGCGCAACCGGTCGCCCGCGACCTGCGCGCCGTCAATCACGCCCTCGCGCACCGCGCGCGCGACGTACGACGCGACGGCCGCCGGCCCGGCGCCGCCGAGCGGCACCGACACCGTCGCCGCGTCGTGCCGCGTGTCCGTGTTGAACAGGGCGACGAATTCCGCGAGCAGCGCGGCCGGCGGATCGTCGGGCCGCCACGCGTCGAGCGTGCATTCGGCGGCGGCCGCCGCATGGCCGGGCGCGGCGCCGTCGAGCGCCGCGGCCACCTCGCCTTCGACGGCGTCCGCCGTGCCGGCCGGTTTCGTGAGCGTGTCTTCCATCACAGTGCTCCCGCGTCATGGCGATCGGCGAGGACGTGCAGCCCCCGCTCGAGCGCCGGAAACAGGCTGCGCTGGAAGTTGTTCCAGCGCAGTTCGAGAATCGTGTCGTCCGGCGCGATCGGCGTGTCGAGCACGTCGCAGATCACCTCGCCGGAATCGATGCCGTTGTCGACGTAGTGGAACGATGCGCCCGTCATCGTCACCGGATCGACGCGCGACGTCGTGCCGCTCGCCCAGTCGACCCGTTCGCCGCGCGCGCCGTGCAGCGCATCGAGCGTCGCCCACGCGCCGCGCCGCTGGTACGGCGAATCGTCGGCCGTGATGCCGGGATGGATGTTCGCGATGCGGCGGTGAAAGCGCGCGCCGGGACGCACCAGTTCGTCGAGGATCACGAGCAGCCCGTCGAGCACGACCACGTCGGCGTCGAGTTCGAGCAGGCGTTCGAGCAGGCGGCGCTCGAACGCCTGCTTGCCCGTCACGCGCTCGCGCGCGTCGCGCGGCAGCCGGCGGTACGTCGACGCGATCGTGCAGAACAGTTCGTCGACCGGCCGGCCCTGCACGGTCAGCCCGTCGGGCAGGATCCACGGGCGGCCCGGCGTGCGCGCGAACCCGTAGTCGGCGACCTTCGCGCGATCGGCGGGCGAGCCTTCGTCGTCGTCGACGATCACGCCCTTGAGCGTGTAGCGCTCGCCGAGCGGCGAGTCGTTCAGGCGCTCGACGAGGAATTCGAGCGGCGCCTTCATGTAGCGCGTGCCGCCCTGGTAAGCAACCGGCTGGCCGGCGCGATCGGCCGCGCCGTTGCGCAGCGACTGGATGTAGACGAGATTTTTCTTCGGCATGGAGGCGTCGTGGAAAAAGCGGACGACGGCACCGCGGCCCGCCCGCACCGGCCCGAAGGCCGGCCGGCGCGCCGCGGCGCGCGGCGTCACCAGTTGTATTTCGCGGTGGCGATCACCGTACGGTCGGTACCGAAAATGCACACGCTCGTCGACTGGCAACCGCTGATGTAGTGCCGGTTGAACAGGTTCGTCCCGTTCACGGCAAAGCGCCAGTTACGCGTGTCGTAGTGCACGCCCGCATCGAACAGCGTGTAGCTCGATACCGTCAGCGAGTTGTCCGCCGCACCGGCCGCCGCGCTCTGGTAGCGCACGCCGCCGCCGAGGCCGAAGCCCGTGAGCGGCCCCGTGTGCCACGTCCAGTCGGCCCACAGCGACGCGATCTGGCGCGGCCGCGGAATGTCGACCGGCCAGTTGTTCAGCAATGCGTCGTTGGCCTGCACGTTCTTCACGTCCTGATAGACATACGACGCGATCACCGACAGGTTCCGCGTGAGCCTGCCGGTCGCGCTCAGCTCGATCCCGCGCGAACGCACCTCGCCCGTCTGCACCGACTTCGTGTTGGTATTGTCCTGGCTCGGCAGCGCCGGCGTGAGCACGTTGGTCTGGTTGATCTGATAGATCGCCGCGTTCAGCATCAGGTTCTTGCCGGGCGGCTGCCAGCGCAGGCCGGCTTCGATCTGCTTGCCGCGCGTCGGCTGCGGCAGCCCGCCGCCGAGCAGGTTCACGCCGATCAGCGGGTTGAACGACGTCGCATAGCTGATGTACGGCGACAGCCCGTAGTCGCCCTGGTACGTGAGGCCGACGCGGCCGGTGAAGGCCGTCACGTCCGCCTTCGTCGACGTGCCGCCCTCGCGGTCGTCCATCCGCATGTTGACCCAGTCCTCGCGACCGCCGAGCGTCAGCGTCCAGCGGTTCCACTTGACCTGGTCCTGCACGTACAGCCCGAACGTGTTCATCGTCGTGTACGTGTTGGTGCGGTACGTGGTGTTCGGCGGCGAGAACACGGACAGCGTGACCGGCGTGTAGACCGGGTTGTAGATGTTCAGCGTCGGCGCGGCGGCCAGCCATTCGCTGTCGGTCGCGGTCTGCCGGTTGTACTGGAAGCCGAGCAGCAGCGTGTGCTCGAGCGGCCCGGTGCCGAAGCGGCCCTGCAGGTTGTTGTCGATGTCGAAGCGGCTGTAGTTCGTCTGGAACACGCCGGCCCAGCGGTTGATGTCGGTCGTGCTGCCGTCCGCGAGGCCGTTGCCGAACACCGAGCCGTTGTCGAGCGACAGGTGCATCCAGCGCACGTTCTGCCGGAACGTCCACATCGAGTTCAGGTTGCGCTCGAACTGATAGCCGAGCGACCACTGCTTCTTGCGGTAGTAGTTGAAATTCGGGTCGCCGCCGTAGACGTCCTTGTCGAGCTGCCCGTTCGGGTTCGGCAGCACCGTGCCTTGGGCCGGCAGGAAGTTCGACGAGATGTCGCCCCAGTCCTGCAGGTACGTGGCTGACAGCGTCAGCGACGTATCGGCGTCGGGGCGCCAGCGGAACGTCGGTGCGAGCGCGACGCGCTGGTCGTTGTTCGGGCCCGTCAGCGCGTTGCCGTCGCGCGCGACGCCGACGAACCGGTATGCATACTTGCCGTCCGCGTCGAGCTTGTCGCCGACGTCGATCATGAACTGCTTGCGCGCATAGTTGCCGAACTGCACGCCGGCTTCGCGCACGCGCTCGCCGTCGGCCGTCTTGGTCTGCACGTCGATGATCGCGCCCGGGTCGCCCGCGCCGTACAGCACCGACGTCGGCCCGCGCAGCACGGTGATGCTGTCGATCATGTACGGATCGACGCGCCAGCTCGACAGGTTCAGCGTGTTCGGCACCTGCAGGCCGTTCACGTATGCGGTCGGCGTGAAGCCGCGCAGCGCCGCGTACCAGTCTGAACGGTTGTCCGAGCCGTACGACGAGAAGCCCGGCACGTAGCGCAGCGCAGCGTTCACGTCGGTCGCGCCGGTCATCTCGATCTGCTGCGCGGTGACGACGTTGATCGTCTGCGGAATTTCATTGATCGACGTATCGGTCTTGGTGCCGGTTCGGCTGCGCTTCGCGACGAGACCGACCGTGCCGTCGCCTTCCGAGCCCGCGTTGACGTTGATCGCCGGCAGCGTGCCGTTCGCCGGGCCATTCGGCGTGCCGTTCGGCGCGCGGGTCGACGAACCGGTCGGCGCATTGGCCCCCGCACTCGCCGCCGCACCGTTGCGCGCACTGTCGGCCGACGCCGCCGCGCCTGCGTTCACGGCCGGTGCCGTCTGCGCGAATGCGTGCCCTGCCGCCATCCCGAACGTCACGCTCGCCGCGGCCGCGATCGCACGCAAACGCGTGCCTGTTGCCCACTCCATCTTTCTCTGCTCCACTTTTTTGATGCGGTCTCCGACCGCGCCTTTGTCAAAGAGCGAAAGCCATGCGGCCCGCGCTCGCCCCGTCTTGATGTCGTTGTTCATGCAATGCCCGGGCCGCGCCATCATCGTGGGCGGGCGCGATCCCTTCTTCGAGCGACGCGCAGATCTCGTCCGCGCGGCGTGCCAGCACCGACAGCAGCGTGTCGGACAGGCCGTGGCTGTCTTCGCAGCAGCCTTGCAGATAGATGCGCGGCGTGAAGTGCTCGGGCGTCGCGAGCAGGTAGTCGCGCGTGACGTCGCCGCGCGTGAGCGCATCGCCGAGGTGCGGCGCCAGCCCTTCGAGCAGCGCCGAATGCGTGTCGCGCCGATAGCCGGTCGCGAGCACGAGCGCGTCGAAGCACTCGACGCGCGTCGCGCCGTTCATCCGGTCGCGCAGCGTCAGCTCGATGCGGCCGTCGGCGGTGCGCACCGCGGCTTCGATCGCGCTGTTCGCGAGCAGCGCATGACGCGGCGTGCCGTCGATGCGCTGCAGGTACAGCATTTCGTAGATCTGCTCGATCAGCGGCCGGTCGACCACCGCGTAGTTGGTGTCGCGGTAGCGCTCGAGCAGCGCGCGGCGTGCATCGTGCGGCTGCGCGTAGACGACGTCGGTGAACTCGGGGCTGAAGATCTCGTTGACGAACGGACTGTCGTCGGCCGGCTTCAACGCGCCCGCGCGCATCACGAGGTTCGCGTCGACATGCGGGAAGCGGCGCGCGAGGTCGATGAACACTTCAGCCGCGCTCTGGCCCGCGCCGATCACCGCGACGCGGCGGCGTTCGCCGTCCGGCGCCGCGACCAGCCGGTCGATGTCGGTCAGGTACGACGACGAATGGATCACGCGGTCGCGGCCGAGCGCGGCGAACGCGTCCGGCACCGCCGGCGTGCCGCCGACGCCGACCGACAGCGCACGCGTCACGCGCTGGCGCTCGCGGCCGGCCGCGTCGCGCGACAGCACGCGCAGCGCATCGATGCGCGCGCCGTCGCCGCGCACGGGCTCGATCGCCATGACGGTCTCGCTGTAATGGACGTGCTCGTCGAACGCGTCGGCGACCCAGCTCAGGTAGTCGTGGAATTCGACGCGGGTCGGATAGAAGTTCTTCAGATTGACGAATTCGTTCAGCCGGCCGCGCTCGAACAGGTAGTTGATGAACGTGTAGCGGCTCTTCGGATCGCGCATCGTGACGAGATCCTTCAGAAACGAGATCTGCATCCGGCAGTCGTCGAGCAGCATGCCGCGGTGCCAGCCGAATTCCGGCTGCCGCTCGATGAAGCAATGGGCGAGCGGGCGCGCCGCGCGCCGCTCCTCCAGACGGATGGCCAGCGCCAGATTCGACGGCCCGAAGCCGACGCCGATCAGGTCGAATACGGTTTCTCTCTGCATGTCTCTCAGCTCCCTTGTCGGTGAAACCGGCCCGTCAGACGTGACGGCCGGAGAAGAAGGTCTCGCGCAGCGTGCGCATCCACAGCGGCTGTGCGTCGGCGAGCGCCAGGCGGCGCTGCCGCGCGAAGCCATGCCGCGCGAGGGTGTCGACGACCCGCGCGCGGCCGGCCGGGACCGCGCAGCCGACCGCTTCGGTGCGCGGGTCGTCGAGAAACAGGTAATGCACGACGGACGGCAGCCAACCGGCCACGCAGTGCGGGCCGCGCCAGCGCGACTCGCCGACCAGCATCCGCAGCCCGCGGTCGTAGTCGCGCGCGCCGACGTGCGGCGCGAGCGGGTCTTCCTTCAGCCAGAACGCCTCGACATACGCGAACGGTTCGCCGTCGAAGCAGCCGACGAGCGGCGTGACGTGCGGATCGGCGTCGGGCGCGGTGCCGTGGGCGCCCGGCTGCGTGCCCGGCCAGCCGTCGCGCACGCGCGGCTCGTCGAACCAGCGCGCGACGCGTGCGGCGTCCTCGCCCGGTTGCCAGCCGCGCAACGTGAAGCGCACGCCGAGCGCCGGCAGGTCGCGCGCATACACGTCGCCGCGCGGCGCAGGCGGCCGGCGCGGATGACGCCGGCCGTCGGTCAGCATCGGCAGCGTCGCGCACGGCAGCGGCGTGCCGACGCGCCACAGATCGGCCTGCTGCGCCCAGCCTTCGCGCATGCACAGGCCGCCGTCGGCGAGCACGCCGCTCGCGCGCAGCGCATCGAGCGCGACCGCCGGCCACGCGGCCGGGTCGAGCCGGATCGCCGCGCGGCGCACGTCGTCGGAAAACGCGGCGGCGAGCGCGGCCAGCAGCGCGCGGCGCTGGTCGGCCGGCGCCGCGCGATGGTTGTACGCGACGAGGCGCAGCGTGCCGTCGTCCGCGAGTTGCGCGCGCAGCAGCTGCGCGCCGATGCCGTCGCCCTGCGCGACGCGGATCTCCGCGTCGTCGCGCGCGGCGAACAGGCCGTCCGCGAACGCGAGACGGCAGGTGTCGGGCATCGTGAAGCCGTCCGGACGCACTTCAGCCAGCATCGCGCACCTCCTGCTCCGTTTCGGTCGCGGCCTCGATTCGCGCGGCGAGCGCCGCGAGCGTCGGCGACGCGAACACGTCGGCCACCGTCAGCGCATGACCGGCGCGGCCGGCCGCGTCGACGAAGCGCACGACGTCGAACGACGTCGCACCGGCCTCGAACAGGTCGGCGTCGGGTGCGGGCGCGGCCGTCGCGAACGTGTCCGACCACAGCGCGGCGAGCGCGGCGGCTGCGTTCGGCGCGACGTCGCTCGCCGCCGTGACGCGAGGGGTGTCGCCGGCCGGCGTGGCCGCCGTGTGCGCGGCGAACAGCGCATCGGGCGCGCCGAGCGCCGCTTCCGGCGCACCGGCAAAACGCGCGACTTCGTCGTGATAGAGATCGACGAGCGCGTCGACGAAGCGGCCGTCGAGCAGTTCGTCCGCATAGGAGAACGCGGCACTCACGCGGCCGTCCGGATGCTCGACGACGTCCAGCTCCAGCGTGAACACCACGCGATGGCGCACGTCGTCGAATTCGGCGAGCGCCAGGCCGGCCCAGTCGCGCGCGGCGGCGCCGGTCGGGCGCAGGTAGTTGAACATCACCTGGAACAGCGGATTGGTATGCGCGGCACGCGGCGCGCGCAGCGCCGCGACGACGTCGGCGAACGGCACGTCGGCATGCGCATACGCGGCGAGCGCCGTATCGCGCACCTGCGCGAGCACGTCCGTGCGGCTGGCCGCCGCATCGAGCCGCGTGCGCACGACCACGGCATTGATGAACAGACCGAGCGCATCGCGCGCCGCATCGCCCGTCAGCTCACGCCTCGACGCGAGCACGCCGACCGGCTGGTCGGCCGCGCCGGTCACGCGGAACAGCGCGGTGTTGAGCGCCGCGTGCAGCAGCATCGGCAACGTCGCGTGCGCGGCCGACGCGGCGTCGCGCGCGGCACCGATCAGCGCCCCGTCGAACTCGAACGCGATGCGCGCCGCACGCCATTGCGGGACGGCCGGCGCGTTTGCGCGCCGCGGCAGCACCGAGGAAGGCAGATCGGCCAGCGCGTCGCGCCAGTATGCGGCGCGGGCGGGATGGCATGGTGCGGGCAGCACGAGCGACGTGTTTTCCGTCGTCGACGCTGCCGCTGCCGACGATACCGAAGCGTCGCCCCGCACGTGCGCGACATAGCGTGCACGCACGGCGTCGAGCCACAGCTCGATCGATTCGCCGTCCGACACGATGTGATGGATCGTCACCGACAGCACATGATCGTCCGCGCCGAGCCGCAGCACGCGTGCGCGCCACAAGGGCGCATCGGCCGCGAGATCGAACGGCGCAAGCGCATCGGCGTCGGTCAGCGCCGCCGCGCGGGCGAGCGCGTCGGGCTGTGCGGACAGGTCGACGAGCGGCAGCGCGACGGGCGCCGCGGCGTCAATGCGCTGGCCCGGCAGCATGCCGTCGCGCACGACGAGCCGTGCGCGCAGCGCCGGATGCGCGGCCGCCGCCGCCGAAAACGCGGCGCGCAGCGCATCGACGTCGAGCGGGCCGCGCACGCGCAATGCGACCGGGATGTTGTAAGCGGCGCTGTCCGGCTGCGCGCGCCACAGGAACCACAGGCCAAGCTGCGCGGGCGACAGCGGCCACACGCCATGCGCATCGGGTTTGACCACCGCGACGCCCGGCGCCGCGGCGCCGGCATGCGCGGCGCGCGGCGCGTCGCCCACCTGGCGCGCGTATTGCGCGAGCACCGGCGCTTCGAACAGCGCCCGCACCGGCACGTCGCGGCCGAGCCGCTCGGCGACGCGCGTCGCGACGCGCACGGCCGCCAGCGAATGGCCGCCGAGTTCGAAGAAGTGATCGCCGCGGCCGACGCGTTCGACGTTCAGCACGTCGCGCCAGATCGCCGCGAGCGCGGCTTCGTCGCCGTCGTGCGGCGCTTCGTATGCGCGTTCGACGCGCACCGGGGCCGGCAGCCGTGCACGGTCGACCTTGCTGTTCGCGTTGCGCGGCAGCGCATCGAGCACGATCAGTTGCGCGGGCACCATATAGTCGGGCAGCGTGCGGCGCAAGTGTGCGTCGAGCGTCGCGGCCTCGACCGGCTCGGCGGCCGCCTGCGCATCGGCGCTCAGTTCGACGTACGCGACGAGCTGCGCGTGCGCGCCCTGCCCGTGCACGACCGCGCATGCTTCGCGCACCGCGTCATGCGCGGCCAGTTGGGCCTCGATCTCGCCCAGTTCGATGCGCAGCCCGCGCAGCTTCACCTGGTGATCGACGCGGCCGATGAAGTCGAACACGCCGTCCGCGCGGCGTCGCACGAGATCGCCCGTGCGGTACAGGCGCGCACCCGGCGCGCCGTACGGATCCGGCACGAAGCGCTCGGCCGTCAGCGCGGGACGATCGAGGTAGCCGCGCGCGACGCCGATCCCCTCGCCGCCCAGGTACAGTTCGCCGATCACGCCGACCGGCAGCGGATGCAGCCGCTCATCGAGCACGTGCGCGGTGCGCGCGCCGACCAGCGTGCCGATCGGCAGATAGGCCGCGTCACCCAGCTTCGCGAGATCGTCGCCGGGACGGAACATCCACAGCGTCGGCGTGATCACGGTTTCGGTCGGGCCGTAGCCATTGACCACGCGCACGTTCGGCATCGCGCGGCGCAGCATCGCGAACGCTTCGCGCGACGTCGCTTCGCCGCCGACGGTCAGCGAGCGCAGCGTCGGCGGCGCCCCATGCGCGAGCGCCCATTCGGCGAGCTGAGCCGCGCAGCCGGGCGGCACGTAGGTCATCGTCACGCCATCGCGGATCATCATCGCGCAGGTCTGCGCGGGCGGCCACAGCACGTCGGCCGTCACCGACACCGCGGCACCCGACAGGTATTGAGAAAACCAGCCTTCGTGCGCGCCGTCGAAGTTGACCGACTGGAACAGCAGGAACACGTCGTTCTCGCCCGCGCCGTAGCGCTCGGCAATCGCCACGCAATGTCGTGCGAACGCCGCGTGATCGACAATCACGCCCTTTGGCTTGCCGGTCGAGCCCGACGTGTAGATCGCATACGCCGCATGGCCGGGCAGCACGTGCGGCAGCGCGACGTCCGCCGCGTCGTCGAGCGCGTCGACTTCGTCCGCGCGCCAGATCCGCAGTGCCGGCAGCTCGGGCAGCGACGCGGCGCTCGCGCCGTCGGTCAGCACGTGCGCGATGCCCGCATCGCCGACGATCTGCGCGAGCCGCTCGCGCGGATGAGCCGGATCGAGCGGCACGAACGCGGCGCCCGACTTCAGCACCGCGATCAGCGCGACCAGCAGGTCGACCGAACGCTGCAGCGCGACGCCGACGCGCATCTCGGGCCGCACGCCGGCCGCGACTAGATTGCGCGCGATGCATGCCGCGCGCGCGTCGACCTCGCCGCGCGTCAGCGCGCGATCGATGTCGGCGACTCCGCGTGCGTCGGGCCGCGCGTTCGCATGCGCGGCAATGCGCGCGTGCACCGGCACGAACGGCTCGGCTTCGGCCGCGCCCGCTGGCGCGTTCCACGCGAAGAGTTGCGCGCGTTCATCGGCCGGCAGCCAGTCGAGATCGCCGATCGGCAAATCGGGGCGATCGAGCGCGTCGCCGAGCAGCGTGACGAAGCGTGCGGCGAGCCGCTCGATCGAATCCGAGTCGAACAGATCGAGCGCGTAGATGAACGCCGCGTCGAACGTGCCGTCGGGCGTCGCCTCGACGGCAAGCGTCAGGTCGAATTTCGCGGACGGCGTGCCGGACGGCAGCCATGCGGCCGACGCCGCGCCGAGCGCCGGCAGCGCACGGCGCTCGCCATACGCGGCCATCACCTGGAACAGCGGATGGTGGCTGGCGCTGCGCGGCACGCCAAGCGCGTCGACGACCTGCTCGAACGGCACGTCCTGGTGCATCTGCGCATCGACGAGCGCGCGCTGCGTGCGCGCGACCAGTGACGAGAAATCGCCGTGTGCCGGCACGTCGACGTCGATCGCGAGCGTGTTGACGAAGAAGCCGATCAGGCCGGCCGTTTCCGCGCGCTCGCGGTTCGCGGCCGGCACGCCGACGCAAATCCGCGCGTCGCCGGTCGCACGCGCGAGCAGCGCATCGAGCGCCGCGAGCAGCACCGCGAACGGCGTCGCGCCCGATGCGGCCGCGAACGCGCGCAGCCGTGCGCCGATACGGGCGTCGAGTGAAAACACATGGCGTGCGCCGCGCGCGCTGCGGCGTGCGGGCCGCGCGGCCGCACCGGGCAGCGTGAGCACGCCGCGCTGCGGATCGAGCCGTTCGCGCCAGAACGCGAGCTGGCGATCGCGTTCGCCGGCATCGAGCCAGCGGCGCTGCCACAACGCATAGTCCGCGTACTGGATCGGCAGCGGCGCGAGCGGCACCGGCTTCCCCGACGCATACGCGCGATAGAACGCCGCGAGCTCGTCCAGCATCACGCCCGACGACCAGCCGTCCGACACGATGTGGTGCACGGTCAGCGCGAGCCAGTGATGCGTCGCGTCGAAGCGAATCAGGTGGGCGCGCACGAGCGGCGCCGCGCCGAGATCGAATGCATCGGCTTCGTCGGCCGCGGCGACGCTTTCGGCGCGCGCGACGCGCTGCGCGTCGGGCAGCATTTCGAGATCGGTCTCGCGCCACGGGCAGCGCAGCGGCGGATGAATCGTCTGCGCGACGCCGTCCTCCGCTTCGTCGAAGGTCGTACGCAGCGCTTCATGGCGCGCGATCAGCGCATCGCACGCGAGCCGCAGCGCGTGCGCGTCGAGCGGGCCCGTCAGCGCGAGCCGCTCGGTGATGTGATACGCGTCCGGCGCGTCGATCAGCCGCGCGTGCAGCCATAGCCGCGTCTGCGCGAACGACGCCGGCACGCGATCGCTGCGCGGCGTGCGCGGCGGGATCGGCAGCACGCGGAAATCGATGCCGGCCGCGCCGAGCTTGTCGATGAACACCGCGCGCTGCGCGTCGGGCAGTTGCGCGAAACGCGTCGCGAGCGCGAGCCAGTCGGGTTGAACCTTCGTCATCCGTCGTCCTTATTGGGTTTCCAGTTCGCCGAGCAGCGCGTCGATCGCGCTCGCCGCGTCGGTCCCGCCCTGTGCCGCGCAGGCCGCGTCGATCGCATCCGCGCAGCGTGCGAGCGTGCGGGTGTCGAACAGCGTGCGCAGCGGCAGCGCGAGACCCCAGTGCAGGTTCGCCTGCGCATGGGCCTGCGTCGCGAGCAGCGAATGACCGCCGAGCAGGAAGAAATCGTCGTCGCGGCCGATCGCGTCCACATGCAGCACGCGCTGCCAGATCGCGGCGAGCGCGCGCTCCGTGTCGGTCGCGAGTTCGACGGCCGCGGCCGCCTCGCGCACCGGCGCCGGCAACGCATGGCGGTCGCACTTGCCGTTCGGCGTGACCGGCAGCGCGTCGAGCTCGATCAGCTGCGACGGCACCATGTACGCTGGCAGCTGCGCGCGCAGCGAATCCAGCAGTGCCGCGCGGTCGAGCGAAGCCGCGTCGCCCCGTGCGACATAGCCGATCAGCTGCTCGTCGCGCACGATCACGACCGCGTCGTGAACGCCCGGCGCCAGGCGCAGCAGCGCCTCGATTTCACCGGGCTCGATGCGCTGGCCGCGCAGCTTCACCTGCGTGTCGACGCGGCCGAGGTAGTCGAGTGCGCCATCGGCGCGGCGCCGCGCGAGGTCGCCGGTGCGATACATGCGTGCGCCCGGCACGAACGGATCGGGCACGAAGCGCTCGGCGGTCAGCCCCGGGCGGCCGAGATAGCCGCGTGCGAGGCCCGCGCCCGCCAGATACAGTTCGCCGGTCGCGCCGACCGGCACCGGCTGCCATGCCGCGTCGAGCACGTGCAATTGCAGGTTCGCGATCGGATGGCCGATCGGCACCGCGACGGCGCGCGCGTCGTCGGGGCCGCAGGTCCAGTGCGACACGTCGATCGCGGCTTCCGTCGGCCCGTACAGGTTCACGAGCGTCGCGTTCGGCATGAGCCGTGCGACCTTCGCGACGAGTTCGGGCGCGAGCGCTTCGCCGCTCGCGACGATCAGGCGCACGCTGTCGCATTGCGCGGCGGCCGAGAAATCGTCGAGATACGCGGCGAACGCGGCCAGCATCGACGGCACGAAGTGCAGCACCGTCACGCCGTGCGCATGGATCGCGGCCGCGAGACGGGCCGGATCGCGGTGGTCGCCGGGCGCGGCGATCGCAAGCTTCGCGCCGATCGCGAGCGGCCACACGAATTCCCATACCGACACGTCGAAGCCGAACGGCGTCTTGTGCAGCACGACGTCGTCGCGTGTCAGCCGGTACGCGTGCTGCATCCACGCGATCCGGTTCGCGAGCGCGCCGTGCGAGTTGCCGGCGCCCTTCGGCTTGCCGGTCGAGCCGGACGTATAGATCAGGTACGCGAGCCGGGCGTCGTCGATGTCGGTGTCGGCCGCGGCTTCGTTCGCTGCGCTTGGTTCGCCTGCTTCGTCCGCGAGCAGATCGGCCACCGTCAGCAGCTGCGTCGTCGCGTCGTCGCCGAGCGCGGCCTCCACCTGCTCGCGCAAATGGGCCTGCGTGATCGCGACCGCTGGCCGCGCGTCGCGCAGCAGGTACGCGATGCGCTCGGCCGGATAGTCGGGATCGACCGGCAAGTACGCCGCGCCGGCCTTCAGCACGCCGACGAGCGCCGTCACCATGTCGAACGAGCGCTCGACGCACAACGCCACGGGCGTATCGGGCCGCACGCCGCGCCGGCGCAATGCGGCGGCGACGCGCGTCGTGGTCAGATCGAGTTCGCGATAGGTCGCGCGTTGCACGGTGCCGTCGGCATCCGCGTATTCGAGCGCGATCGCATCGGGCGTCGCCTGTGCGGCGGCCGCGAATTGCAGATGCAGCGGCTGCCGCTGCGCGTGCGGCCACGTCCGCGCGGTGTCCTGCGCGCGCGCCAGCGCGGCGCGCGCCGCGTCGTCGGCAATCGACAGCGTGCCGAGCAGCGCATCCGGCGTGCGGGCCAGCGCGTCGAGCGCGCATGCGAACGCGCGGTGCCAGGTCTCGACCTGGTGCGCATCGACACGCGCGGTGTCGTAGCCGTAGTCGATCGTCAGCTCGGCGCCGCTCTCGATCACGAGTGTCAGCGCGAAATCGGTCGCTTCGATGCTGCGCACGTCGCTCAGCGCGAGCGCGCGCGGATCGGCGTCGCGCACCGTCTCGTCGACCGGATAGTTCTCGAATACGACCAGCGTGTCGAACAGTGCGCCGCCGGCGCCGCGCGCCCAGCGCTGGATATCGGCGAGCGGCGTGTGCGCATGCTCGGCGGCGGCCGCGTTCTCGCGTTGCAGCGCCTGCAGCCAGTCGGCCGCGCGCTGCTGCGGCTTCGGCGCCGTGATCACCGGCAGCGTGTTGATGAAGAGGCCGAGCACCGAGTCGACGTCCGCGAGTGCATCGGGACGGCCCGCGACGGTCGCGCCGAACGCGACGGCCGGCTGGTGCGTCATGCGCTGCAGCGCGAGCGCCCACGCGCCCTGCACCAGCGTGTTGACGGTCAGCTTCAGCGCACGCGCCGTGTGTGCGATGCGCGTCATCCCATCCGCGTCGATCGTCGCGCGCCACGTGACCATCTCGGCGTCGGCACGATCGGCCACGCGTTCGGCGATCAGCGTCGGCGCGTCGAGCCGCGCGAGCCGGTCGGTCCAGAAGCGTTCGTCCGCGGCGCGATCGCGGGTGCCGAGCCACGCGATGAAGTCGCGATAGCGCAGCGCCGGGCGGCTCGCGAACGGCGACACCGCATCGGGGTCGCGATAGTCGCGCAGCACGTCCGCGAGCAGCCGCGCGGTGCTCCAGCCGTCGAGCAGCACGTGGTGACGCGTCCAGACGACGCGCCACGCGTCGTCCGTCACGCGGATCAGCGTGAGCCGCATCAGCGGCGGCTCGCGCCAGTCGAAGCCGCGGGCGCGATCGGCCGCGAGCCACGCGTCGAAATCGGCGTCGAGCGTGTCGCCGCGCGTGCGCCAGTCGAGCTGCTCGACCGGCATCTGCGCATGGCGATGCACGCATTGCAGCGGCGCGGCCTCGTCGGGCATCACGCTGGTGCGCAGGATGTCGTGGCGCGCGACGGATGCGCCGAACGCGGCCGCGAGCCGGTCGGCGTCGAGCGCCGTCGCGGTCGCGACGAGCTGATTCACGTAGCTGGCGTGACCGGGCGCGAACAGCGCATGGAACAGGATCCCCTGCTGCATCGGCGACAGCGGATACACGTCGTCGATCGTGCGCCAGTCGAGCGGCGCGCGTTCGATCGCGGCCTGCGTGAGGCCGGCAGCCTGCGCGAGCGGGAAATCGCCCGGCGTCGCGCCGCCGCCGCGATGCGCGACCCGCGACGCGCAGGCATCGGCGAGCTCGCGCAGTGCGGCGGCAAAGCGCTCCGCGAATGCGTCGATCGTCGCGCGCTCGAACTGCGGCGCGCCGTATACCCAGTGAACCTTCAGCGTGCGTGCGCCGTCGCGATCGGTATCGAGGTACGCATGGATCGCGAGCGTGTTGCCGAGCGGGCCCTGGCGATCGCGCTCGATACCGGTGCCGCCGAAGCGCGGCACGAGCGTCGCATCGCGCGGCGCGTCGAACTGGCCAAGATAGTTGAACGTGACACGCGGACGCGGCACGGCGGCCAGCGCCGCACGCGTCGCCGCATCGCCGTAGTGCGCGAGCACGCCGAAGCCGAGCCCCTTGTACGGCACCGCGCGCAGCGCATCCTTGACCGCGCACAGCGTGTCGCGCGCGGTCGCTTCGACCGGCAGCGTCACCGGATAGTGGCTCGTCAGCCAGCCGATCGTGCGGCTCGCGTCCGCGTCGTCGAACAGCGCCTCGCGGCCATGGCCTTCGAGTTCGACGCGGCACGACGCGGCGCCGCCGGCGCCGGCCAGCGCCAGCGCGAGCGCCGCCCCCAGCAGTTCGATCGTCTGCGTGCGATATGCGGCGTGTGCGTCGGTCAGCGCGGCGCGGGTCAATGCCGCGTCGATCGTCTGCACGACGACGGCCGCATCGGCGTTCGTCGCCGGTGCGTCGGGATGATCGGGCACGAGGTCGTCGCCCTGGGCCATGCCGGCCCAGTATACGGTTTCAGCGGCAAACGGCGAGACGGGCTGCGTCGCGGCACGCGCCAGGCGGGCGGCCCATGCATCCGCGCGCAGGCCCGGCTGCGACAGGCGCGCCGGCGCGCCGTCGCATGCGGCGCGGTACGCGGCGTCCAGGTCGTCGAGCAGGATGCGCCACGACACGCCGTCGACGATCGCATGGTGGATCGCCAGATACAGCTGCGTCGAACCGTCCGGCAGCCGCGCCGCGCACGCGCAGGCGAGCGGCCCGCGGCCGAGGTCGAGGCGGCACTGCAATGCGTCGAAGCGCGCCAGCGCGTCGGCTTCGTCGCGGGCGGCGACTTCGACGAACGGCAGCGCGTCGTACGGCTTCGCCGCGTCGCTCGCGTGCCACTTGCCGTCCGCGCCGCGCGCGAAGCGCTGACGGAATGCGTCGTGATGGGTCAGCAGCGCATCGAACGCACGCGCGAACGCATCGGCGTCGAACGGGCCGCGCACGTCGAACGCGACCGACTGGTTCCAGTGGCCCGGATGCGGCACGTCGAGCGCGAAGAAGCGCTGCTGCGCGGGCGTCAGGATCGCCTCGGCAGCCGGTGCGGACTGCGCCGGCGCCGGCGTTGTCGTCATTGCAGCGGCGGCGTCCCCGGTCTTCGCGATACGCGCGAGTTCAGCGACCGTCGGGCCGTCGAACAGTTGCTTCGGCGTGAAGCGCACGCCGCGCTTGCGGGCGCGCGCGATCACTTGCAGCACGAGGATCGAGTCGCCGCCGAGTTCGAAGAAGTTGTCGTCGCGGCCGACGTGCGGCGCCTTCAGCACCGCTTGCCAGACTTCGGCGAGCGCCGTCTCGACCGGGCCGCGCGGCGCGGCGCCGGCAGCCGTCGCCACCGGCGCAGCTGCCCGTTCGCGCAACGCCGCGCGATCGATCTTGCCGTTCGCGGTCACCGGCAGGCCGGCGAGCGCGACGAACTGCGCGGGCACCATGTAGTCGGGCAGCGTCGCGCCGAGCGCCGCGCGCACAGCGGCCTCGTCGAATGCCGCACCGTCGCGCATCACGACGAACGTCGCGAGCCGCAGGCGGCCGTCGTGCTCGATCGCGAGCGTCTCGGCCTGCGCGATCGGGCCGGCCGCGCGCACCGCCGCGCTCACCTCGCCCGGCTCGACGCGATAGCCGCGAATCTTCACCTGATCGTCGATGCGGCCGAGGAACGCGAGACGGCCGTCCGTGCGCAGGCGCACGCGGTCGCCGGTGCGATACAGGCGCGCACCGGGCGTGAACGGATCGGGCACGAAGCGCTCGGCGGTCTGCGCCGGCCGGTTCAGGTAGCCGCGCGCCACGCCCGGCCCGCCCAGATACAGCTCGCCCGTCGCCCCGGCCGGCACGCACGCGCCGAACGCGTCCAGCACCAGCGCGCGCGCATTCGGCAGCGGCACGCCGAGCGGCACGCCGCTCGCCGGATCGCGCGCATCGGCCGCGATCGACGCGGTGTCGCAGGCAATCGCGCCGACGGTCGCTTCGGTCGGCCCGTAATGGTTGATCACGCGGCAGGCCGGCGTGAGCGCGGCCACGCGCGCAACGAGCGCCCACGTCAGCGTTTCGCCGCCGGTCACGAGCGCGTGGCGCGGCAGCACGTCGGCCGGCACGCGCGCATCGAGCAGCGCCTGCAGATGGCTGGGCACGATCTTCAGCACGCCGACGTCGCGGCCGCGCATTTCCTGCGCGAACAGGTCCGGATCGAACGCGCACGCGGCCGGCAGCAGATGCAGCGTTCGGCCCGCGCAGAGTGCGCCGAACAGCGTCGTGTGGCCGAGGTCCGCGGCGACGGTCGACACCATCGCGAACGACGCGTCCGGCGCGAACGCGAGCTCGTCGAGCATCCCCTGCACGTAATCGGCCAGTGCGCCGTGCGACACGACGACGCCCTTCGGCGTGCCGGTCGAGCCGGACGTATAGATCAGATAGGCGCCCTGTTCCGGATGCGGTGCGACGCGCACGCCGGCCGCATGGGCGAGCGTCGCGTCCTGCGCGAGCGTGTCGACGTCGAGCGGCTGGGCGTCGATGCCGGCCGGCCACGCGGCCACATCCGCGACGAGCGCCCGGCGTGCGCCGCAATCGGCGGCCGCGGCCGCGAGGCGCGCGGCCGGCTGTGCCGGGTCGAGCAGCACGGCCAGCGCGCCGGCCTTCAGCGCGCCGAGCAGGCCGGCGACGAAGCGGGCCGACCGCTCGATGCAGACGATGACGGGCGCTTCGGCCGTCACGCCCTGCAGCTTCAGTGCATGCGCGATGCGGTTCGACGCGTCGTCGAGTTCGGCGAACGTCAGCGACGTCGACGCATCGGCCAGCGCGACGCGATGCGGATAGGCGGCCGCCTGCCGCGCGAATGCGGCGACGATGTCTGCGTATTCGATGCTCAGCGCACGGCCGTCGCGCGGCTGGCGCGTCGCCGGCGACGCATCGCACGGCAGCGCGGCCGTCGCGCATTGCGGTTCATGTGCGGCGCACGCGAGCAGCGCCGCATAGCTGTCGAGCCATGCGCGCGCGGTATCGGCGTCGATGCAGTCGGTCGCGTACGCGGCGACGAGTTCGATCCCGTTCGCGTCGTCGGTGAAGTCCAGCGCGAAGTCGAAGCGCGCGGCGAGATCGGGGCCCGGCGTCGCAACCGCGGTCGCGCCCGGCAGCACGCTGTCGTGGCGCGCATCGAACTGCTGCGCGAATTTCACGCGCAGCCATTCGTCGCCGCGCTTGACGGGCGGCTTCACCGCATCGACGACGCGCTCGAACGGCACGTCCTGGTGCGCGACCGCGTCGAGCGCCGCCGTGCGTGCCGCGTCGACCAGCGCGCGGAACGGCAGCGTCGGCGCCACGCACACGCGCAGCGCGACCGTATTCAGGAACAGGCCGAGCAGCGCGCGCGTTTCCGGGCGCTGGCGATGCGCGACCGGCACCGCGACGACCACGTCCGTCTCGCCGGTCAGGCGCGACAGCCATGCGTCGAGCGCGGCCAGCAGCACCGTGAAGACGGTGGCCTGCGCGTCACGCGCAAGACTCCGCACGTCGGCCGCCACTGCGTCGGGCAGGCGGACCGACACGCGTGCGCCCTGCAGCGTGCGCGTCGTGCCCGGCTGGCGGTCGACCGGCAGCGCGAGCGGGCCCGGCACGTCGCGCAATGCGCCGCGCCAGTATTCGAGCTGACGCTCGCCTTCGCCGCCGGCGAGCATGTCGCGCTGCCAGTCCGCGTAGTCGGCGTACTGGATCGGCAGCGCGGGCAGCGACGGCTCGCGGCCTTGCGCGTACGCGCGGTACGCGGCCGACAGCTCGTCGAATGCGCAGCGCGAGCTCCAGCCATCGGTGATCGCGTGATGCGCGGTCAGCAGCAGCCGGTGGCGATCGTCGGCGAGCACGACGAGCGTCGCGCGCAGCAGCGGCCCGCGCGACAGATCGAACGGCGCGCCCGCGTCGCATTCGGCAATGCGGGCCGCTTCCGCGTCGCGTGCCGCCGGCGGTTGCTCGCGCAGGTCGAGCGTCGTGATCGCCACCGGCAGGTGTGCATGGATGCGCTGCATCACGATGCCGTCGTCGTTGTCGACGAGCGTCGTGCGCCACGCGTCGTGCCGGCCGATCACGTGATCGAGCGCGCGCTGCAACGCAGCGCGGTCGAGCGCGCCGTCGATCGTCCAGTGCGCGGCGATGTGATAGGCGGCGCTTGCGTCGCGCGTCTGCGCGAGTACCCAGAAGCGTTGCTGGGCGAGCGATGCCGCGCGATCGACGTGCGGCACATCCAGATCGGCCGGCGCACGGCGCGCGGCGATCGCAGCCAGCGGTTCACCCGTTTCGCGCTCCGCGCGATCGACGTGCGCGGCGAGCTCGGCCAGCGACGGATCGGCGAACAGCGTGTCGAGCCGCAGGTTCACGCGCAACGCGGCGCGAATCGCGGCCTGCAGTTGCATCGCGGCGAGCGAATCGGCGCCCAGTGCGAAGAAGCGGTCGTCGCGCGACGGCGTCGTGTCGAGCCCGAGCAGCGTCTGCCAGAAGCCGGCGATCTGCGCTTCGGTCGGCGTGCGCGGTGCGTCGCCCGCCGGTGATTCGGCGTCGCGCGCGGCGGCGATGCGCTCGCGCAGCGCGGCACGGTCGATCTTGCCGTTCAGCGTATATGGCAGCGCATCGCAGCGCACGAACCGGTGCGGCTGCCACGCGGCGGGCAACTGCGCGCCGACGTGCGCCTTCAGCGCCGCATCGTCGGCGGCCGCGCGCAGCGCGACGCACGCGATCAGCCGCGTCGGCCCGTTGCCGGTTTCGGCGATCACGGCCGCGTCGGCCACCGCCGAATGCGTGCGCAGGCACGCGGCAACCTCCGCGGGCTCCACGCGCACGCCGCGCACCTGCACCTGATCGTCGAGACGGCCGAGATAATCGAATGCCCCGTCGGCGCGCAGGCGCGCGAGGTCGCCGGTGCGGTACACGCGCGCACCGGGCTCGCCGTGCGCGTCGGGAATGAAACGTTCGGCCGTCAGCGCGGGGCGGCCGTGATAGCCGCGCGCGACGCACACGCCGCCGAGGAGCAGTTCGCCGCCCTCGCCCGACTCGCCGGCCGCGTCGCCATCGATGCGCGCGACACGCGGGCCGATCACGCGCCCGATCGGCAACGACGCATACGCATCGTGCGCGGCCAGCTCGGGCGTGTCGCCCGGCTCGACCGGCCACAGCATCGGCGAGATCACGGCCTCGGTCGGCCCGTAACCGTTGATCAGGCGCACCGACGGGAAGGTGCGGCGCACGAATTCGAATGCCTGCTGCGGCAGCGCTTCGCCGCCGAACGCGAGCACGCGCAAGGCCGGCGGCACGCCGTCGCGCGCGGCGAACGCCGCGAATTCGCGCAGGTAGGCCGGCGGAAACGCGGCGACGCTCACCGATTCGCGCACCATCAGCGCATGCGCGGCGTCCGGCGCGAACGGCTGCGGCGGCGCAATCGTCACGCTCGCGCCGACCGCGAGCGGCGCGAGCCAGCATTCGTGCGCGGCGTCGAAATTGACCGACGCGAAATGCAGCAGGCGGTCGCCGCCCTCGATCGGCAGCGCGGCCGCAAGCGCGTCGCAATGCGCGGCGAGCGGCCCGTGCTCGACGACCACCGCCTTCGGCGTGCCGGTCGAGCCCGACGTGTAGATCATGTAGGCGGCTGCGCGCGGATGCACCGGCACGTCCTCGTCGCCGGCGAACGCGGCGGCATCCGCGCCGTCACCGGTGGCCGACATCGCGTCGAACGCGTGTTCGAACGGCGCGCCGAGCGCCGCGCGGCCCGCCGCATCGACGATCCCGTGACGCAGCTGCGCATCGCGCACGATCCAGTCGAGGCGCGCGGCCGGATGACGCGGATCGAGCGGCACGAACACGCCGCCCGCCTTCAGCACGGCCAGCAGCGCGACGAACAGCTCGCACGAGCGTTCGACGCAGACGCCCACTCGCACTTCCGCGCCGACCCCGGCCGCGCGCAGTTGACGGGCCAGGTGCGACGCACGCGCGTCGAGCGCACCGCGCGACAGGCGCAGGTCGTTCTGGAAAGGCGCGGCGAGCGCGGGCGCGTCGGGCGCACGGCGCGCCAGTTCGCGAATTCGGTGGTGCAACGCAGTCGGGAAACTCGTCATGTGCGTGAAGTCCTTCGGTCCGGCCGCTTCGGCCAAGTCTCGGGGCCGCAAGGGGCGGCTTCACTGGTGTGACGAACGGCGCGGCCGGTTTTTTACCGTTTTGCGTGCAAAGTCCGAACGAATGCACTTTTTTGCGATGCGGCTAAATATTTGCGCGGCCCGTTCGTCTATCAGGAAGGAAAGCCGCAACCGGGCCCGGCCCGCGCGCTGCTTTCGCGTCAGTCTTGCCGTTTCCGCATGGTTTGCTTGCCCTTCATTTACCGACGTTGCCGATGACAGCCGCCCACGAGCCCTCTTCCCCGCCGTCCCTCGACGCCACCCCCAGCCGCCCCGCGGCCCGCCTGATCCTCGCGCTGCTGCGCGAAAGCCGCGCGTCGCTCGCGCTGGCGCTCGTCGCCTGCGTGCTCAACGGCGTCGCGAGCGTGCTGCTCGTCGCGACGCTGAACCGCGCACTCGCGCAGCCCGGCGCGGCCGATGCGTCGCTCGCGTGGCGCTTCGCGCTGTGCGCGGTGATCGCGCTCGTCACGCGGATCGTGTCGGGCACGCTGTTCGCCCGGCTGTCGCAGGACACGATGGCGCGACTGCGCGTGCATCTCGCGCGGCGCGTCGGCGCGGCCGAGCTGCGCGACATCGAGCGGATCGGCGCGGCGCCCGTGCAGTCGGTGCTGACCGACGACGCGACCAACGTGTCGATGCTGTTCTTCGCGCTGCCGAACCTGGTGATGCACGGCTCGATCGTGTTCGGCTGCCTCGGCTATCTCGCGTGGCTGTCGTGGCCCGTGTGCGTGGTCGCGCTGACCGCGATCATCGCGGGCTCGCTCGGCTATCACACCGGCGATCGCCGCGCGATCGCGTCGCTCGAAGCGGCCGGCCACGCGCAGGACCGCCTGTTCGGCTATCTCGGCGCATTGTTCTCCGGCGCGAAGGAGCTCAAGCTGCACGACGCGCGCGCACGCCAGTTCGTCGACGGCCAGCTCGGCGCTGCGATCGGCGAGGTGCGCGACCACCGCCGCCGCGCGTTCAGCGCGTATGCGGTCGGCGTCGGCTGGATCATCTTCCTGTTCTACGTGTTCCTCGGCGCGGCCGCGTTCTGGCCGCAGCTGGGCGTGCATGCCGATGCCGGTACGGCGGCCGGCTACGTCGTCGTGTTCCTGTTCATGCTGGTGCCGCTCGACGGGCTGCTGAACAACCTGCCGACCGTCAACGCGGCACGCGTGTCGCTCGGGCGCATCGAAGGCGTGATGGCCCAGTTCGGCGCGCTGCGCACGGTGCCGCCCGCCAGCGACGCGCCCGACGTGCCGCCGGCCGGCGCCGTCACGCTGCGCGGCGTCACGCATGCGTACTTCCACGAGCGCGACGAGCGGATGTTCCGCATCGGGCCGATCGACCTGACGATCCGGCCGGGCGAGCTCGTGTTCATCGTCGGCGGCAACGGCAGCGGTAAGACGACCCTCGCGAAGGTGCTGACCGGGCTCTACGAGCCGGAGGAAGGCGCGATCGAGGTCGACGGCCGCACGATCGGCTGGCGCGAGCGCGCCGCGTACCGGCAGCGCTTCAGCGCGGTGTTCAACGACTTCCACCTGTTCGATGCGCTGCTCGGCATCGTCGATCCGGACGATCCGGCGCGTACCCAGGCCGATGCGCGCGCGAACGCGCTGGTCGCGAAGCTCGCGCTCGATCACAAGGTGAAGGTCGTCGACGGCGCGTTCTCGAACCGGGCGCTGTCGACCGGGCAGCGCAAGCGGCTCGCGCTCGTCGTCGCGTATCTGGAAGACCGCCCGTTCTACCTGTTCGACGAATGGGCGGCCGACCAGGATCCGTCGTTCAAGGCCGTGTTCTACGAGCAGTTGTTGCCGGAGCTGCGCGCACGCGGCAAGGCCGTGATCGTGATCACGCACGACGACCGCTATTTCGATCTCGCCGATCGCCTGCTGAAGCTCGACAACGGTCAGATCGTCAGCGACACGACGCCCGCGCGTTCACGCGCACAAGCGGGTGTCGATGCGCTGAACGCGTAAGCATGTCGTGAACACCGGCCGCCTGCGCGCGGCGATTGCGGCGCGCGGGCGGTGTCAGGTTCGAAGGATCGGGAAGATTCGGGAAGATTCGGGAAGATTCGGGAAGATTGGGATGACTCGAAAGAGCCGGATGAAATGTGGTGCGGTGTGCCTGGGGTACGCGTGACGCAACGGGGAGGTTGCAGCCCGTTCGGGCGGCATGCGCACCGCAACGCGGTCCGCGACCACACCGCCCCGCCCGCTCATGGCGCGCTGCCGTTCAACGCACGACGGCCGGCAGCTTCAGCATCGTATCGGTCATCACGTCGGCCAGCTTGAGCGCCGACATCGGCCCGCCGAAGCCCCAGATATTGCGCTCGACGAGCGCGATCCGGTGGTCGCGCAGCGCGGGCACGAAACGCCACACCGGCGAATCGAGTTTCGACGACAGCGGCACGTCCATCCCCGTTGCGGTGACGAACAGCACGGCGAGATCGCGCTGCCGGAGCAGATCGGCGGACGTCACGTAGAGCGTGCCTTCCCGCGTCGGCTTCCTCGGCCACGGCTCGAGCCCGAGCGCGCGCGCCAGCCCCGCCGACGTGCTGTTGCCCGTATAGGCCCAGTAGCGGTCGGGCAGACCGAGATCCTGCAGCAGTGCGATGCGTTCGCCGCTGCGCGCGGCCGCCCTGAGCCGCGCCGCATTGCGGGCGATTCCCGCGTCGAGTTGCGCTTCCACCGCTTTCGCGCGCGCGTCGCGCCCGGTGACGGCACCGATCGTCCGGAAGATCTCCCGCATCCAGTCGAGCTGCGTGACGGGCACGCCGTCTTCCGACACGTTCGGGCTGAACTGGAACAGGATCGTCGGCGCGATCCGGTCAAGCGCGGCGAAGATCGGCGCATGCCGAAAGCCGACGCCGATGATGAGATCGGGCTTCACCGCGGCGATCGCCTCGAGCCCCGGCTCCTGGCGCGAGCCGATGTCGGTCACGTGCGCGAGCCGGTCGCTCCCGTAGCCGAGCCAGCCCGGATAGAACGCCGTATCGGCCATGCCGACCGGCACGAGGTCGAGCGCGATCACGCTTTCCGCGAACATGAAGTCGAGCGCGACCACGCGTTGCGGCCGCACGGGCATCGTCGCGCTCGCCTGCGATACGACGGGGTTGCCGGCGAGCGAGCGGCGCGGTGGCGAGGCCGTGCTGCCCGGCCCGCCGTGCGCGTCGTCAGCGAGTGCGACGGCCGGTGCAACCAGCGCGCCGCAGCACGCGGCGCCGAGCGCGGCCAGTGCGCCGAGCGCATGGCGGCGGCCGGCACGCGTCACCGGATCGCGTCCTGCCCGGCCAGCGCCGCGTCGTCCATCGTCAATAGCAGGGGGCAGCTTCCACACAGTTGCGTTTCTCCAGGAATTTCATAGCGCAGGCAGCACACGCGGCGCGCACGAAACGGTGTCGGCAGCAGCGGCGAGCGCGGCACGGCATCGCGCACCGGCAAGCGCAGCGGATTCGGCTCGCCACGCACGCAGGACGCGCCGAACAGCCAGTCCGCATCGCGAACGGGATCCGCCGCGCACGGCAGCGACCGGTACGTGTCGAGCAGATAGTCGAGCAGGTTGCCCGCGTTGCTCCACAGCACGCGCGGCGTGACGCGGCCCATGGCCGCGAGCAGGTCGATCACCGCGCCGAGATGCGCGACGAGGCCCGCATAGCGCGGCGCGGGATCGCTGCACGGCGCGCCGAGCGCGTCCGGCGCGAAATACAGCGCGGCCGGCATCCCGTCGTCGAGCGCGACGAACGTGCGTTCCGGCGCCATGTCGAGCGGCCGGCCGAGCGTCAGCGCGGCGACCACGCCGGCGGGCGCCGCGCGGCCGAAGTAGTACTTGCTCCATTGCGACATCAGCGCGCGCGCATGCTGCGCCGGATCGCCGCCGTAGTGGCGCACCATCGCGTCGAGCACCGCGTCGCGATGATCGCGCAGCGCGCTCACGGGCACGACGATCCGGCCCGGCGCGTGCGTGTCGTCGGGCATCCCGAGCCACACGACGTCGAGATGCCCGGCGAACGGCTCCGGCGCGAACGCGGAAAAGCGCGTGGCGCATGCGCCGTCGAGCGCCGGCGTCATCGCCCCGTGCGCCGGGCGCGGCGCCCCTCGACGATCAGCAGCCCCAGCAGGTAAGGCGCGCCGATCAGCGCGGTCAGCACGCCGGCCGGCACTTCACGCGGCGCGACGACCGTGCGGGCCGCCAGATCGGCCAGCCCCAGGATCAGCGCGCCGCAGGCGGCCGCGAGCCACAGCCGCGTGCGATGCCGGCGTGCGCCGAGCATCGTCGCGACGTGCGGCGCCATCAACCCGATGAAGCCGACCGGCCCGACGGCCGCGACGGCCGCGCAGGCCGCGAGCGTCGCGATCGTCAGCGCGAGCGGCCGCAACGCGGCGACCGGCAGGCCGAGCGCGGCCGCCTGGTCGTCGCCGAGCGCGAGCATGTCGAGCGGCCGCGCGAGCCACGCGAATACGGGGATCGCGAGCACGCACCACGGCAGCAGCATCGACACCTCGCCCCAACTGCGGCCGTAGGTGCCGCCGACGAGCCAGACGACGAAGCGCGCGGGCTGCACGCTCTCCTGCGTGATCAGCCATTGCGCGAGCGTGGTCCACAGCGCGCCGATCGCGATGCCGGTCAGCGCGACCGCGAGCGGTGCGTAACGATGCCGATGATTCAGCGCGAGCGTGATCGCGAGCGACAGCGCACCGCCGGTCAACGCGGCTGCGGCAAGCGTCACGTGGCCCATCAGCGGCCACGTCGACAACGCGAACAGCGTGACGAGCCCCGCGCCCTGCGTGACGCCGAGCACTTCGGGGCCGGCGAGCGGGTTGCGCACGACGCTCTGCATCGCGACGCCGCTCGCGGCCAGCAGCGCGCCCGCGAGGAGCGCGCACAGCAGCCGCGGCATGCGCAGGTCGATCAGCATCCGCGCGAGCGCATCGTGGCCCGACAGCGCGGCCAACCAGCGCGCGGGCGACAGCCATTCGGGGCCGGCCGATACGCCGACGAACACCGCGAGCACGCCGGCCGCGACGAACAGCACGGTGCGCAGCGGCCAGCCAAGCCCTTCGAGCCAGCCGACCACGCGCGTCGAGCCGCTGCCGGCCGCGCGGTCGGCCGGCGCATGCAGCACGCCCGACCACGCGGCGCCGCGCCGGATCATCGCGAGCATCAGCGGCGTGCCGACGAGCGCGATCGCGACACCCGTCGACAGCGTCGCGTCGAGGCCCGACGCGAGCACCGCGCTGTCGGTGGCCAGCACGAGCGCACCGCCCGCGAGCGCCGACAACGGCACCAGCACGCCGAGCCGCGCCGCGCGGGCGCCGCGCACCTGGCGCAGCAGGTTCGGCGCGACGAGCCCGACATACGACAGCGGGCCCGCGATGCTGACCGCGACGCTCGTGAACGCGACCGCGACGATCGTCGCGGCGAGCCGCGTCGCATCGACACGCACGCCGGCCGCGGCCGCCGCCTCGTCGCCGAGCGCGAGCGGATTCAGCGGCCGGATCACGAACGGCAGCGCGACCAGCGGCACGACGAGCCAGCGCGCGGCGAGCGCGAGCCCGGTCGCGCCCGGTTGATAGAGACTGCCGTTGGTCCACAGCGCGGCGCCTGCGATGTTCTGCTCGAAGAACGCGAGCACGAGCGTCGACAGCGCCGCGAACAGCAGCATGCACACGCTGCCCGCGAGCACGAGCCGCAACGGCGTCGCGCGCCAGCCGCCGGCCGCGACGATCGCGCACGCGGCGGCGATCAGCCCGCAGACGAACAGCAGCGGCACCGATGCGACCCCGGCGAGCGCGGGCACCAGCATCGCCGCGAGCAGGCCGAGCTGCGCGCCGCCCGTCACGCCGAGCAGGTCGGGCGACGCGAGCGGATTGCGCGTGAGCGACTGGAACAGCGCGCCGGCGATGCCGAGACAGCCGCCCGCGACGAGCGCGGCCGCGACCCGCGGCAGGTTGAGATCGAACAGGAACACGCCCGCGAGCGCGGCGGCGTCGCTGCCCGGCACGGCGTTCCACCACACGCGCAGGTCCGGCGCGACGCGCAGCACCGCCAGCACGGCAATCAGCACGACGAGGCCGAGCGCGATCGCACCGGCTCGGCGGCCCGATGCCGTGCGCTGCCCGCTCGCCGCGAGCCGCTGGCGCACCGCGACCGTCGTCATACGGCGATATCCCGGTCGACCGCGTGCTCGAACGCGTGCGGCGTGCCGGACGCCGGCGGCCCGTAGGCCGGCACGCACATCGGCGCGCCCGTCCGGGGATGCGCGAGCTTCAGCATGTCGACGCCGAACGCGGCGCGCAGTTGCGCCGGCTCCAGCATCGCGTCCGGCGAACCCTGTGCGACGAGGCGGCCGGCCCGCATCAGCACGATTTCATCGCTGTACGCGGCCGCCTGGTTCAGGTCGTGCAAGACCCACACGATCGTCAGCCCGCGCGCGCGGTTCAGCGCGCGCAGCGCGTCGAGGATGTCGAGCTGGTGATGGATGTCGAGATAGGTGGTTGGCTCGTCGAGCAGCACGATCGGCGCCTGCTGCGCGAGCGCCATCGCGATCCACGCACGCTGGCGCTCGCCGCCCGACAGCGCGCCGACGTCACGCTCGGCGTCGCCGGCGAGGCCGCTCGTGTCGAGCGCCTCGTCGATCGCCGCATGGTCGGCACGCGACAGCCCGCGCAGGAAGCCGCCATACGCGTAGCGTCCGTACGCGACGAGCTCGCGCACGGTCAGCCCCGACGGGATCTGGTTGAACTGCGCGAGCATCGTGAGCTCGCGCGCGAGCGCGCGACGGCGAAACGACGCGAGCGGCGTGCCGTTCACGTCGACGTGGCCCGCACGCGCGGGCTGCAGGCCCGCGAGCGTACGCAGCAGCGTGCTCTTGCCGCAGCCGTTCGGGCCGCACAGCGCCGTGACGCGGCCGGCCGCGATCGACAGGTCCAGCCCGTCGATCACGACATGGTCGCGATAACCCACCGTCAATCCGCGCGCGGCAAGCGCGGCGGGACTACGCGTCATCGGTCCTCCGTTCGGCCGCGCGCGGGACCGTGTAGCTCTGCGCCATCGCAACGACCACCTTGCGCGGCCCTTCGAACGGGTCGCGCGCATGCGCGGTCAGCATGTTGTCGAGCATCAGCACGTCGCCCGTGCGCCACGGGAACACGATGCGCTGGCGCTCGAGCACGCCGCGGATTTCCGCGAGCGCGTCGGCTTCCAGCGGCGCGCCGTCGCCGTAGTACACGTTGCGCGGAACGTTCTCGAGCCCGACCGCATCGATGAGCGCTTCCTGCATGTCGTCGTCGAGCGCGGACAGGTGAAACAGGTTCGCCTGGTTGAACCACACGCGGTCGCCGGTGCGCGGATGGCGCGCGACGGCCTGGCAGCGTTCGCGCGTGCGCAGCAGCAGTTCGCCGTCGTCGTCGGTGCGCCATGTGCATTCGATCCCGCGCGCCGCGCACATCCGCTCGACCTCGGCCGGCTCGTCGGTGCCGAACGACTGCTGCCACGGCAGGTCGAGCCCCTGGCCGAAATTGCGCACGTACAGCAGCTCGCGCTGCTCGAAGCGCGCGACGAGCGCCGGATCGAGCGCGCGATAGACGGCGCGGCTGTCCGCGATCGGCGTCGCCCCGCCCTTCGGCGCCGCGAGCGCGCAATGGAACCAGATCCGCAGCGGCCACTCGCGCGTGTACGACTGCTCGTTGTGCAGCGGAATCGCGCGGTGCGGCGGGTATTCGGTCGACGTATAGACCGCGCCTTCGACCTGGCTGCGCGGCGTCGACGCGTATTCATAGCCGATCAGCGGATCGCCGAACGATGCCGCGAACCGCTGGAACGCATCGATCGACGGCACGTGAAAGCCCGTGAACAGCACACCGCCCGCCCGTTCGAGCGTGTCGGCCGCGATGGCGCGCGCCAGCGGCGCGACCTCGTCGATCGACATGCCGTCGGCGCCGCGCGGCGACACGACGGTGGGCAGCCCCGGCTCGATACGCAGGTCGTCGAGCGTCGGCAACGAAAGCAGGGTCATGCAACGTCCTCTTCAGGTGGCGCGCCGCCAGCGCGGCGCAACGGGTCACGACGCGCGCGTCGCGCGCTCGCCGTCCATCGCGCGGCGCAGGCTCGCGGGGCGCATGTCGGTCCAGACAGTCTCGATGTGCGCGAGGCAGTCGGCCTTCGGGCCGCGCACGCCAACCTCGCGCCAGCCGGCCGGCACGGGCCGGAACGTCGGCCAGATCGAATACTGTTCTTCGTCGTTGATGACGACCGTATAGACCAGGTCGTCGGTGTCGGCGGAAGGCGTCGTGGCTTGCGTCATGATCGGAAAAAAGCGGGAGACGGTTGAAGGAAGCGAAGCGGCGAACTGTCGAATCGGCCGCTCCTGTCTTGAAGACGATTGGCCGGCGCGATTTTTTACCGGCGCCGCGCGCGACCGCCGAGAAACACCGGACACGCGACGCCGCGATGGCACGCGTCGAGACATTCCGCGCAGTGCCGCTCCGCGTCGCGCACCATGAAATGCACCAGCGTCTGCGACACGTTCAATGCGCGCGCCGCGGTCTGCAGCGTCTCCTCGCGCAGCCGCACCATCTCGAACGCCGCGCGGCTGCGCGCCGGCAGGTCGTCGAGCGCGGCCCACACGCGGCGCAGCGTGTCGCGCGTCATCAGCGCGGCCTCGGGCGTCGGTTCCGGCGACGGCACGTCGAAGCCGTCGTCCTCTTCCGTGTGATAGACGTTCTCGAGGCTTTGCCGGCGGCACGCGTCGATCGATGCGTTGCGCACCATCCGCGTCACGTACGCGATCGGCTGGCGCACCGCGTCCTGGTTCGGGAATTCGACGAGCTTCACGAATACGTCGTGGACGACGTCCTCGGCGCGGCTCGCGCAGCCGACGAAGCCGCGCGCAACGTTGACGAGCATCGCGCGATGGGCAATCAGCACGTCGAGCAGCGCGCCCTGGGCGCGCGGCTCGGCGGCACGACGCGCACGCGGCGCGGGGCGCGACGGCAGGTCCGGATAACTGCCGAGGAACGGGTTCGCCGTTGCCGCTGCCGGGCGTTCGAGCACTTCCGCCATTGCCATCGATCTGCTCCGTCGAATTCCGAGATAGCGCAATTTAACGTAAACGCAAATCATTCTCAATCTGATTACCGAATACCCCTTTCGGTTGTCCGGATTTGTCTGATCAATCGAGGGAAGCGGCGTTTTGGCGGACGGGATCCGCATCGTCGATCGCGGTGTGAGGCGAGCTTTCGGGCCGACAGGGCCGAACGATCCGAGACATGATCCGCCGGCGGCGACGTGAACGATGCCAGGCGCGGCACGCGCAGATCGTTATTGCTCCCCAGATCCGAATCCGGTCGGGGCACCCGCTGGAAAAGCAGGCTACAGGCCGTTCGCGGCCACAAGTTCATGTGCCGCCGAGCAGCGCCTTCCGGGCAAATTCATCGTTTTTAGTACTTGTCCGATTCACCCGCGGTGCGCATTAGGAAATAATCGACAACTCTAGTCACACCCATCAACACGAAGAAGTTCGATCAGGCATGAACTACCCTGCGCTCACTCGACTATTTCTCTCGCTTCTGGCGCTGGGTTGCTCCGGAAAGCTGTATGCCGTCTGCGAATTCAAGCAGTCCGGCAGTACGGTCGCGACCCCCTGGTACACGAACGTGGCGATCAGCGAACGGTCTCTTCCGAGAGACAAACTCGTCGGCACCTCCGAAAGCCTGTATGCGCACCCATGGAACACCATCAAGTTGGACTGCCCCCGTGGCGACGCTTACAACTGCCGAAATTTCCGGCGGAAAACTCGTGCCGGGCTACACCAATACATACGAAACAGGTATTCCGGGAATCGGCATTCAATTTCGGGCCGCAATTCCCGGCATAGCCAATACCCAGATTGCCCCATTCAGAGAGTCGACCACTGGCACCAGCGAGACATTCAATGCCGGCGTCACGCTCGTCGTGACGGGTCCGGTGGGATCGGGGAGCGTCGCCGGCAGCACGCTCCCTACCATGACGTGGCGGGCCGCTCAAGGGACGGACAGAATCAGCTACGTCCTGAGAGTCAGCGGAACGCTCACCGTGACCGGCACGACCTGCGCGGTCAGGAATGCGTCGCTCAAGGTTTCGATGCCGCAGATCAAGGGGTCCGCGTTGAGTCAGGTCGGCTCGACCGGCGGTGACCAAAGCTTCTCGATCGATCTGGATCGCTGCGCGCAAGGACTCAAGGTCTATCTGACGATGACCGACGTGACGGACCCGTCGAACAGATCGAATACCCTCCGGCTGGACAGCGAGTCGACAGCACGGGGCATCGGCTATCAGATAACCCACGATTCATTGCCCCTCGGTTTCGGTCCCGATTCCGCCATCGCGGGCAACACGAACCAATGGTATGCGGGCCAGCCATCCGGCAACACCCTCAGCATTCCCCTGACTGCTCGCTACGTGCGTACGTCAGAGCAGATAACTTCAGGGCCTGCAAACGCGCGCGCCTCGTTTACCATGTCGTATCAATAATTTCACTCGTCGACGTGGTGCGGCCGCCCCCCCGGACGCCGCTCAGTAAATGAACAACCTGATCGTTGCGGTCGCATCGAATCGCCCGATCTTCGGCGGACCGAACGATTTCAGCACCGCGTCCATCAACACGCTCTGATTCATCACGTTGGACGCGAACTGCGCCAGCGTGAACTGCTGATTGAACGGAATGGCCTTGCCCTGGCTGTCCTCGATGCCGATACCGAAATTGCTGTCCTTCGCCGGCACCAGCAAGCCGTTCTGCACCGGAAAGCTCGTTTCGAAATACCCGTCGACCCGCACCGCGACGTTGCATTTCTTGGTCAATGACAACGAAAACCGCTTGCGCGGCACCGCCGGCAGGAAGCCGTTACCCACCGCCTGCACCTGCCCGAAGTTGACGACGCCCGGTTCGGGCGTGACGAGCACGTCGACGAAACACGGCGTCGGCTTGAGGTTGCGCAGGCCGCTCAACCGGTATTGGAAACTCGGGTTGTACGCATTCAGCCCGAACTCGCCGTCGAACTGGAATACCGTGTAGATATCGCTCGGCGGCTGGACCCAGTTGCCCTTCTTGCGCACGACGACCTGATAGTCGATGCTGATTCGGGTCTGCTGGCACCGCCCGCGATCGAAATCGTACCGGCTGCACGGCGGCACCGAATAGCCGGTAAACACGCCGCCGCCCCGATTGCTCGTCTTGTCGAAATAGTCGATGCCCCGGTAGCGGATGCCGATCTCGAGCCCCCACGCGGCCGGGTCCGTGCGATTCGGATTCGCGTAGAAATAGATGTTGTCGACGACTCTCAGGCTGCCGGCGTCACCGAGGTCCTTGTAGCAATACCCCGACGTCGTGCGCACCGGCGAGACCCAGATCACGTACCCGTCCGGCGCGTCGGTCGGATACGACGCCACGCCGCCGATCGGCTCGGTCTGAGAGGTCGCGCCGCTGTTGGTCAGGCACCGCAATGCCCACGCGGGCTGCGCCGCCACAACGAACAATGCGAGCACGATCCAGCGCAACCATGCCGCCGGCATGTGCCGTTCACGCGCTGCGCCGCTCATCGCTTCACGCTCTTGCAAGCGCCCGCGTCACACGCATATTCGACCGCCACCTGGCCGCCGTAATCGTCGATATGCGTGATGAACAGCGTCGATGGCGTCGCGCCCTTGAACGGCACGTCGGCCGTGCTCATCGGGTCCACCATCACGGGCTCGATCGGCACGCGCGTCTTCTGCGCGCCCGCCGTCACGTCGACCACCGTCACGTGGTACGGCGTCGGGTTGTCGAACACGAGCCGGTGCGCGGCCGCGTCGACGCGCAGCGTCATCGGCAGCGTCCAGTCCTCGTCGCGCGCCGGCTGCACGCCCTTCGGCCGGTAGAACAGCTTCATCTGCGTATGCAGTGCGATCTGCAGCGTGTTCGGCGTATCGGTCTTTGGCGGCACTTCGCGGATGTTCAGATAGAACACCGATTCGCGATCGGCCGGCAGCGCGGCCCCGGGCAGCTTCGCGATGCGCAGCACGTTGCGCTCGTTCGCCTCGACGCGCTGCAGCGGCGGCACGACCATCAATGGCGACGTGATCTTGTTGCCGCGCGTGTCCTCGAGCCACGATTGCACGAGATACGGATACGTCGCGCTCTTGTTGGTGATCGTGACGATCGCGGCCGGTTCGCCTTCGTTGAAGATCACGCGCGTGCGGTCCGGCACGATCGCCGCGTGCGCGACGCCGGCGAGCAGCGCGCTGGCCGCGGCCAGCATGCACGCCGCGCGGCGCGGGAAGGAAAGGGAGAAAACAGGGTTCATGCGGGATCCGTGAAATCATCGGTCGGCCCGTGCGGCCGCTGCATGCGACTCGCCGGGCGGCTGGCACGTCACCGGAATCGGCGTGCCTTCGAGTTGAAGCTGGTTCGGCAGTGCGTTCACCGCGCACAGCGTGCGTTCGCCTGCACGCACCACCAGCGCGGATTTCGGCTGCACCTGGGTCAGGAACGCGGCGCCGGCTTCGCCGACGATGCCGAGCTCCTTGCCGTTCGCCGCGTCCTGCACCGATGCGCCGAACGGCAGCGGCTTGCCGGCCGCATCGGTCAGCGTCAGATACAGGTTGCTGCCGCGCGCGGCGGAGAACTTCGCGAAGCCGATCGCGCCGTCGGTCAGCACCATGCGCTGGATCGGGTTCGACACCTGCACCTCGAGCGGCAGCTTCTCAACGTTGACGGTCGCGTCGTACACGTTGTACGGCGAGATCCCGTCGAGCACCGCATAGCCGCGCGAGTCGGTATGCGTGAGCGTGCCGGACAGCGGCACGTCGGGCACGCCGTCGGTCGAGACCAGCAGCCGCGTATCGCCCGCGTTGCCGTTCGCATGCGCGGACACGCCGTACTGCGTCGCGACGAGCGAGCCGTCGACTTCGAGCGACGCGGCCGCATACGCGTTGGCGAGCGTCGACGCCTGCGCGTTCAGCTGGTAAGTCGACGTGCGCTGGCGGAAGCTCGCGTTCGCCGACGCGCGGCCGTCGGTCGCGCCCGCGTTGATCTGGTAGGTGCGCCCGGCCGGATCGTCGTAGATGTAGCCCGCGTTCGCGCTCGTGCTGCCGCTGCCCGTCGTCAGGTTCGACGTGACGGTGTGGCGGCCGCCGATCGGCAGCGTCGCGGTCACCGAGAACTGGTTGCCGCTCGCGCCCGCGCTTTGCGTGCGGAACGCCGACACGCTGACGTTCAGCTTGCGCAATGCGCCGATCGAGAACGCGCGCGTCAGCGTGAGGCCGACGCGCTGCTCCGACGTGCGGGCCCAGTAGGTCGTCTGGTCGTACGAAAGATAGGTCGACGTGTCGCCGAAGCGCTTGGACATCGTCGCCGAGTAGCGTTGCTTGCTGTTGGCAAGGCCGTAGGCGGTCGGGTCGCCCGAGAACTGCGCGAAGTTCGTGTAGTCGCGTTCGGAGAAGCGATAGCCGAAGAAGCGCACGTCTGCGTCGAGCCCGTCGAAGTGCTTCGAATAATTGATGCGATACGAGTTGCCGTTGCGCGTCGCGCCGTTCCACCACAGGTGCGCACGCGCATGCGTGACATCGGCCGATACCGCGCCGAACGTGCCGAAATCGCGGCCGACGCCCAGTGCGATCGACGTATAGCCCGACGCAGCGATGAAGCCGCCGTACAGCGTGATGTCGAACGGCAACCCGTACGCGGCCTCGCCGAATCCGAAGAACGGCGTGATGCCGGCGCCGCCGAACTGCCGCGGTTTGCCGATGGCGGCCTTGTAGCGCAGCTGTCCGGTACGTGCGAGGAACGGCACGGCGGCCGTCGTCACCTGGAAGCGCTGCACGCTGCCGTCTTCCTCGTCGACCGTGACGTCGAGCGTGCCCTGCACGCTCGTGTTGATGTTCTGCAGCGCGAACGCGCCCGGCGACACGCGCGTCACGTACAGCACGCGGCCCGCCTGCGACACGGTCACGGTCGCGTTGGTGCGCGCGACGCCCGAGATCAGCGGCGCATAGCCGCGCAACGAAGGCGGCAGCATGCGATCGTCGCTGCGGATCGACGCGCCCATCAGCGCGAACGTATCGAAAATGTCCGAGCTCAGGTAGTCGTCGCCGAACGTCACCGTCGACTGGATCGACGGCAGCGCGCGAAACGCGTAAAGCCGGCTGAAGCGGAACGTGCGATCCGCGTATGCCGTGTTGCCCACGTTCGACTGCGCCTGGTAGTCGCCGCGAAAGCGCCATGCATCCCAGTTCGCGCCGATCGTGCCGTAGGCCTGGATCGAATTCGTCTGTCCGCCGCCCGAACCGAAGTTGCGGTTCGTGTTCGCGATCACGCGATAGTCGAGCATCGCGCCCGGAATTCCGTCGGACCAGCTCGACGGCGGCAGGTAGGTCGAATCGGTGAATTCGAGCGCGGCCTGCGGAATCGTGATCTTCAACCGTCCGTCGCTCTTCAGGTAACGCACGGTCGCGCCCTCGATCGCGCCGAGATCGACGCAACGTCCGCCCTGCAAGCGCGGCAGGTCCTTCGCGAGCGACGGCTTCAGCCCGAACCGCGCGACGAGTTCCGGCGGCAGGCACGGCTTGCCCGCGCCGGATGCGTCGAGCGCGATGAACTGGATCGCCTGCAGCCCGTAGAACAGGTCGTTGACCTGCACGTCGAGCATGTACTCGCCGGGCAGCGTGAAGTCGGGCTGCGAGAACTGCGACAGGTCGACGTTGCGTGTGCCGTCGATGTCGAGAAACGACGAATTGAATTCCGTCGCATGGCTCTGGCTGCCGACGACCAGCACGGAGACGCAAAGGAAGGAATGTCTGATTCGCACGCGGCGCTACCGGAAATCCGGGGAAGTAGAGACGTGAAGGCAAGGAGGACGGAGAAAGGGTGTGCACACCCCTTCTCCGATACGGACGCTTACTGGTAGCGGACCGTGAAGTTGGCGACGCCGTCGGCCGTACCCGGCGTCACGCCGGCGGCCGTGGCTTCGTACATCGCCGCGAAGCGCGCGATGTTCGTGCCGTTTTGCAGCAGGGTCGGCGCTTTCTGTTCGGCGCCGTTGTCGAGGTATTCGCCCGACGCGGCCTGCAGGCGGATGCCGACGTTGGTTGCCGAACCGATCGTCGCGAGCAGCTTCGGCTGGCCCGCGCTCGACGTGCCCGTGAACGTGAAGTACGCGTTCTGCGCGATGCTGGTGTCGCAGTCGGTCAGCTTGATGTCGAACGACACCGCGTCCGACTTGTCGCCGGCTTGCTTGAACTTGTTGGTCGGCACCTTGCCGAGCTGCACGGTCTGGTTGACGGAGTTCGAATCGATGCCGCATGCGCCCGCGACGATCTCGCCCGTGAAGTTGATCGTGCCGGTGCCCGCTGCGAAGGCCGAGCTGGACAGGGCTGCGAGTGCGACCGCGCTCAGGAGGGATTTTTTCATGACGTTTTCCGTGAGAATTTCAAAGGGAATGGACGACGTGGCGGATACAAAAGGCAGCGTGTGGTTGGCTCCCGTCCGTCACGAGGCCGCATTATCGAGATAGGAGTGAAGGAATTCTGTAAATCATTGTCAAATCTCAATGACAATCTTCGTTTTACGCACCTTAAAATCCGCGCCTTCCCGCCGATTCTCAATCCCGACATTTTCGTCCGCAGTCCTTTTTTATTTTCCGGAACCGACTGAAAATTAAAGACAATTTTAAATCTCCCCGATTCTCCTTGCTGGATATGGACTTGCCAGACACCCGATGAAATGACGAAATATGGGCCGATCCGACCACCGTTGCCCGATCGCAACGAAAACATTTGACGATTTTCAACTGACGGGAAATTAACGGATGATATTCAACGCCGCGAAACTTTCACGCAAACGATTGCGAAATCTGCACAAACGTTTTACCGCGACACTTTGTCACCCTTATTGTTCACAATACGTGAATTAATCGAATCGTCAACCCGGGATTAAAGCGGCCGCATAAAGCCGTGCGCCAGGACGACATTCGCAACACTGAATGGAGTCGAAACAGGAGGAAGTCCGGCACGATCGGAGGCCGGCGGCGACGCGATCGGTCGCCGGGATGCGAGTCGAGTGGAAGGCGGCCCTTCAACCCGACTGCGTGGAGGAAAAACAGGAGCGACGAAGCGCGCATGCACGTGTCGTCGCTCGCGGCCGGCGACCCGACAGAAGCAACACCGGCCGGGGCAGCGGCGACGCATCACCATGCGCCGCCGCCTGGCCGGCCCCGGTCAAGCCATCACGCGGCAGCTTCGCCGGCGGTTGCCGGCGCCCAGCCGCCGCCCAGCGCGCGATACAACGCAATCGCATTCGCGAGCCGCAGCGCCTTGAGCCGGATCAACTCGTGCCCGGACTCGTACGTGCTGCGCTGCGCGTCGAGCAGTTCGAGATACGTCGCGACGCCGCCCGCATAGCGGCGCTCGGCGAGTTTCAGCCGCGCGCCGTCGGCCGCGTAGACGTCCTGCTGCGCGGCGAGCTGGCGATCGATCCAGTCGCGCGCGGCGAATGCGTCGGCCACTTCGCGGAACGCGGTCTGCACGGTCTTCTCGTACTCGGCGACCGCGATGTGCTTGCGCGCATTCGCGACGTCGAGATTCGCGCGATTGCGCCCGCCCGCGAAAATCGGCAGCGTGATGCGCGGCGCGAACATCCACACGCTCGTGCCGCCCGCGAACAGGCTCGAGAACGCATCGCTGACCGAGCCGTAGTCGGTGGTCAGCGCGACGCGCGGGAAGAATGCCGCACGCGCGGCGCCGATCTGTGCGTTGGCGGCCTCGAGCCGCGACTCGGCCTGCCGGATGTCCGGCCGCCGTTCGAGCAGCGCGCTCGGCGCGCCGGGCGCCACCGGCGCGATCGCGAGCGTGTCGAGCGCGGTGCCGTCGGCGGGCACGTTGCGCGCAAAATCGCCGGCGAGCAATTGCAGCGCGCGCACCGATTGCGCATGCTCGCGCTGCAGCGCGGCCTGCGACGCCCGCGCGGACGCGACCAGCATCTCGGCCGAACGCAGTTCGATCGCGTCGCTCGTGCCGGCCGCGTAGCGGCGCTGCGTGAGCGCGGCGATGCGCTCGCGCGCGTCGAGCGTGCGCTGGGCCAGCGCCAGTTGCTCGTGCAACGATCGCTCCGACACGTACGCCCCCGCGACTTCGGCAATCACGCCGATACGCACCGTGCGCTGCGCGTCGGCCGTCGCGAAATACTCGGCGAGCGCCGCATCGGACAGATTGCGCACGCGGCCGAACAGGTCGAGCTCGTACGCGCTGACGCCGACGCCCGCGCGATACAGCCCGCTCACCGCGCTCTCGCGCACGACCGGGTCGTACTGGCGCGTGCGTTCGTAGCCGAGGTTCGCGTCGACCGACGGCATCAGGTCCGCGCGCTGCACGCCGTACAGCGCGCGCGCTTCGTCGAGCCGGCCGGCCGCGATCCGCAGGTCGCGATTGTTTGCGAGCGCGGCATCGATCCACGCCTGCAGCGCCGGATCGGTGAAATACGCGCGCCAGTCGTCGAGCAGCGCGGCGTCGGCCGTCCCAGCCGCCCCAGCCGGCCCGGCGCCCTGCTGCGTGCCGCCATCGACCGTCGCATAGCTGGCCGGCACCGGCGCCGCCGGCCGCTCGTAACGCGGCGCGAGCGAGCAGCCCGCGAGCGCGAGCACGGCGGCCAGCGCGAGCTGAAGCCTCGGTGCGGCGCATGCATTCAATGCAAACATCACTGCGAACCCTCCATCGTCGCCGGCTGCGATCCGCCGCGCCGGCGCGGGCCGACGTCGAACAGGCGGCCGACGATCACGAAAAACAGCGGGACGAGGAACACCGCGAGCACCGTCGCCGTGATCACGCCGCCGAGCACGCCGGTGCCGATCGCCATCTGCGCGCCGGATGCGGCGCCCGACGCGAACGCGAGCGGCAGCACGCCGACGCCGAACGCGAGCGACGTCATCACGATCGGCCGCAGCCGCAGGCGTGCGGCCTCGAGCGCGGCGTCGACGAGCGACATGCGCTGCGCGACCAGGTCCTTCGCGACCTCGACGATCAGGATCGCGTTCTTCGCGGACAACCCGATCGTCGCGATCAGCCCCACCTTGAAATAGATGTCGTTCGGCATCCCGCGCAGCGTCACGCCGAGCACCGCGCCGATCACGCCGAGCGGGACGACCAGCATCACCGCGAACGGGATCGACCAGCTCTCGTACAGCGCCGCGAGCGCGAGAAACACGACGAGCACCGACAGCGCGAACAGCATCGGCGCCTGCGCGCCCGACAGCCGCTCCTCGAACGACTGCCCCGACCACGCGTGGCCGATGCCGGCCGGCAGCTTCGCGGCGAGCCGCTCGATCGCGGCCATCGCTTCGCCGCTGCTGTGGCCGGGCGCGGCCGAGCCGTTGATCGTGAACGACGGATAGCCGTTGTAGCGCGTGAGCTGCGGCGGCCCGAGCGTCCAGTGCAGCGTCGCGAACGCCGCGAGCGGCACCATCTCGCCGCCCGCGTTGCGCACGCGCAGCTTCTGCACGTCGGCCGGATCGAGCCGGTGCAGCCCGTCGGCCTGCACGATCACGCGGCGCACCTGCGTGCCGTGCATGAAGTCGCCGATATAGTCGGAGCCGAACATCACCGCGAGCGTCGTGTTGATCTCGTCCATCGACACGCCGAGCGCCGACGCCTTCGCGCGATCGATGTCGAGCTTCAGCTGCGGCGCGTCCTGCGTGCCGGCGAACATCACGTCGGTGAGCGCGGGATCCTTGCCGCCCGCCGCGAGCAGTTGCTCGCGTGCGGCGCTGAACGCGGCGTAATCGAGCCCGCTGCGGTTCTGCAGCCGGAAGTCGAAGCCGCTCGTCGAGCCGAGATCGGGCAGCGCCGGCGAGTTCATCGCGAACACCGTGGTGTTCGCCGTGCCCGCGAAGCGCGCGTTGATGCGCGCGACGATCGCCTGCACCTGATCGCGCCCGGCCTTGCGTTCCTTCCAGTTCTTCAGCGTGACGAAGATCATCCCGCCGTTCGGCCCTTCGCCGTACAGGTTGAAGCCGCCGAGCGCGAACGTGTACGCGGCCGGCTCGTCGCGGCGAATATACGATTCGACCTCGCGCACGCTCTGCATCGTTTCCGCGAGCGGCGTGCCCTGCGGCCGGATCACCATCACCATGAAGTTGCCCTGGTCCTCGTCGGGCAGGAACGCGCTCGGCAGTTGCGTGAGCATCAATGCCGCGGCCGCGGTCAGCGCGCCGTACACGACCAGCCAGCGCAGCGGCTTCTTCAGCATCGCGCCGACGCGCGTCGCATAACGCTGCGTCGAGCGCGCGACGAAGCCGTTGAACCAGCCGAAGAAGCCGCGCTTCTCGTGATGGTCGCCTGACACCGGCTTGAGCAGCGTCGCGCACAGCGCGGGCGTGAGCGACAGCGCGAGAAACGCCGAGAAGCCGATCGACACCGCGAGCGACAGCGCGAACTGCCGGTAGATGTTGCCCACCGCGCCGCCGAAGAACGCCATCGGCACGAACACCGACGTCAGCACCACGGTGATCCCGACGATCGCGCCGCTGATCTGCCGCATCGCCTTGACGGTCGCGTCGTAGGGCGCGAGCCCCTCCTCGACCATCAGCCGCTCGACGTTCTCGACGACGACGATCGCGTCGTCGACGAGGATGCCGATCGCGAGCACCATCCCGAACATCGTCAGCACGTTGATCGAGAAGCCGGCCGCGTACATCACGCCGAACGTGCCCGCGAGCGCGACCGGCACGACGAGCGTCGGGATCAGCGTCGCGCGCAGGTTCTGCATGAACAGGAACATCACGAGGAACACCAGCACGCCGGCCTCGATCAGCGTCGTGACGACCTTGTTCATCGACACGCGCACGAACGACGACGTCTCGTACGGGATCTGGTATTTCACGCCCGGCGGGAAATACGCGGACAGCTCGTCCATCGTCGCGCGCACGCGCTTCTCGGTGGATACCGCGTTCGAGCCCGGCGCGAGCTTGATGCCCATGCCGGTCGCGACCTTGCCGTTCACGTACGACGGATAGTTGTAGTCGTTGCCGCCGAACTCGATGCGCGCGACGTCGCGCAGGTGGAGCGCGGAGCCGTCCGGCTGCGTGCGCAGCGCGATCGCGCCGAAATCGGCCGGCGTCTTCAGCGGCGCATCGGCGAACACGGTCGCCGCGATCGGCGCGCTGTCCGGCACCGCGCTGCGGCCGATGTCGCCGACCGTCACGCGCGCGTTGTGCGCGCGCACGGCCGACGCGATGTCCGACGCGGTGAGGCCGTGACCGGCCAGCTTCACCGGGTCGGGCCAGATCCGCATCGCGTATTCGGCGCCCCAGAACTGCACCTTGCCGACGCCGTCGACGCGGCGCAGCGCCTGCACGACGTTCGCCGACGCGTATTCGCCGAGCTGCACGGCGGTCATCCGGCCGTCTTCCGACGTCAGCGACACGACGAGCTGGATGTTGTCCGCGGCCTTCTCGACCTGGATGCCGTCGCGCCGCACCGGTTCAGGCAGCCGCGCCTCGACCGTCTTCAGCCGGTTCTGCACTTCGACGGCCGCGAGATCGGCGTTGACGCCCTGCTTGAACGTCAGGTACAGCGACGCGGCCCCGGCGCTGCTCGTCGCGGACGTATACAGCAGCCCCGGCGCGCCGTTCATTTCGCGCTCGATCAGCGCGGTCACCGATTCCTCGACGACCTGCGCGGACGCGCCCGGATACGTCGCATAGATGCTGACGACGGGCGGGGCGATGTCCGGGTATTGCGCGACGGGCAGCGCGCGGATCGCGAACGCGCCGCCGAGCATGATGAAGAGTGCGATCACCCACGCGAAGACGGGGCGATCGATGAAGAAACGTGCCATGTTGGTCTATTGAACCGGTCAGGTTTGACGGGCGGCCGCCGGTTGCGCGGCCTTCGTCGGCGATGCCTGCTCGACGGGCTTGACGGCGGTATCGGGCGCGAACTGCGCGGCGTTGTCGACGATCACGCGCTCGCCGCCCGACAGGCCGCGCGTGACGCGCCAGTCGCGTCCGCTCATCTGGTCGGCGACGACCTCGACGTCCTTCACCTTGCCGTTCGTGCCGACCACGCGCACCGACGTGCGCTCGGCCGTGCGCAGCAGCGCATCGCGCGGCACGAGGATCGCCCGCTGGTCGACGGCCGCATCGAGCGCGATCCGCACATACGCGCCCGGCAGCAGCTCGCGCTCGGGGTTGGGGAACAGCGCGCGCATCGCGACGGTATCGGTGGTGGGATCGACCGCGAGATCGCTGAACAGCAGCTTGCCCTTCAGCGGATACGCGCTGCCGTCGGCGCGCCGCAGCGTCACCGTGACGTCGTGCTGCGCGATCCCGGTCGCGTGTCCGCTCTTCACCGCGCGACGCAATGCGTCGACGTCGGCCGCCGGCTGCGAGAAATTCACGTAGATCGGATCGAGCTGCTCGACGGTCGTGAGCGGCGTTGCCTGGTCCTGGCCGACGAGCGCGCCTTCGGTGACGAGCGCACGTCGTGCGCGGCCCGAAATCGGCGCGGTGACGGTCGCATAGTCGAGCTGCAGCTGCGCGCGTGCGAGCTCGGCCTTCGCGGAAGCGACGTCGGCCTTCGCCCGCGTGTCGTCGGCGACGGCCTCGGTGTGATCGCGCTCGCTGACCGCGCGGTCGCGCACCAGGTCGTCGTAACGGCGGCGCTTGTCGCTCGCCGCGAGCGCGGCGGCCTGCGCCTTCGCGAGCGCGCCCTGCGCGGCATCGCGCGCGGCCTTCAGCGGCGCGGGATTGATGCGGAACAGCACCGCGCCCTGCTTCACTTCCTGGCCTTCCTCGTAAGTCCGCGCGGTGACGATGCCCGCGACCCGTGCGCGCACTTGCGCTTGCCGATACGCGTCGAGCCGGCCCGGCAATTCGACGGTCATCGGCACGGCCGTCGGACGCACCGTCACGACCGTCGCGTTCTGAATGGCCTCCGGCGCCTTGTCCTTGTCGCCCTTTCCGCATCCGGCCACGGCCAGCATGGCCGCGAGCGCGACGGGCGCCAGCCGGAGGCGGCGCCGCAGGGAGCGTTTGTTATTCATGTGTGACCTCGGATCGTTCGCCGCCGATACAATGCGGCGGCTCAGGGTGGTCGATTATAATCAGTCACGACTGATTAAATACATGCTGTCGCCATTCGTCCGCCACACTGTCTCAATAAAACGACAGCGAACTGTAAGGAAATTCACGCCATGGCCCGCAAGACCCGGGAAGAATCGCTCGCCATCAAGCACCGGATCCTCGACGCCGCCGAGTTGGTTCTGCTCGAAAAAGGCGTCGCGCAAACCGCGATGGCGGACCTCGCCGAGGCCGCCGGGATGTCGCGGGGCGCCGTCTACGGCCACTACCGCAACAAGATGGAGGTGTGTCTCGCGCTGTGCGACCGCGCGTTCGCGCGGACCTCGGAAGGCTTCGACGCGGTCGACAGCCTGCCCGCGTTCGCCACGCTGCGCCGCGCGGCGTCGCATTACCTGCAGCAATGCGGCGAGCCGGGCTCGATGCAGCGCGTGCTCGTGATCCTCTATACGAAGTGCGAGCAGAGCGAGGAGAACGGCGCGCTGCAGCGGCGCCGCATGCTGCTCGAACTGCAGATGCTGCGCATCACGAAGGCGCTGCTGCGCCGTGCGATCGCGGCCGGCGAAATCGCCGCCGATCTCGACGTGCATCTCGCGGCCGTCCATCTCGTGTCGCTGCTGGAAGGTGTGTTCGCGTCGATGATCTGGACCAACCGCCTGCGCGGCAATCTGTGGAACGACGCGGAGGCGATGCTCGACGCCGGTTTCGACGCGGTCAGGACCTCCAGCGCACTGCGCGTGCGCCCGCAAAAATTGCCTGACTGACGAAAAGCCGCGCAATAAATGCTGATTTAACCCGATTTACCGCAGTGCGAAACGAATGCGCCGACCCTCTTTAAAATTTTTAACGTTTCGCGGAACATCGGTAGACTGGCGCTGTCATCTTTCTTTAGCGTCTTCGTGATAATCCGGGTTCGACCCGGAAAGTTCACGCCGCCGTTCGAAGCGGGCACCCCGCGAGTTGGGTCGAACGGAAACGACACAGGCCCCTCGCGGGGCCTGTTTTGTTGCACGCCCGTCGCCCGCCCCGTCGTCACCCGACGGATATGCCGCCGATGGCTCCCGCCCACACCTCTTTGAACCGTTTTCCTGGATGTGGACACTTTTGGTCAAGCCTGCCGCAATTCCTGATGCTTTCGCGCCCGGCCGCGCGCAGCGCCTCGTGCGCGCGCTCGTGCCGGCCGCCGTGCTCGGCGCCCTCGCCGCCTTCGGTCTCGCCGCCGCGCTGCCCGCCGTCTCGCAACTGCCGGGCGCCGTCGAGTCGGGCACGGCCGCGCTGCCGCAGCGCGTGCTGTCCGACACGCCGTTTCCCACCGCGCAGCATTTCGTGACGAGCGAGCTCGCGCGCACGCTCGGCGAGCGCAACGAACTCAACGAACAGGGCGACCGCAGCCCGCAGCCGGGCCTGTTCGCGCCGCTCAGCGCACACCGCAACGACATGCTCGGCTATGCGAGCCTGTTCCAGTTCGCGGCGCCCGAAACCCGACACGGAACGCGCGCCGGCGACATCGAACTTACGCTGTCCGATACGCTGAACCGTCTCGACGTGCCGCCCGAGGTGCGCATCCAGCTCGGCGATCTCGTCACCGGCAAGGTTGCAATGCGCGCCAGCGCGCAGCGCGGCGATTACTACCGCGTCGCGTACGACACGAACAACGGCACGCCGCGCCTCACCGCGCTCGAGCTGCGCGTCGCGGGCCGCACGTTCGGTGCGATCTGGTTCCGCGCACCGGGCGCCGACCACGGCGCGTACTACACGCTCGACGGCGCCCCGCTCGAGGCGGCAGCGTTCACGATGCCCGTCAAGTGGACGCGCATCAGCTCGTTCTTCGGCGAACGCGTCCACCCGCTGTCGCAGGCGATGGCGTTCCACACCGGTGTGGATCTCGCCGCGCCGTCCGGCACGCCCGTCAACGCGGCGGCCGATGGCGTCGTATCGTTCGTCGGCACCGATCCCGGCGGCTACGGCCACTACGTGATCGTCGATCATGCGGACGGCTATTCGACCTACTATGCGCATCTGTCCGCGTATGCGCACGGGCTGAAGACGGGCGAAACCGTGAAGCAAGGCCAGCGCATCGGCTCGGTCGGCATGACCGGCGCGGCCACCGGCCCGCATCTGCACTTCGAGGTGCGCGTCGCGGACGATCCGGTCGATCCGCTCGTCACGCTCGCGAACGCGCAGACGGGGCTGTCCGACATGCAGCTCACCGCGTTCCGCCAGGAAGCGGCGCAATGGCGCTTGCGCCTCGCGTCGATCAATACGTCGCCGTTCGCGTTCGCGCAAAGCGACGGCCCGCTGTGGGGCGACTTCGCGACCGATTCGTCAACGCTGCGCGCGGTCTTCAACACGCACTACAGCGCGTCCTGACGTCAACGCGCCGAAGCCCCGACGCAGCGCCACGCCCGTCGCGCCCGTCGCGCCCGTCGCGCCCGTCGCGCCCGTCGCGCAGCGACGACGCGGCCGGCCGTCACCGCACGGGTTCCGTGCGTTCGGCCGCGGCCTGCGCGATGCGCGCCGCACGCGGGCCGCGTGACAGCAGCCAGCGTGCCGCGCCGTCGAGCGACGTGCACAGCACCAGGTAAAGCGCCGCGACGAACAGGAAGATCGGCGCCGGATACACCATCAGCCGGTTGTTCACCTGCGTCGCGACGAACGACAGTTCCGGCACGCCGACGATATACGCGAGCGACGTGTCCTTCACGAGCGCGACCCACTGGTTGACGAACGACGGCGTCATGATCCGGATCGCCTGCGGCAGCAGCACGTAGCGCACCGTCTGCCAGCGCGTGAGCCCGAGCGACAGCCCGGCCTGCCACTGCCCGTCGCCGGCCGCGACGATGCCCGCATGCACCGCATGCGCGAGATACGCGCCCCCGATCAGCGCCAGCGCACACACGACCGTCGCGAGCCCCGGCACGTCCACGTGCAGCAGCATCGGCAGCAGGAAGTACGTCCAGAAGATCAGCATCAGCACCGGAATCGCGCGAAAGAAGCCGATGAACGCGAGCAGCAGCACGCGCAGCGGGCCGCGCGCGAGCGCCATCGCGACGCCGAGCGCCACCCCCAGCACCGCCGACGCGACGGCCGACGCGATCGCCAGCACGAGCGACAGCGCGGCGCCGCCGAGCGGGCCGTCCGGGAACGCGCCGACGAGCAGGTACGGCAGATTGTCGAGCAGCAGCGAGACATCCATCCTCAACGCCCCGCCCCGAGCCGGTCGCGCCATTGCGTGGCCGCGTACGCGCCGGCCTCGATCGCGGCCACCGCGGCGACGTACAGCACGGTCGCGACGCCGAACGCCGCAAAGGTCTTGAACGTCTCCGTCTCGACCTGCCGCGACGCATACGACAGCTCGGCGACGCCGATCGCCATCGCGAGCGACGAGTTCTTCACGAGATTCATGTATTGGCCGAACAGCGGCGGCAGCGCGATGCGCACGGCCTGCGGCAGCACCACGTAGCGCAGCGACTGCATCGGCGTGAGGCCGAGCGCCGCGGCCGCATCGTATTGCGCACGGCGTACGCCGCGCAACCCGGCTTCGCATTCCTCGGCGACGAACGCGGCCGTGTAGGCGCTCAACCCGACCCAGCCGGCGACGAACTCGAACGACGGCCACGCGAGCGTGAGCGGGCCCGCGCTCAGTTCATGGCGCGCGTTCAGCCACGTGATCCACGTGTCGGGCAGCAACGACGCGACACCGAAGTACCAGAACAGCAGTTGAACGAGCAGCGGCGTGTTGCGGAACGCGACGACGTAGCCGGCCGCTACCGTGCGCACTGCCGTGCCGCGTGCATGCCGCATGACGGCGAGCAGCAGCCCGCCGACGGTCGCGGCGAGCGCCGCCGCGGCCGCGAGGCCGAGCGTGAGCAGGAAGCCCTGCCAGAGCCAGGACAGATATTTGGGCGCCAAGCCGAGCATGCTGATGTGTGGGGTCGCGAAGCGCGATCGAAAGAGGCGAAAAATGCGAAAGTAGACGGAAGCAAGCGGAAAGCGCCGCGACCCGCGCATACCGGCACAGCCGGCGGCGGATCGCGGCGCACGCGGCGCGGCGCGCGACTCAGGTTCGGTCGCCGATCCGGAAGATGCGCGTGAGCGGCGTCTTCGTCGCCGGCCCGAACCACGCGTCGTAGATCTGTCCCGCGCGGCCGTTCGCCTCGAGCCCCTTCAGCGTGTCGTTCACGAAGCCGAGCAGGCGCGTCTCGCCCTTCGGCACGCCGACGCCCATGTAGTCGTTCGAGATCGTGAACGCCGGAATCTCGTAGTTCTGCTTGTCGGGCACGTTCGCGAGCAAGCCGATCAGTTTTGGTCCGTCCTGCGTAATCGCCTGCACGTTGCCGGCACGCAGCGCGGCGAACGCGAACGGCGTGTCGTCATACGCGACGATCGTCGCCTTCGGATACTTCTCGCGCAGCGTGATCTCGTTCGTCGTGCCCTTGTCCGCGCCGACGCGCAGATTGTTCAACTGGTCGGCCGATTTCAGCACGCCCTTCTTCGCGAGAAACTGCTGGCCCGACGAGAAGTACGGAATGCTGAAGTCGACCTGCTTCGCGCGCTCGTCGGTAATCGTGAAGTTCGCGAGCACCAGGTCGACCTTGCCGGAGGTCAGGAACGGAATGCGGTTCGCGGGGTTGGTCGGCTGCAGTTGCAGCTTCACGCCGAGCTTGTCGGCCAGCGCCTTCGCATAGTCGACGTCGAGGCCGACGATGTGGTTGCTCTTGCCGTCGACATAGCCGAACGGCGGATTGCTGTCGAAGGTCGCGACGCGCAGCACGCCGGCCTTCCTGATGTCGTCGAGCCGGTCCGCGTGCGCGACCGTGCCTGCCGTGACGAGCGCGGCCCCGACGAGCCACGTGGCGAGAGTGTGGAATTTCATGAGCACGACCTGAGTTGTTATAAGGGCCGCCACGGATCGCGCGGCGGCCCGGTTCGAGGAACATCGCGACGTGGTGTCGTCGCGAAGCCGCTAACGTATCAGCGCGTGCGGCGATTCCGAACCAACAAATGGTGCTTTGCTCTGCGGGTTTCGTGATGACGCATGGATCACGCCGGCCTGATCGCCGAGCCGCGCGTCGCCGTCACGGAAACGTGAACGAAAATTCCGCACCGCCGCCGGCATAGCCGGGCCCCAGCTCCGCATCCGTACCGGTACGAATGTACTGCGCCCTCAACGGCATCACGGCCATGTCGCCCGTGCGACGCATCGGATACTGGATGGCCGTGCCCGGCTCGCCGTATGCAATCCGCTCGCCGGTCAGCGTATTCGTCATCACGATGTTGAACCCGCGCGCGACCGACTGACCGGCCGGTGCGCTCAATTGCAGCAGCGTCTTGTCCGGATTCGGCTGCGTGGCCTTGTCGCGGAAACTGATCGACGGCTTCGCCGCTGCCGCGCACTGGCTGAGCGCGATATCGAAACTGACCGGCTTCGACATCGCGTTCACGGTTGGAAAATTGTTGATCGAAAAATTGCCGAGCGTGACCGGCACGATCATGTTCGACTGGATCTCGCAGCGGTTCGGCACCTGGATCTCGCACTGGCTGCCGATGCACACGTTGCCGACGCCGACGAAGGTCTTCATCTGCTTGCACAGGTTGGGCGGCATCGTTTGCTCGGGTACCGTCACCGTGCCGCCGATCGAAGCGACACCTTTTGGAAAGTCGATCGCATAAATCGCGACGGTCGGGCTGCCCGGCAGGTTCTTGACGACCAGCTTGCCCTCCGGCAATTGCGACACCGGTTTGTCGAGCACCAGAAATTGCCGGAAACGCATCATTCGTATGTCGTTGCCGCCGCCCGCTGTTTGAGCAAGTTCGGTCTTTGCGGTTACCATCGGCAATGCACCCTGCTGCAGCGTTCGCTCGCTGCTGTCGTCGGACACGCCGGCCCATTTGAAGCCGATCCCGCTCACATTCGTCTGCGCAACACCGTCCGCGACCACGCTGCCGGGCATCCAGTGTGCGGCGCTCACCAGCTCGTGCGCCGTCGGCGCGACGCCGTACGCGAACGAGACCATCAGCGAAACCGTGCGTTGATACAGGGTCGCGCCGACCGGCGTCGTGCTCGTCAACGGCGTGATCATGCTCCAGGGTGACGCGTCGGGGTTGCTGAACGTGCACCCCAGCGCCGTCGCGCCACTGCTGCCTTGCGCCATCGCGTGCGTGCCGAATGCAAGGATGCATCCCGCCGTCGCCAGGCGACGCATCGCCCGGCCGACTCGCCAAAGCCAGCGCCGTCGAATCGTCTTCATGCTGCCCTCCCGTTGAATCGGCGGCGGGCGCCGGCCATGCTCGCCCGCCGCCTGCTGCATTACTCGATCACACCGAGATTGAGACCGGCGATCTTCTGCAGCGCAGCTTCGCCGGACACGGTGCTGTTACGGAAGATGCCGCGATTGATACCGACGAGGCCGCCGAAGGTCTGGTTCGGCCGTCCGTCGACGCGACCGCTTGCGTCACCGCGCTCGACGAGCCCGGCGTTCAGACCCACCAGACCACCGAGCGTCGCGCAGTAGGCGGCGCCAACCCTCCCCGACGCCCATACGTCGCGCATCGTGCCAAGGTTTTCGCCTGCGAACCCGCCGATCGTGCTCGACGGGCCGCCCGTCACGTTGCCGGTTGCCGACGCGACGTCGATCGTGCCGGACCGCCTGTTAGCGCCCGCGAATCCGCCCACCGACGCACTGGTGCCGGCCGACACGTCGCCGCTCGCCTCGACGTCAGCCAGTTCGGCATCGTTGCTGCCGACGAAGCCGCCCGTCTTGCTGTAGCTGCCGCCCATCGTCTTGCCGCGTGCGACCGAGTGAACAATCCCGCCGCCGAGATGACTGCCGACGAAACCGCCGTTCGAGCCCTGGCCGCCCGTTACCGCGCCATGCGCTTCCGCCATGTCGATGAACGCGTTGTCGCCAAGGTTGATGCCGACAAAACCGCCCGTCGAACCTGCCGACGGGCTCGACACGGCGCCCAGCGCCTTGCTGTCGGTCACCTTGCCCTGGTTCAGCCCGACGAAGCCGCCGACTGCCTGCGCGTATCGGCCGTCCACGGCACCGCTCGCGCTCGAACCGGTGATCGTGCCGGTATTGTTTCCGGCAAACCCGCCTGCCGTGCCGCTCGAGCCGCCCGTCACGCGCCCCAGCGCCGTTCCGTCGACGATCGTGCCGAGCAGGTTCGACCCCACGAACCCGCCGACATTCGCGCTGGCGACATACACGCCCGATGTGGTGCCGCGGCTCGTCGAGCGCAGAATTTCACCGCGCCGATTCACGCCCACGAGACCGCCGACCGACGCGCCGCCGGAAACGGTCGCGTTGGACTCGCTGTCCGACACGATGCCGGCATGCTGATCCAGCCGGTTCTCGCCGACCAGCCCGCCGACGGCATCCGACATGCCGTTGCCCGTTACCGATCCCGAAAACTGCGCGCGGGAAAGCTCGCCGCTATTGATGCCGACGAGACCGCCCAGCACATTGCTGCGGCTGGCGCCGGCGCTCATCTGCATGCCCGTCGCGGTCACGTTCCAGACCTTGCCGGCGTTTTCGCCCACCAGCCCGCCGATCGCGACCGGGCCGACGCCCGAGGCTGCACTGACACGCAACGACTTCAGGTTGAGGTTGGCGATCGTGCCGGTGTTGCGGCCGAACAGCCCGGCATACGCATCGCTGCTCGCGATGGCGAGATTGCTGATCGTGTTGCCGAGGCCGTCGAACACGCCGGCGAACGGCGTGCCCGAGCCGATCGTCTTGAGCGACGAGCCGTAATAATAGGAACCGGCGATATCGTTGCCGAGCACGTACAGCGCGTCGAGATTCGCGTTGACGGCCTGCAACTGCTGCAGATTCTGGATCACGGTATAGCGATAGCCGTTCGATTCGAAACCGGCGCCGGCCCCCGACAGCGTCACGGCCGCACCGCCCGCGAGCGAGTGCGCGACGCCGTAATCGAGCGTCAGCAGCGCGTTGGCGCCGGTCAGCGCGATCGGCGCCGCGATCTGCACGCTCTTCTTCGCGGCAATGGCCATGCTCGCATTCGCACCAGTCGCACGCAGCGCGCCGTTGATCGACACGTCGCCTTGCCGGCCGGCGAGCGTCAAGCGATTGCCGCTGGCCCAGGTTACCGGGCCGTCGACCGACAGTTGGCCGCGTTCGGCGATCAGCTCGACATCGGTGGTCGCGAGATTGCGCGACAGCGTATCGGCCACGATCGTACCCTGCTCGTTCGCGCCCGCCTTGACCGACATATCCGACGATGCGATGCGCCAGGTGCCGACGCGTCCGTTGGTCGCGCGCGTGTCGACCCTCGCGCCAAGCGCGACCTTCACGTCGGCGCCGCGGGTTTCGACCGTGCCGCCGTTGCCCGGTGTCGACGCGCTCGCGTTCATCACGCCCGCGACGTTGACGGTGCCGGCGTCGTAGCCGTCCAGCGAAATCCGGCCCGCGACGTTTCTTAGCGTGCGCGCCTCGATGGTGCCCTGGTTGTTGACCACCGTGCGCAGCAGCGTATCGGCGGTCTTCGCGCTCATCAGCACTTGCCCGCCGTCGGCCTTCAGCAACTGCGCGTTGCTGACGAGCGCATTGACGATGCCTCGGTCGATCTGCACGCTGAGCAGCTTGCTGCCGTCGAAGTTCAGCGTGGCGTCGCTGCCCGCGCCCAGCGCGACAGTGCCCATCTGCGCCTGGACGATCCCGTAGTTGACGACTTTCGCGCCGAGCAGCGCGATCGCGCCGCCTTCGCCTGCCACGAGATTGCCGAAGTTGTGCACTTCGTTCGGAGACTGGCCGGAAAACCGGTAGCGGCCTGCGTCGAAGTCGTCGTTCTTGATATCCAGCGTCGTCGCCACCAGGCCGCCGACATTGACCTGTGCGCTCTTGCCGAACAGGATGCCGTTCGGATTGACGAGGAACACGCGGCCGTTCGCATCGAGATTGCCGTAGATTGCGCTGCCGTCCTGGCCGACGACCCGGTTCAGTGCGATCGACGCAGCGGACGGCTGGTTGAACTTGACGCGCTCGCCTTTGTCGATGTTGAACGCTTGCCAGTCCGTCACCAGCTTGTCGCTATGCTGGTTGATCGACATCTGCTGCCCGTTGTCGTAGCGATGGATGTCGCCGTTCCCGGACACGATCTTCTCGCCTGTCGGCAGCGCATACGCCGATGTCGCCACGCCGCCGGCGAGCAGCGCGAGCACCGCGACGACGCGCGCGCGCGTCGCCGACTTGCCGCGCCGGCGTACCCGTTCGCCGGCGACCTGCCACGCGCCTTGCGCGTCGTTCCATACCAAAGAATAGGTCTTGTTCACTTTCGTTTTTCCTTGTTGTGGTTGAATCCCTGCCGATGCCCACGGCAGGGCGGGTACTGCAAGCTTCCGCGCGCCGCCCGTCACCGCGGCGCGAGCTGCGCACGGTATTCGTGCGTTGCGCCGCTATCGTCGACGGCGTCGAACACGATCTCGCCCGGCCCCGTGCGGGCCTGCGTGCCGATCGGGATCTCGACACGGCCGAACGGCGCAACGTCCAACACCGGGTTCGCCGGCCCGGCACGCTCTCCGTTCAGCAACACGCGCGTGAGCGTCACGTAGTACGGCGTCGGATTGAGCGCGACGAGCGACGCTGCCGCGTTCGTGCCGGCGTGCGTCCATGCGAGCCGGTTCGGTGCGTCGTCCGGATCGCCGTCGAGACCGGGCGGCCGAACCAGCAGCTTCATCCTGAGCCGGTACGCGATGCGCAACGCGTGGTCGCCCGCCGCCGCGGCCGGCGGCACTTCGAGCAGATTGATCCAGAAACAGGATTCCCGGTCCGCGGCGAGGCCGCCGCCGATGGACTGCACACGGATCGACAGCGGCTGCCCCGGATCGAGCCGGGCGAGCGGCGGCGCGACGATGAACGGCACGCGCAGGCGGCTCGGGTCGGCGTTCGCATCGCCATCGTCGAGCCACGCCTGGACGAGGATCGGTGCGTCCCCGCCGTTGCGCGCGAAGATCGTCAGAGCGCGTGCGTCGCCCGGATAAACGAAGCGGGTACCGGCCACGGACAACGCTGCGTCGCACCGGACCGCGCCGATGCTCGCGACGCAGGCGAGCACCGCCGCACGCACGACGCGCCCGATGCCGGGCCGATTGGGCACGCGGCGCGGCGACGTGGGCAGGACGGAAGCGAAACGAGACGTCGATCGATGCATTGGGCTAGCGCTCGTCGATACGATCGGCCGGCGGTACTGCCGGCGTCGGCACGATCGTCGCCGCGCGGCAGATGCCGTCCAGCGTCACGTATCCGGTTCCCGAACGCTGCGCAGCCGGCACCGCGTAATCGATCACGCATTGCTGATCCGCACGCGTGCCCCATTCCACGCGAATCCGGCCGTCATCCGCGGCACTGCGCACGAACAGCCGACTGCCCTGCCCGACCACGCCGAGCGCCGCACCGGTGCCCGCGTCGAGCGCGCGCGCGGCGAATGGCAGCGGCCGACCGTCGTCGGTTTGCGCGTCGATCAGCAGCGCGCGCGCCTTCAGCGTGTCGTAGGACAGCATGACGATCGAACCCGAGCGCGGCGCCACGCTGTGCGACACGGTCTTCAATTCGACGTCCTCGGGCACGTCCTTCGGATCGATGTCGACCTTGTTGAGCTGATACGGAATAAGGCTCGGCACGATCGCGTAACCGAAGCGGTCGACGCGTGCAGTCGTGTTCGCAACCAGTGCGCCGCGCGCGTTCGGCGCGTGCACGACGCCGATGGTCTCGCTCAACGTGGGGGCCGGCGTCAGACCGCCCGGGTGCAACACCAGGCCGCCCGTTGCGCTCGCCGACGCCTGCTGGTAGTCGCGCCCGATGCCGACATTCGCCGACAGCGACACCGCCGGCCGCTGATAGCCGACGCCGAAATTGCCCGACGACGCGCGGTTGCTGCCGTCGTAGCTCGACGACAACGAATACGATCCGTCGCCTTGCTGGCCGAAACGGCCCGCGAGGCCCGCCGTCGCGCTCGTACCGGTGCTGCTGTCGTGCGTGACGAACGAGCTGAAGATCGGTGCGCGCCGCGTGTTGCGACCCAGCGGAATCGACACGTTCAGGCTCACGAGCGTGCTGCCCGACGCGCCGCCGAACGCCCGATCCATCACGGACAGATTGCGCACGCGCTGCACCGACGCCGTGATCGTGGCGTCGCGCCACTGCGTGTTGTAGCCAAGCGTGAAGCTGAGCGTCTGCCCGCGTCCCGCCCAGTAGCTGAGCGCCGATCCGTTCGCATAGACGCTGCCCGTGCGCCCGACCTGCTGACTCACGTTGAGGTCGACGCGGTTGCGCACGCGCGCGATCGACGCCAGGCCCGCGCCGGTGTTGCTCTGGGCATTCAGCAGCAGCGCGTCGCGCAGGCCGAGATAGCCTTTGGTCGAGTAGCGATACGCGAGCAGCGAAAAGTTCGTGCCGCTGTTCGGCAGGTTCTTGCTGTATGACACGCGTACGCTCGAGCCGGTCATGCGCTCGCTGCCTTGCGGCTGGGTGCGCGCGATCGTGACGTCCGCTGCGAAACCGCCGATCGCCGTATTGAGCGCGACGCCCGTCAGCACCGACTGGTAGCGGTTCGCGAACGCGGCGCCGCCATAGGCCGTCACCGCATTGCTGATGCCCCGCCGCACGGTGAACTGGCCGACGTACTGCGTGCCGATGTCGGTGCCGCTGCCGAGTTCGATCGCCTGCCCGGCCATCGCGCTGAACTGCGTGCTGCCGGGCCGCAACAACTGGACCGTCGTCGCGAACGGAACCACGAAGCTGCGCGTTTCGCCGTTGGCCTCGGTCACCGTCACGTCGAGGTCGCCGCCGTAGCTCATCGCCTGCAGGTTGTCGATCGTGAACGGCCCCGGTGCGACGGTCGTCTCGTGAACGAGATAGCCGCGCTGGTAAATCGACACCTTGGCATTCGACTGCGCGACGCCGCGCACGACGGGCGCATACTCGCGCTGTTCGTCGGGCAGCATCCGGTCGTCGCTGGAGATTTGTACACCGCGAAACGACACACCGTCGAACAGCGTGCCGTTGGTCGAGCTTTCGCCGGCCAGCAACTGTGCGCGCCAGTCGGGCAGATCGGTTTGCGCGTAAACGTAGCCGCGCTGATAGCGGGTGCCGCCGCGCTGCGACCACGTGAGGTTGCCGTTGTGGCGAATCCGGAACCGCCCGGCGCTCGCCGCCATCGACAGCCCCGTGTAGAGCTGCGAGAACGTGTAGCCGCTGGAACGCGTGTTGAACACGCTCGCGCTGTAGTTCAGCCACGCGGCCGGCACACCGTTCGTCCAGTTCGAAGGATCGACGTAGGTGCTCCGGCTGGCGAGCCGCATGTAGAACTGCGGCGCCGTCAGATACAGTTTCTGCTCGGCCGCATCGAACGACAGCGCGGCACCGGGCACGTAGCGCGACAGCGCATCGCAGATCGTGCCGTCGGGCATCGGGTTCGGCGGCTGGCTGCCGTCCTGGCCGCGCGCGCTTCGGTCGAGATCGACGCCGACCCGCTGCAGCAGCGTTTTATCGTAGCAAGGCAGCACGTCGCCACGTGCGTCGGGCCGAAACGTGATGTCCTCCACGCCCCGCCACAGCCCGTTGACGATCAGATCGACTCGATGCACGCCTGCCGGAACCGTATTCGGGCGCTCGAAAGGCGTCGTATCGATCGGCTCGCTGTCCGGGCCGTGCATCAGCATCGAATCGTCGAAGCGCGTCGCACCGGCCCCGGGGTCGGCCGGCGCCGTACCCGCGGTCGTGCGACGCTCGTCCTCCTGCGCCACCGCGTCGATCGTGTCCGCGACGGCGTCCGCACCCGACGCCATCGCGATCGTCGCGAACACGGATGCGACCGCCAGCAGACACGGCCGCTGCGGCAACCGGCGGGCAAGCCCCCCAGCGCATGAAGATTGGAAACCTGCTGAACTGCGCATGTGAATTCAGTTAGTTCGCATACCGAATTGATAAATGGAACCCGGCATGCTGGGTCGTGCCTTCTGGATGCGTTGCGTGGACGGACTGCTCAGTCGGCCAGTTTTTTCGTTATCGTGGTGCGGCCGCCGTAGTCGTCGATAAGCATGTAGCGTACGGCCGTCGGACGATGCGACTGCACGGCGGCGCCTCGCAACGGAAAACGCTGCGACTCGAACGGTGCGACCATCCCGCCACCGGCTGATACGAACGTGCCGCCGAAGTCGCCTTCGACCGTCCCGAACGAAACGTAATACGGCGTCGGGTTGGAAACGTTGAGCGATATCTGCCGTTCGCCCGCATGCGACGGATCGGCGGACGCCTTCCACACCAGTTTGTCCGGCGCCGTATCGACGTCGTTTGCCAATGACGAAGGCCGATAAAACAGCTTGATGCGGGTTCGGAACGCGAAACGCAGCTGATTGTCCGCATCGGGCTGTACCGTCGGAACCTCCAGCACATTCAGCCAGAACACCGATTCACGGTCGGCCGGCAACTTCGCCTGCATGTTGGTAATGCGCAGCACCGCACTGCGCCCCGCTTCGACGCGCACCAGCGTTGGCGTGACGACAAACGGCACGCGCATCTGCTCGGGCGGAACGTCGACGCGGCCGTCGTCGATCCAGCTCTGTGCGAGCACCGGATCGGAGCCGGAGTTTTCCATCCGGACCGTGACGTCGCGCGAACGCTCGGGGAAAATCACCCGCGTACCGTCCAGCAAAAGCGCTGCCTGCGCCAGCGTGGCGCAGGCGGCCCACGCCATGACACCGGCCACGACTTGTAAATAAGGACGACGAATTGACAAGGTCATGACATGGAACATGGAACAGGGAATGCGCCGATCAGTGGTATGCGAGCAGATAGCGGATGAACGAGTTACCCGAGCCGGTCTTGATCGCATCCGGCGCGGCCGTCGACACATACGACGCCGTATAGCTGAGCGTCGCGACGTTGTTCGCGACGGTCGCGACCTGCGCTTCGGTGATGTTCTGCGGCTTGCCGAGCATGATCTTGCCGGCCTTGCCGTTACCCGCGTCGCTGATCTGGATCTCGACGCCTTCCGCCGGCTTCGTGCCGATGAGCTTCAGGTTGCCCGTGGCGGGATTGATGTTCACCGATACCGGATCGAATTCGATCACGACCTTCGAGCCGTTGGTACAGCCCGTGTTGCCGCCGATAGCGAGATTGAACGTGACGGGCGTGGACGTCGCGCCGATCTTGTCGAACGTGCTCGGACTGATGCGGTCGCCGAGCTGCACCTCTTTCCGGTTGCCCGGGCCGGGCGCTTCGCCGTTGATGTTGCAAGTGACGTCGGAGATGCTGCCGTAGAAATCGAGCTGGCCGTCGAAGGCGTGGGAAACCGACGGCACCATTGCGACGCTCGCGACACCCGCTGCAACGCAACCCCGAAGCAGATTCATTTTCATCGTTGAATTCCTCTCAAAATGGACATTTTTCTCGGAACAGACCGATCGACACGCAGGCATTAACCCTTCCGCCGCTTGGCGGCAACGCCGACCGAATCGCCTTATTCCGGAAGACTGGACAACTTCATCCGAAAATTGACGACCGCGCCTATTCTATTTATTGAAACGGTTTGCCGATATCGTACGAGTAAGAAATATCGAAACCATTAATCCATTCAGAAAAAATTCGAATAACGCACAGGATAGATGCCCGCACGCCCGGCGTGGTGGCGCCTATCTGCGCATAGCGGCCAGGTCACGCAGACCGCTCTTGAATCGACTGCCGCGGCGGTGCGAAATACGGTCAACCGGGGACGCTCATGGCAGCCCGCCCAGAAACCGTCAAGCATCATTTACCCAAGAGAAAATGACTTCATATCTCCGAAATAAATTGATGAATAATGTATTATTTTGAAACTATGAAAATTTGACAAATCGCATTGCCGAGTGCGACGCGCCGTCGATGTTTCATCGCTGGATTAACCATGCATACCGCGCGTGACAAGGGGAATTTGCTTTCATTCCGAGGCACGGTTGCGAACCCGCATTTTTTGACGGATTGCCATCGACTCACGCACCATTACGAACTTGTCCCATACGCGTCGTCAGGGCGGGAGCCGGGCCGGCATCCGCCGTTCCTCGCCCGGCAACGGGCATAGCGCAAAAAAAACGCCCGCTGCACGCAGCGGGCGCGAATCCCAGTCAAGGAGGTGTCACACGAACTACGGGTTCAGAATAAAAGGATCGCCGGCGGCGGACAACGAAGCGATTGCGATATCGATATCGCTCACGCCGCGATGCACCTGTGCGCGATCCCCGATCCCCGATCGTTGCTGCCGTCTGGAAAAAAAACGGCGCCCCGCCTCGATGGTGGGACGCCGCTGGATATCTGCCTCATCAGGCAGCGCCGGCCTCAAGGCCGGGCCGCCGCGCAACCGATCACGGCTCGTGACGCAGATACCCTTCCTTGCTCGGGTCGCGCATCCGCCACGACACGATCAGCGACACCGCGCACAGCGCCGTCACGTACCAGTAGAAGGTTTCCTCGCTGCCGATCGACTTGAACCACAGCGCGACGTACTCGGCCGAGCCGCCGAAGATCGCGTTCGCGACCGCATACGACAGGCCGACGCCCATCGCGCGCACTTCTGGCGGGAACATCTCGGCCTTGATGAGGCCGCTGATCGACGTGTAGAAGCTGACGATCGCCAGCGCGATCGTGATCAGCACGAACGCGGCCGTCGGGCTCGTCACGGTCTTCAGCGTGTGCATCAGCGGCACCGTGCCGATCACCGCGAACGTGCCGAACAGGAGCATCGACGTGCGGCGGCCGATCTTGTCGGACAGCGCGCCGAACACCGGCTGCATCAGCATATACACGAGCAGCGCGACGGTCATCACGTTGCTGGCCGTCTTCGCATGCATGCCGGCCGTGTTCACCAGGTACTTCTGCATGTACGTCGTGAACGTGTAGAAGATCAGCGAGCCGCCGGCCGTGAAGCCGACCACCGTGAAGAACGCGCCCTTGTGCTGCCACACGCCGCGGATCGTGCCCGCGTCCTTCTTGTCGCGCGATGCGCTCGTCGATGTCTCGTCGAGCGATTTGCGCAGGTACAGCGAGATCAGCGCGGCCGCCGCACCGCAGACGAACGGAATGCGCCAGCCCCACGCCTTCAGTTCGTCATTCGACAGCGTCTGCTGCAGGATCACGAGCACCAGCAGCGCGCAGAGCTGGCCGCCGATCAGCGTCACGTACTGGAACGACGCGAAGAAGCCGCGCCGCCCCTTCAGCGCGACCTCGCTCATGTAGGTCGCGCTGGTGCCGTATTCGCCGCCCACCGACAGCCCCTGGAACAGGCGCGCGACCAGCAGCAGCGCCGGCGCGAGCGCACCGATCTGCGCATAGGTCGGCAGGACCGCGATCACGAGCGAGCCGCCGCACATCATCAGCACCGAGATCATCATTGCCGCGCGGCGACCGTGACGGTCGGCGATGCGGCCGAATAGCCAGCCGCCGATCGGACGCATCAGGAAGCCGGCCGCGAACACGCCGGCCGTGTTCAGCAACTGCGTCGTCGTGTTGCCGCTCGGAAAGAACGCCGGCGCGAAGTACAGCGCGCAGAACGAGTAGATATAGAAGTCGAACCACTCGACGAGGTTGCCCGATGAGGCGCCGACGATGGCGAACACGCGCCGCCGGGTGTCATGCGCGGACAGCGCAGCTTGGTCGGTCTGGACGTCCATGGGTTGGTCTGTTCCTTTTAGTGCTTTCTAGGCGAGACGACCTGGGGCCGCCGCGTGCGGTCGACGTGGCACCGGTTCCGGTGCACGGCGCTACGGGATTTTAGCGAAATGTAAAGTAACAGGCTTTCCGGGTTCGTCCGGATGTAGAAAAATTTTCTCGCGCTACCCGTTCGCCATATGAAAACGCCAGCCGTCAGGCTGGCGTCCGATGCAAGCTCTTGGCCGACGAATTCAGATACGCACCTCGGGCGGCACGTAGCGGCACTCGTAGCGCTTGCGCACGGTACCGGCCTCGTCGACGCTTTCCAGGAACACGTCGAACTGCCAGAGCCGCGCCATGTGCTTGAGCACCTCCTCGCTGTCGTTAGACAGATGGCGGTTGTCGGTCATGAAGTGGCGCAGCGTGAGGCTACGGTCGCCGCGCGTGTTCACGGCCCATACCTGGATGTTCGGCTCGCGATGATGGATGTCGTACTGCCGCGACAACGCCTGCCGCACGTATTGGTAACCGGCCTCGTCGTGGATCGCCGATACTTCGAGCGAATCGCGCATGTCGTCGTCGAGCACCGAGAACAGCCGCATCTCGCGGATCAGGTTCGGCGACAGATACTGCGCGATGAAGCTCTCGTCCTTGAAGTTGCGCATCGCGTAGTGCATCGCCGGCAGCCACGGGGTGCCCGCGATCTCCGGAAACCACTTGTAGTCCTCTTCCGTCGGCGCCTCGCAGATCCGCCGGATGTCGCTCATCATCGAGAAGCCGAGCGCATACGGATTGATCCCGTTGTAGTACGGCTTGGTCACGGGCGGCTGGTAGACCACGTTGCTGTGCGAATGCAGGAACTCCATCATGAAGCCGTCTTCCAGCTTGCCCTGGTTGTACAGCGTGTTCAGCAGCGTGTAGTGCCAGAACGTCGCCCAGCCCTCGTTCATCACCTGCGTCTGCCGCTGCGGATAGAAGTACTGGCCGATCTTGCGCACGATGCGGATCACTTCGCGCTCCCACGGCTCGAGCAGCGGCGCGTTCTTCTCCGCGAAATACAGCAGGTTCTCCTGCGGCTCCGGCGGATAGCGTTCCTCCTGCTCCTCCATCTGCTCGGGCTTCTTGCCCGGCAGCGTGCGCCACAGCTCGTTGACCTGCGACTGCAGATACGCCTCGCGCTCGCGCCGCAGCGCGGCCTCCTTCGACAGCGACGGCTTCTGCGGCCGCTTGTAGCGGTCGACGCCGTAATTCATCAGCGCATGGCACGAATCGAGCAGTTCCTCGACGCGATCGAGGCCGTAGCGCTCCTCGCATTCGGCGACGTAGTTCTTCGCGTACACGAGATAGTCGATGATCGCGTGCGCGTCGGTCCACAGCCGGAACAGGTAGTTGCCCTTGAAGAAGGAGTTGTGCCCGTACGCCGCGTGCGCGATGACGAGCGCCTGCATCGTCATCGTGTTCTCTTCCATCAGATACGCGATGCACGGGTTCGAGTTGATGACGATTTCGTACGCGAGGCCCATCTGGCCGCGGCGATAGCTCTTCTCGGTGGCGAGGAAGTGCTTGCCGAACGACCAGTGGCGATAGTTGACCGGCATCCCGACCGACGCGTACGCGTCCATCATCTGCTCGGCGCTGATCAGTTCGAGCTGGATCGGATAGATATCGAGCTCGTATTGCTCGGCGACCTGCGAGATGTGCGTGTCGTATTCCTCGAGCAGTTCGAACGTCCAGTCGGACGGGCACGGCAGCGGCTTGCGTTCGGCAACGTTCATACGCGCTTCCTTCTGCCCGGAGCCGGGCAAGTCGGCGGCCGGCGGCGCCGGTTCGACCCGGCCGCTTTGCTGCGATGCGGCAGGGCCGGCCGTGGCGTCGCCGGAAGGGCGCGGCGCGTAGCCGCGCGACTCGTTGTGCAGATGGCGGGTCGTCATGACATTTCCACCTGCTTTTCGAACAATTCGCGAAACACCGGGTAAATGTCGGCAGCCGATTCGGCTTTCTTCATCGCGAGGTGCGGTTGCGACAACGCCAGCTGCGCGTACTCCAGCCACAGGTTCTGCTCTTCCGGGGCGACCTGGATGTACGCGAAATAGCGCGTCTTCGTGAGGATATCCTCTTCCAGGATTTTGCGACACTTCGGCGAATCGTCGGTCCAGTTGTCGCCGTCGGACGCCTGCGCGCCGTAGATGTTCCACTCGCTCGGCGAGTAGCGCTCGTTCATCACCTTGCGCATCAGCTCGAGCGCGCTCGACACGACGGTGCCGCCGCTCTCGGTCGAATGGAAGAAGGTGTCTTCGTCGACCTCCTCGGCACGCGTGTGGTGACGGATGAACACGACCTCGATGCGCTCGTAGTTGCGCTTCAGGAACAGGTACAACAGGATGAAGAAGCGCTTCGCGAGATCCTTGCGCTGCTCGTCCATCGAACCCGACACGTCCATCAGGCAGAACATCACGGCCTGGCTCGACGGTTGCGGCTGCTTCACGCGATTGATGTAGCGCAGATCGAACGGATCGATGAACGGGATGCGCCAGATGCGCCCCTTCAGGTGATGGATCTCGGCCTCGAGCGTCGCGATTTCCGCGCGACGGTCTTCCGGATCGAGCTTCATCACCTCGAGCTGGGCTTCGAGCTCGCGCAACTCGTTGACGAGCGGCGAGCCGAGCGCGATGCGCCGGCCGAGCGCGCTTCTCAGCGAGCGCACGACGTCGATGTTGTTCGGCGTGCCTTCCGCCGACCAGCCCGCACGCACGTTCTTCCAGCTCGGCACCGTCAGCAGGTGCGTCTTCACGAGGCGCGGCAGTTCGAGATCGTCGAAGAAGTACTGCATGAATTCGTCGCGCGACAGCTCGAACACGAAGTCGTCCTGCCCTTCGCCCTCGTTGCTCGCCTGACTGCCGCCGCCGCCCGAACCGCCCTGCGGACGCGGAATCTTGTCGCCGCGGACGTAATCCTCGTTGCCCGGGTGCACGTATTCACGACGCCCGCCCGGCCCGTGCCGGAAATTGGGCTCCGCGATGTCCTTGCGCGGAATCGTGATGCTTTGCGTGCTCTGGATATCCTTGATGCTACGGTCGCGCACCGCGTCCGAGACGGCGCGACGAATGTAGTTCTTGACGCGACGCAGAAAGCGTTCGCGGTTGGCGATGCTCTTGTTCTTGCCGGCCAGCCTGCGGTCGATGATTTGATGAAGCACTCCCGGTCTCCCGCTCGAAAGTCGATATGCCGGGACGCTCGCCGCACATGCCGTCTGCCGTCATGCGGGCGGCGTCTCTGAGGGCGCCCGTACGGACGAGCCGCACGGGCGCGGTACCGCGCGCGTCATGACGACTTGCGCACGCGCAGATACCAGTCGCAAAGCAGCCTCACCTGCTTCGGCGTATAGCCCTTCGCGACCATCCGATTCACAAAATCCTCATGCTTGCGCTGCTCCTCCGCCGAGCCCTTCGCGTTGAACGAAATGACCGGCAACAGTTCCTCGGTATTCGAGAACATCTTCTTCTCGATCACGACGCGCAACTTCTCGTAGCTCGTCCACACGGGGTTCTTCCCGGCGTTCGCCGCCCGCGCGCGCAGCACGAAGTTCACGATCTCGTTGCGGTAATCCTTCGGATTGCTGATCCCGGCCGGCTTCTCGATCTTCTCCAGTTCCGCGTTCAGCGCGGCGCGGTCGAAACTCTCGCCCGTGTCGTGATCGCGGAATTCCTGATCCTGGATCCAGAAGTCCGCATAGGTGACATAGCGATCGAAGATGTTCTGCCCGTACTCCGAATACGATTCGAGGTAGGCCGTCTGGATCTCCTTGCCGATGAAGTCCGCGTAGCGCGACGCGAGCACGTCCTTCACGAAGGACAGGTACTTCTGCTCGGTTTCCGGCGGGAACTGCTCGCGTTCGATCTGCTGTTCGAGCACGTACATCAGGTGCACGGGGTTCGCCGCGACCTCGCTCGAATCGAAGTTGAACACGCGCGACAGGATCTTGAACGCGAAGCGTGTCGACACGCCCGTCATCCCTTCGTCCACGCCCGCGTAGTCGCGATACTCCTGATACGACTTCGCCTTCGGATCGGTGTCCTTCAGGTTTTCGCCGTCATAGACCTGCATCTTCGAGAACAGGCTCGAGTTCTCCGGCTCGTGCAGGCGCGACAGCACCGAGAACTGCGACATCATCTTCAGCGTGCCCGGCGCGCACACGGCTTCGGCCAGCGACGAATTGCGGATCAGCTTCTCGTAGATCTTCGTCTCTTCCGACACGCGCAGGCAGTACGGCACCTTCACGACGAAGATCCGGTCGAGCAGTGCCTCGTTGTTGCGGTTGTTGCGGAACGCCTTCCACTCCGACTCGTTCGAGTGCGCGAGGATCACCCCGTCGAACGGAATCGCGCCGAATCCTTCGGTGCCCTTGAAGTTGCCTTCCTGCGTCGCGGTGAGCAACGGGTGCAGCACCTTGATCGGCGCCTTGAACATTTCGACGAACTCGAGCAGCCCCTGGTTCGCGAGGCACAGGCCGCCCGAATAGCTGTACGCATCGGCATCGTCCTGCGCGTACTGCTCGAGCTTGCGGATGTCGACCTTGCCGACGAGCGACGAAATATCCTGGTTGTTTTCGTCGCCCGGCTCCGTCTTCGCGATGCCGACCTGACGCAGGATCGACGGGTAACGGCGCACGACACGGAACTGGCGGATGTCGCCGTTGTATTCGTGCAGGCGCTTGACGGCCCACGGACTCAGGATGCTCTTCAGGTAGCGGCGAGGAATGCCGTATTGCTCCTCGAGGATCGGGCCGTCCTCGTCGTAGTCGAACAGCCCGAGCGGCGATTCGTTGACGGGCGAGCCCTTCAGCGCATAGAACGGCACGCGCTCCATCAGTTGCTTCAGACGCTCGGCGATCGACGACTTGCCGCCGCCCACCGGGCCAAGCAGGTAGAGAATCTGCTTCTTCTCTTCGAGCCCTTGCGCAGCGTGGCGGAAATACGCGACCACCTGCTCGATCACTTCCTCCATTCCGTAGAACTCACGGAATGCGGGATAGACCTTGATGACCTTGTTCGCAAAGATCCGCGACAGGCGCGGTTCGTTGCGGGTATCGACTTGTTCGGGTTCCCCGATTGCAGCCAGCATGCGTTCGCCTGCCGTGGCATACGCGGACGGATCGTTCTTGCAGAGCGCGAGGTACTCCTCCAGCGAGAGCTCTTCCTCTCGCGTTTTTTCGAAGCGGTTCGCGAAGCTGCTGTAAATATCCATGCTACCTCCCTCGCCTGAGTCTGAAGACGTGCTTGCCGTCGTATGACTGCGCAGAAGCAAGCGCGTTCGAATTCATCCTAAACCCTTTCTTATTTTTTTTCACGAACTCTTCGTATGAAGCGCGTCATTCTCCACAACACCGCTTGGACAACGCATTTTGACGCTTTACAATGGATCTCCCGAGCCGCAGAAACTGCATCCGCCACGTCTCGTCGAGCATCGGAACGTCTCACGCGTTGGACATCTCCGTCGTCGCTGCGCGCTTCACTCCCCCTTCATCCCTACACGTTCGAGCGCGCGTTTACGACGACATGCGGCGAGCACCGTTACAAATTTTTTTCGCATCGTCCGGAGATACCCGTAGCGCGGATGCGCGCATGCAACGCGCGGCGATGTGCGAACGTTCATGCGCGCTGTCACATTCCATCGGTCGCCGAAACGACAACGCCCGCAGTAGCGGGCGTCGTGTGCTGCCAAATAGGGAAAGATGCGGGGATAGCGGCGCCGCGCGTCCGAATCAGAACGTCTCCCAGTCGTCGGCGCCGGCAGTCGTGGCGGCCGGCGCGGGCGCCGCGGACGCGCCCGCCGGCTTGCGCACCGGCACCGCACGCTTGGGCGCTGCCTCGCGATCGTCGCGCGCCGCGGCCGGTGCCGGCGAGCTCGCCGGCACGGCAGCAGGCGCGGGCACCGCGCGCGGCGCCTGACGTGCAGCGGGAGCGGCTGCCGGCCGCGCCGCGTCGTCGTCGATCCGGAATACCGACGCCGTGTCGCGCAGGCGCGCGGCCTGTTCGTCGAGCGACTGCGCGGCGGCCGCGGCTTCCTCGACGAGCGCGGCGTTCTGCTGCGTGACTTCATCCATCTGCGCGACCGCGCGCGCGACCTGGTCGATGCCGCCGCTCTGCTCCTCGGACGCCGCCGCGATTTCGCCCATGATGTCCGTCACGCGCTGCACGGCTGCGATCACGTCGCTCATCGTGCGACCGGCCTCGTCGACCAGCGTCGAGCCCGTGCGGATGCGGTCCACCGACGCGTCGATCAGCGCCTTGATCTCCTTGGCCGCGCTCGACGAACGCTGCGCGAGGCTGCGCACCTCGCCCGCGACGACCGCGAAGCCGCGCCCTTCCTCGCCGGCACGCGCGGCTTCGACGGCCGCGTTCAGCGCCAGGATGTTGGTCTGGAACGCGATTCCCTCGATGATCGCGATGATGTCCGCGATCTTCGCGGAGCTGTCGTTGATCTCGCCCATCGTGCCGACCACCTGGCCGACCACCGTATTGCCCTTGTTTGCAATCTCCGACGCGTTCGCGGCCAGCGAGCTTGCCTGCCGCGCATTGTCCGCGTTCTGTTTCACCGTGCCGGTCAACTGCTCCATGCTCGACGCGGTTTCCTGCAGCGCCGACGCCTGTTCTTCCGTGCGCGACGACAGGTCGATGTTGCCGGCGGCGATCTGCCGCGCCGCGGTCGCGATCGACTCGCTGCCGCCACGCACCGTGCGCACCGTATCGACGAAGCCGCGCTGCATCCGCGCGAGACCGTCGAGCAACTGGCCCATTTCGTCGCGCCGATGCACGACGATCGAGCGGCGCAAATCACCCGCGGCCATCGCGTCGAAATGCGCGAGCGCGTCCGCGAGCGGACGGCCGATCGCACGGCTGAGCGTCAGCCACGACAGCGCCGCGGCGACCAGGCCGGCCACCAGCACGACGACCGACAGCACGCGCAGTGTGTCGTACACCGATTCCGCATGGTCGAAGCGCGCCTGCGCGTCGCTGAACTGGAAATTGCGCAGCGCTTCGCCCGACACCGAAAGGTCGTTGTACAGCGTCTGGAGCTGCTTGGCGCCCTCGCCGATGCGGTCGTGGTCGCCTGTCGCGATCGCGCTCCCGAACGCGTCGCAACTGCGCTGCAACGCCTGCCGCTTCGCGGCGACGTCCTGGGCGAGTCGGTCCTCCTCCGGGCCGCGCGGTAGCGCGAGGTACTTCTGCCACCACGCGTCGGACTGCGTGCGCATCGCGCGGCTGCGCTCCACCGCGGCAGCAGAGTCGGGCGAGCCGGCCAGCAGCGCGGCGCGATCGAGCGCCAGGCGCTCGCGCGCCGCGTACATTTCCGCCACGGCCACGTTCACCGCGCTCGGCATCTGGTTCGTGAAGATTTCGCGTGTCGTGTCGTTCGAGCGCGTCATCCCGTACACGCCCAGCACGCCTGTCAATCCCAGCAGCACCGCGAGAAACGCCATCGTCAGACCGATGCGCGCACGTATCGTCAGGTTTCCGATCACCATCATTCTTCCTGTGTTGCGTCGTCATGAACGGGCCGGGCCCGCTTTCGAAACAGTGTTTCGCCCTGATGCATTTACGACCGTTCGCTGCACAACTTGATGGCATTGACGTCAATTTTCTCCGCAATTGATCTGTTTATTACAGATAGCAGAATAATAGGTGCGAATCCCGCTGGCCCGTGCCGTGAGATGACGTAGCAAATGTCGGGTTCCGGCCGATCCCGGAGAGGGCCGCCGCCTGCTGTCGCAGGCGCCGGCCACGATGCGCGACCCGGCCCTATCCGGCCAGTTCGGCGAGGGTGGGAATGGACGGCTGCGCGCCCGCGCGCGTGACCGACAGCGCCGCCGCGCGTTGCGCGAAGCGGATCGCGGTGTCGACGTCCTCGCCCGCGGCGAGCCGCGCGGCGAAACCGCCGATGAAGGTATCGCCGGCCGCGGTCGTGTCGATCGCCTGCACGACGGGCGCCGGATAATGGCGCGCCGCGCCGTCGGCTGGCAACGCGAGCACGCCGCGCGCGCCGAGCGTGATCAGCACGTTGCGCGCGCCGCCCGCCTGCAGCGCACGCGCCGCGGCTTCCGCCTCGGCCGGGTCACGCACCGGCAGGCCGGTCAGCGCGGCCGCCTCGACTTCGTTCGGGATCAGGTAATCGACCAGCGGCAGCCAGCCGTCCGGCAGCGGCGCGAGCGCCGGCGCAGGATTGAGCACCACGGTGCGGCCGAGCCGCCGTCCAGCCGACAGCGCCGCGAATACGGCGTCCGGCGGGGTCTCGAGCTGGCAGATCAGCACGTCGGTCGCGGCCAGCGCGGCCTCGTGCCGCGCCACCGTCTCGGGCGTGACTTCGCCGTTGCCGCCGGCAACGATCACGATCGTGTTCTGGCTCGCGTCGTCGACGACGATCAGCGCGACCCCGGTCGACGCCGCCGCGCTCGTCGCGAGCCGCGCGCAATCGATGCCTTCGGTCTCGAGGCCGGCCCGCAGCGCGGCGCCGTGCGCATCCGCGCCGACGCAGCCGATCATCGTGACCTGCGCGCCGAGCCGCGCGGCCGCGACGGCCTGGTTGCCGCCCTTGCCGCCTGCCGCCTGCGCGTACGCATGGCCGGCGAGCGTTTCGCCCGGCAGCGGCAGCCGCGGCGCCCGCACGACGAGATCCATGTTGAGGCTGCCGACCACCGTCACGCGGCCGGCGCCTACGGTGCGCGCCGTCATGCGCGAGCGCCCGGCGCGGCCGGCTCGCGATAGACCGCCGTCGATTCGCGCAGCACGAGGCGCGGCGACACGACGCGACGACGGCTCGGCGCCGCCGTCGAACCACCGCCGATCCGCTCGATCAGCGTCTGCGCGGCCATTTCGCCGAGCGCGCGCACCGACTGGCCGACCGTCGACAGCGCCGGGTACGTGTAGCGAGAAAATTCGATGTCGTCGAAGCCGATGATCGAGCAGTCGTCCGGCACGCGCAATCCGCGCTCGGCCGCCGCGCGCAGCGCACCGACGCCCATCAGGTCGTTGCCCGCGAAAATCGCGCTCGGATGCACCGACTCGAACAGCCGCGACGCCGCGTGATAGCCGCCGAGGCACGAAAAATCGCTTTCCGCGATCGCGCCCGGCACGATGTCGATCCCGCGCTCGGCCATCGCGCGGATGAAGCCGTGCACGCGCATCGCGCTGACGGCCGTGTCGGTCGGCCCGGTGATGCAGCCGATCTTCGCGTGCCCGAGTTCAAGCAGGTGACGCGTCGCCAGGTACGCGCCGCGTTCGTGATCGATCTGCACGAGGTCGGCCGCGAGCCCCTCGATGTTGCGGTCGACGACGACGAGCGGCGCATGCGCGTGCGCGAGCGTCTGCGCGAGCACCGCGTCCTCGCCGGCCGATGCGACGATCAGCCCGTCGATGCGCTTTTCCTGCAGCACGCGCAAGTAGTTGCGCTGCTTCACGGGATCGTCGTCCGAGTTGCAGAAGAACACGCAATAGCCGTTGGCCGCGCACTGATCCTCGATGCCGCGCGCAAGCTCCGCGAAGTACGGATTCGTACTGTTCGGCACGACGAGTCCGATGGTCGCCGTCGAACGCGCCTTGAGCGAGCGCGCCACGGCCGACGGCACGTAATTCAGCTCACGGATCGCGCCCTCGACCTTCGCACGCACGTCGGCGGACACCGGCCGCGAATTGTTCACCACGTGCGAGACGGTCGTAAACGACACGCCCGCCATGGCCGCCACATCCTTGATCGTCGCCATTTCCCGTTTCTCTCTGGTCTGCTTTCTGTGTAGTTCTTACCGGGCGCGCGCGCGCCGGCTGCGATACGTATCGAGCACGACCGCCACCACGATCACCGCCCCGGTGATGATCCGTTTGGTCGGCTCGTTCGCGCCGATCTGCGCCAGGCCCGCGGCCAGCACGGAGATGATCAACACGCCGAAGAACGTGCTGATCACCGAGCCGCGCCCGCCCATCAGGCTCGTGCCGCCGATCACGACGGCCGCGATCACCTGCAGTTCGAGGCCCGCGCCCGCGTTCGGATCGGCGGCCTCGAGCCGCGAGATCTGGAACAGCGACGCGAGCCCCGCGAGCGCGCCCATCAATGCGAATACGAGGATTTTATACGGCCGCGGGTTAACCCCGGCGAGCCGCACTGCTTCCTCGTTCGTGCCGATCCCGACGAGATAGCGCCCGAACACGGTCCGCGTGAGCACGAACTGTGCCGCGATCATCACCGCGACCGCGATCAGGAACGCAGGCGAGATGCCGAGCGCGATCGGGTTCGACAGGAAATCGAACGCGTCGCCGATGTAGGCCGTGCGCGAATTCGTCAGCTGGTAAGCGACGCCGCGCGCGGCCTCGAGCACGCCGAGCGACACGATGAATGACGGAATCCGCCACCCGACCGTGATCGCGCCGGTCAGCGAGCCGGTCGCGGTCGCGACCGCGATCCCGATCAGCGCGGCGGGCAGCGGCCCCCACTGCCATTTCAGCGCGGCCACGCTGACCATCGACGCGGCCAGCGCGAGCACCGAGCCGACCGACAGGTCGATGCCGGCGATGATCAGCACGAAGGTCATCCCGACCGACATCACGACGAGATCGGGGATCTGGTTCGCGATCGTACTGAACGTATCGTAGGTCAGGAAATGCGAGCTCAGCGCGGAAAACAGCGCGATCATCGCGGCGAGCGCACCGGCGAGCCCGAGATAGTTCGACAGGCCGAGCCGCGTGCCGGACAGCGTGCGCGCGCGGCGCCCCGTCACGTCCTGCTGCGCGCCTGCGTCGCCCGGGGTTACGGGAGGCTGGGTCATTGCTGTCGTCCTGTCGTCGAAGTGCCGGAAGCCGCGCGCGGCGCCGCTTGCGCATCCGGGTGGCGCGCGCCTTCGGGCAGCGCTTCGCGGCCGAAGCCGGCGAACGCCGCGGCCAGCAGCGCATCCTGGGTCCAGTTGCCGCGTTCGAACACGGCGGTCATGCGGCCGGCCGACATCACGCCGATCCGGTCGCAGATCAGCATCAGCTCGCGCAGATCGCTCGATACGACGACCAGCGCGCGGCCCTCGCGCGCCAGCGCGCCCATCAGCGTGTAGATCTCGAATTTGGCGCCGACGTCGATTCCGCGGGTCGGCTCGTCGAACAGCAGCACGCCCATGTCGCGGGCGAGCCAGCGGCCGATCACGACCTTCTGCTGGTTGCCGCCCGACAGTTCGCCGACCGGCTGCGCGGCGCCGTGCGTGCGGATCCGCAACGCGTCGATCTGCTGCTCGGCGAGCGCCGTTTCGCGCGCCGTATCGACGATGCCGCCGCGCGCGAGCCGCTCGAGCTGGCCGAGCGACACGTTCGACGTGACCGACTGCGACAGCAGCAGCCCTTCGCCCTTGCGGTCCTCGGTGATCAGCGCGATGCCGTGCCGCACCGCGTCGACGGGCGATCCGATGCGCGCCGGCTTCAGCGGATCGCCGACCGAGATCATCCCGGCGTCCGGCGTATCCGCGCCGTAGATCAGCCGCAGCAACTCGGTGCGCCCCGCGCCGATCAGCCCCGAGATGCCGAAGATTTCGCCCGAGCGCACTTCGAGCGACACGTCCTGCACCGCCGTGCCGCGCGTCATGCCCGACACGGCGAGTCGCGGCGCGCCGATCCGGCGCGTGCCGAGATCGATGTGCTCGCCGATCTCGCGTCCGACCATCAGCGTGACGAGCCCGTCGGACGTTGTCGCGGCCATGTCGCCGACGTGCACGAGCCGGCCGTCGCGCAGCACCGCGACGCGCTCGGCGACGCGCGCGAGCTCCTCGAGCCGGTGCGAGATGTAGACGATCGCCACGCCGCGCGCCTTCAACCGGTCGATCTGCTCGAACAGCAGCGCGACCTCGCGCGCGGTCAGCATCGCGGTCGGTTCGTCGAGGATCAGCACGCGGCAGTCGCCGATCAGGTTGCGCGCGATCTCGACCATCTGCTGGTGGCCGATGCCGAGCGCACCGACCGGCGTATCGGGGTCGACCGCGTCGAGCCCGACACGCGCCATCGCCGCCTGCGCGTCGTCATGCAGCCGCGCGCGGTCGATGATGCCGAAGCGTCGCGGCAAACGGTTCAAAAACAGGTTTTCGGCGATCGTCAGCGTCGGCAGCAGATTCAGCTCCTGCATCACCATGCGCACGCCGAGTGCCTCGGCCTGCGTGCGGCTCGCCGGCGCATAAGCTTCGCCGCCGAGCTGCATCGTGCCGGTCGTCGGGTCGACGAGCCCGCCGATGATCTTCGACAGCGTGCTCTTTCCTGCGCCGTTCTCGCCCGTCAGCGCGAGCGCTTCGCCCGGCGCGAGCGTCAGCGTGACGTCGGCGAGCACCGGTTCGGCGTAGGTCTTGCCCACACCGGAGACGGACAGCACGGGAGCAGCTGAACGGGAGGGTTGGAAGGTCGGTTCCATCGCGATCCTGATTGCGGCCGCGCGCACGCGACGCGCGGGTATGACGCTCACAAGTGCATGTGAATGCAGTGGCCGTGATCGCGCTCACTCCGTATAACGGCCGCCGGCCCGGATTCTTGAGCGTGGCGGCCGCGGCGGGGCGGCGTTACTTCGTCACGAGATCCACCGGCGTCTCGACCACGCCGGTCATGTCGGCCTGCTTGCGATGCTCGGCAATCGCCTTGAGCGCCGTGTCGATGCCGAACACGGCCTGCTTCGCCGCGTACTGGTCGGCGGTCGCGAGCACGCGGCCGTCCTTGAGCATCGGCTTGATCGCGTTGATGTTGTCGTAGCCGACCACGAACACCTTGCCCTGCTTGCCCGCCGCCCGCACCGCCGACACCGCGCCGATCGCCATGTTGTCGTTGCCGCACAGCAGCGCCCGCAGGTTCGGGTATTCGTTGAGCATCGCGGACGCGACCGCATTGCCCTTGTCGATCTCCCATTCGCCCGACTGCACCGACACGGCCTTCATCCCGCCCGCCTTCATCGCATCCTGGAAGCCGGCCGTGCGCTGCTGCGCGTTGGTCGTCGTCGACACGCCTTCGATGATGCCGACCTGGTCGCCCGCCTTCAGCCGCTTCGCGAGGTAATCGCCGATCTTGCGCGCGCCCTTGCGGTTGTCGGGGCCGACGAACGGCACGTTCAGGTGCTTCGACTTCAGCACGTCGGGATCGAGCCGGTTGTCGATGTTCACGACGATGATGCCCGCGTCGATCGCCTTCTTCACGACCGGCACGAGCGCCTTCGAATCAGCCGGCGCGAGCACGATCGCATCGACCTTGGACACGATCATCTGCTCGACGATGCGGATCTGGTTCGCGGTGTCGGTCTCGTCCTTGATGCCGTTCGTGATCAGGTCGAACTGGCCGGCGTTGTGCTTCTGGTATTCCTTCGCGCCGGTTTCCATCGTCAGGAAGAACTCGTTGGCGAGCGACTTCATCACGAGCGCGACCTTCGGCTTGCCCGGCGCTTGCGCATGGACGGCCGGGGCGGCGGCGACCGCGACGGCGGCAAGCGCGGCGGTCAGGAAGCGACGGCGAAAGAGGACATTCATACACATCTCCTGGCAACTGGCCCGCTGGGCCGGATTGTTGTCTGGTTGTTGTTTTAATGTGAGCAAACGTTTGCGCCACACTACCCGGATACTGGCCATCGATGCTGCTTGTCGGTACCAAGGAATGGAAGCGGGGCAGACGGCCGACTGCCTGGCACGTGCTGTCGTCGACGCGCCACCGCCGGCGGGAAGCCGGCGGAGTGGAGGCTATGCTGTACCGTTTCGGGGCGACGCGCAACCCGTCTGATCAATAATTAAGGGTTTATTCGGAGCACGTGGTGACGCGCGCCGATTGCGGCGCGTTACATCGGGTTCGCGGTTCGGGTTCGGTGATCGGACTTCGTCGAATCCGTCTTGTGCGTCGAATTCGCCCTGCTTTTTCCGCGGGCGCGCTCTGTGGATTTCCATTCGCCGCGATGCGTGCGATGCGCTCGCCGTCGCAGGTCCGAGGCAGCGCCGACGCGCTTTGCCGACCCGCGTTCCGGCGCATCAAGTCATATCTTTGTCAAATTGGCCCGGTCGAGAAGATCGACGCGAGCATTCGAATGTGCCCTCTTGTTGTTCTTGTAATCGGCGCATAAGTGCGGCCCTCATGCAGCCCGTCCGGCGGGCGCTCGCCGCGCCCCCCGGAACATCGCCCCGCCGTCAGACCGCTTCGCGCAGCCGCCCGGCGATTTCCGCTTCGTTCAGGTGCGGCGCGAACATCTCGATCAGCCGGTACGCATACGCGCGCAGGAACGCGCCCTTGCGCAGCCCGACCCGCGTCGTGCTCGCCTCGAACAGGTGCTGCGTGTCGAGCGCGACGAGCCCGGTGTCGCGCTGCGGATCGAAGGCCATCGCCGCGACGACGCCGATCCCCATCCCGAGCTCGACGTAGGTCTTGATCACGTCCGCGTCGATCGCGGTCAGCACGACGTCGGGCACCGCGCCGGCCTGCGTGAACGCCTGGTCGATGTGCGAGCGGCCCGTGAAGTCCTGGTCATACGTGATGATCGGATACTCGGCGATTTCGTCGAGCGTCAGGTTCTCGCGGCCGACGAGCGGATGCCCCTTCGGCACGACGACCGTGTGGTGCCACGAATAGCACGGGAACGTCACGATGTCCGGATAGCGGTCGAGCGCCTCGGTCGAGATGCCGAGATCGGCTTCGCCGTTCAGGATCATCTGCGCGATCTGCTGCGGGCTGCCCTGGCGCAGCGCGAGATGCACCTTCGGGAACACGTCGGTGAACTGCCGGATCACCTTCGGCAGTGCGTAGCGCGCCTGCGTGTGCGTCGTCGCGACGACGAGGTGGCCGCTGTCCTGATCCGCGAACTGGCGCGCGACGCGGCGCAGGTTCTCGGCGTCGAGCAGCATCCGCTCGATCAGCTGGTGCACGGCCTTGCCGGGCTCCGTGAGCCCCGTGAGCCGCTTGCCGCGCCGGATGAAGATGTCGACGCCCAGTTCGTCCTCGAGATCCTTGATCTGCTTCGACACGCCGGACTGCGACGTGTACAGCACGTTCGCGACTTCCGTCAGGTTCATGTTCTGACGCACGGCTTCGCGCACGAAACGCAATTGCTGAAAATTCATGGGTATGCCTCTTAGGCTGTCGTTGTTCGAATGTCGCTCCGGAGCGGTATCCGCCCTCTTCTCTTTACCGGGTTCGGACGTCAGTGTGCGGGAAATACGCGCACCGCGCGCGGCACGGCCGTCGCGCCGTCGCCGACCTGCAGCGCGAGCGCACGCCACGCGTCGCGATCGAGTTCCGCTTCGAGTGCGCCGCCCGTGCGCGCCTCGAGTTCGACCCGCACCGAGCCGCCGAGCGGGATCACGCGGCGCACGTCCACCGCGATACCGTCGCGATGACCGTCGCCGGCCGGCCACAGCTGCAGGTCGTGCGGCCGCACGTACGCGTTCGCGGGGCCCGCGAAATCGGCATCGACCGTGATCGGCGCCGCCGCGCCCTCGGCGACGAAGCCACGGCCGGCGACCGTGCCCGGCAGGCGGTTCGCCGCGCCGAGGAACTCGTAGACGAACGCGCTTTGCGGATGATCGTAGACGTCCTGCGGGCTGCCGACCTGCTCCACGTGCCCGCGGTTCAGCACGACGATCCGGTCGGCCACTTCCAGCGCCTCTTCCTGGTCGTGCGTGACGAAGATCGTCGAGATGTGCAGGTCGTCGTGCAGGCGCCGCAGCCAGCCGCGCAGTTCCTTGCGCACCTTCGCGTCGAGCGCGCCGAACGGCTCGTCGAGCAGCAGCACCTTCGGCTCGACCGCGAGCGCGCGGGCGAGCGCGATCCGCTGGCGCTGGCCGCCCGACAGCTCGGACGGATAGCGCTGCGCGAGCCAGTCGAGCTGCACGAGCTTCAGCAGCTCGTGCACCTTGTCGCGGATCACGGCTTCCGACGGCCGCTCGCGGCGCGGCTTCACGCGCAGCCCGAACGCGACGTTCTCGAATACGGTCATGTGGCGAAACAGCGCGTAATGCTGGAACACGAAGCCGACCTGACGATCGCGCGCGCCGACCGATGCAACGTCGAGCCCCTGCAGCACGACCTGGCCGGCGTCCGCGTGCTCGAGGCCCGCGATCACGCGCAGCAGCGTGGTCTTGCCGCAGCCGGACGGCCCGAGCAGCGCGACGAGCTCGCCTGCGGGGAAGTCGAGCGACACGTTGTCGAGGGCGGTGAAATCGCCGAAGCGCTTCTGAAGGTGACGGACGGTGATACCCATTCTGGTTGCCTCTTTACGATTTCGACGAAATGGCGGCGACGGGGCCGGCATGAGCGGGAACGTCATCGCGTGCGCCGGCCAGTTCGGCGGCGAGATGACGCTCGGCGAGCAGCTTCAGCGCGAGCGTGACGAGCGCGAGCAGCGCCAGCACCGACGCCACGGCGAACGCCGCCGCGAAGTTGTATTCGTTGTACAGGATCTCGACGTGCAGCGGCATCGTGTCGGTCACGCCGCGAATGTGGCCGGACACGACCGACACCGCACCGAACTCGCCCATCGCGCGCGCATTGCACAGGATCACGCCGTACAGCAGGCCCCACTTCACGTTCGGCAGCGTCACGCGCCGGAAAATCTGCCAGCCCGACGCGCCCAGCACGCGCGCGGCTTCTTCTTCGTCGGTGCCCTGCGCCTGCATCAGCGGGATCAGCTCGCGCGCGACGAACGGGAACGTGACGAAGATCGTCGCGAGCACGATGCCCGGCACCGCGAAGATGATCTGCACGTCGTGGTTCTGCAGCCACGGCCCGAGCCAGCCCTGCGCGCCGAACAGCAGCACATAGACGAGGCCCGAGATCACCGGCGACACGGAGAACGGCAGGTCGATCAGCGTGGTCAGCAACGCCTTGCCGCGGAATTCGAACTTCGCGATCGCCCACGACGCGCACACGCCGAACACGAGGTTCAGCGGCACCGCGATCACGGCGACGGTCAGCGTCAGCTTGATCGCCGACCATGCGTCCGGATCGGCGAGCGATTCGAGATAGAAGCCGACGCCCTTGCGCAGCGCCTCGAAGAACACCGCGGCGAGCGGCACGACGAGGAAGAACGCGAGGAACGCCAGCGCGATGCCCGTGAGCAGCCAGCGCACGACGCGCGACTCGCTGACGGGGTCGGGCTGTTTCGCGGCACGCGCACGCGCGGCGGACGGGTTGTTCAGCACGGCACTGGACTCCTGGCTCATTGCTGGCCTCCTGCGGCGGTCGCGGCAATGGTTGCGCTCGACGGCGCAGGGCCGCTCGCCCCCTTGCTCGTACGACGCAGCAGATACCACTGCAGCGTGTTGATCAGCAGCAGCATCAGGAACGACACGACCAGCATCACGACCGCCAGCGCGGTCGCGCCCGCGTAGTCGTACTGCTCGAGCTTCGTGATGATCAAGAGCGACGTGATCTCCGATTTCATCGGCACGTTGCCGGCGATGAAGATCACCGATCCGTATTCGCCGAGCGCGCGCGCGAACGACAGCGCGAAGCCGGTGAGCAGCGCCGGCAGCACGGCCGGCAGCACGACGCGGCGGAACGTCAGCCAGCGCGATGCACCGAGACACGCGGCGGCCTCCTCCTGCTCGCGCTCGAAATCCTCGAGCACGGGCTGCACGGTGCGCACGACGAACGGCAGCCCGATGAAGGTCAGCGCCACCAGCACGCCGATGGGCGTGAACGCGATCTTGATGCCGAACGGCGCGAGATACTGGCCGACCCAGCCGTTGGTCGCATAGACGGCTGCAAGCGAAATGCCCGCGACCGAGGTCGGCAACGCGAACGGCAGGTCGACGATCGCGTCGACGAGGCGCTTGAGCGGGAACCGGTAGCGCACCAGCACCCACGCGACGAGAAAGCCGAACACGGCGTTGATCAATGCGCCGCCCAAGGCGGCGGAAAACGTCAGCCGATACGACGCGAGCACGCGCGGCGACGTGACGGCGGTGACGAACTGGTCCCACGACAGCGTCGCGGTCTTCAGGAACGTGGCGGCGAGCGGGATCAGCACCACGAGGCTCAAATAGGCCACCGTGATGCCGAGCGTCACGCCGAAACCGGGCAGCGCGCTCGGCTTGCGAAAGGTGTACGTCGTCATCGGATGCTCTTGCTGGGTCGATGCTGCTCATGGGTCCGACGCAAACGCCGGCGCGGGGAATCGCGCCGGCGGCCGTCGGGGATGCGGCGCGCTGTCGTGGCGCGCCGCTGTCGTTATGGGTTTGCTGCGTGGCGTTACTGTTCGCGTTACTGCGGCTTGTAGATCGAGTCGAACACGCCGCCGTCCGCGAAATGCGTCTTCTGCGCATTCGTCCAGCCGCCGAACGTGTCGTCGACCGTATACAACTTCAGCTTCGGGAACTGCTTGGTCAGCTCCGCCGGCACGTTCTTCGAACGCGGACGGTAGTAGTTGCGCGCAGCGATCTCCTGGCCCTGCGGGCTGTACAGGAAATTCAGGTAGGCGTCCGCCAGCTTGCGCGTGCCCTTCTTGTCCACCACCTTGTCGACCACCGCGACGGGCGGCTCGGCCAGGATGCTCACCGACGGCACGACGATCTCGAACTTGTCGGTGCCGAATTCCTTGATCGACAGGAACGCCTCGTTCTCCCACGCGATCAGCACGTCGCCGATCCCGCGCTGCACGAAGCTCGTCGTCGCGCCACGCGCGCCCGAATCGAGCACGCCTGCATTCTTGTAGAGCTTCGTCACGAATTCCTTCGCGCCCTGCTCGTTACCGCCCGGCTTGTGCACGGCATACGCCCATGCGGCCAGGTAGTTCCAGCGCGCGCCGCCCGAAGTCTTCGGGTTCGGCGTGACGATCGAGATGCCCGGCTTGGTCAGGTCGTCCCAGTCCTTGATCCCTTTCGGGTTGCCCTTGCGCACGAGGAACACGATCGTCGACGTGTACGGCGATGCGTTGTCCGGCAGGCGCTTCTGCCAGTCCTTGTTCACCAGCCCCTTGTTGGCGAGCGCGTCGATGTCGTAGGCGAGCGCCAGCGTGACGACGTCGGCCTGCAGGCCGTCGAGCACCGAGCGCGCCTGCGCGCCCGAGCCGCCGTGCGACTGCTTGAAGTTGACCGTCTCGCCCGTCTTCGCCTTCCACTCCTTGCCGAACGCCTGGTTGAAATCCTGATACAGCTCGCGCGTCGGGTCGTACGACACGTTCAGGAACGTCGTATCGGCCTGGGCATGCGTCACGACGCCCAGCGCCGCCGCCGCGCCCAGCGCGAGTGTTGCGATCAGGCGGCCCGCTCCGCCTACCAGCCCCGTATTGCGCTTCGCCATCCTTGGTTCTCCAGTGTTGTCGGTGTTGCGATGTCGGGCCAGTCTAGCGAACGGGTTACATGATTAAAAATAATCGTTATTCATTTTTTAATACTCAAAAGTGCTAACGCAGACTGGGCGGACGGTTGAGGCAGACAAACCGGCGTCAGGACGTCGCGAAATCGCGGCGGAACCGGCGCGATCGCGTCGAACCTCAAGTAACACTTGAAATTCGCGAAGTACTGTATAAAAATACAGCTCACTGTCTATCCATACAGTTAAGCCATGACCAAACTCACCGCACGTCAGCAGCAAGTGTTCGACTTGATCCGCCGGGCGATCGAGCGCTCCGGTTTCCCGCCCACGCGCGCCGAGATCGCGGCCGAGCTGGGTTTCAGCTCGCCGAACGCGGCCGAGGAACACCTCCGGGCGCTGGCGCGCAAGGGCGTGATCGAGCTCGCCGCCGGCGCGTCGCGCGGCATCCGCCTGCTCGGCATCGAGGATGCCCCGCACCAGTTCACGCTGCCGCATGCCGGCCTGATGCAACTGTCGCTGCCGCTCGTCGGCCGCGTGGCGGCCGGTAGCCCGATCCTCGCGCAGGAGCACATCTCGCAGCATTACGCATGCGATCCCGCGCTGTTCACGAGCAAGCCCGACTACCTGCTGAAGGTGCGCGGCCTGTCGATGCGCGACGCCGGCATTCTCGACGGCGACCTCCTCGCCGTGCAGAAGCGCACGGAAGCGAAGGACGGCCAGATCATCGTCGCGCGTCTGGGCGACGACGTCACGGTCAAGCGCCTGATGCGCCGGCCCGGCGGCCTCGAGCTGATCGCGGAGAACCCGGATTACGAAAACATCTTCGTCAAGGCCGGCAGCGCGGAATTCGCGCTGGAAGGCATCGCCGTCGGGCTGATCCGCTCGGGCGAACTCTGACAATCGGTCTCGCTGAGGAGAACACCATGGAACGCCTTTCCCGTTTGCTGCCTTTCCGTCAATTCGGTCGCCTGCGTCACCTGCGCGGCCGCACGCCCTGTGCGCCGCTGTCCGCCGCGGCGCCCGTGGTGAGCCAAGAAGTCGCAGTCGAACGGCAGGCGTCGCTGCTGCCGTCGGCGCTTCCCGCATTCGCGCGGGTCTCGCTGAATGCCGGCCTGAATCACGCGGAACCGGCGCGCCGTGCGCCCGTGCGCGTCTATCACGGTCGGTCGCGGCTGATCATGGTCGGGACGATCGATGCCGTGTGCCGGATGATCGATCGCTGCATCGCCGAGGAACGATCGTCCACGCACGGCGGTCTCTGATTGCGGAACCTGTTCCCACCGGAGGCATCGTGACTGGAACTTCGGGCCGCGCGTGGCGGCTCAAGCCCCTGCTGATTGTCGTGCTGGCCGTCGCCGTCCTGGTGGCGGTCGGCTATGCATACGCGTCGCCGTACGTCGCGCTAGGTCGCCTGAAATCGGCGATCGACGCGCGCGATGCGCAAGCGGTCAGCGAATATGTCGACTTTCCGTCGCTGCGCATCAGCCTGAAGCAGCAGGTCACGGAAGAGTTGATGCGTCGGATCGACGCGGTGAAGAAGGACAATCCGTTCGCGGTGATTGGCGCGCTGATCGGATCTGCGTTGATCGGCCCGCTGGTCGATGCCTATGCGACACCGGAAGGTGTGGCGGCGTTGATGAGCGGCATCCCGCCGCGCGGTAATCCGGGCGAGCGGCCTCCCGAATGGTCGGGGCCGCCGTCAGGCGGTGCGCCCGGCAACGCACCGGCCGCGCCACCGGCCAATCCGGCTAGCGCACCCCTGCCGGGCAGCAATACCACCGCCTCGGCTGCGTCTGCGCCGGCACCCGCGCCAGCGAGCCCGAGCGAGGCCGGTCATCCGCGGCAAACGAGCGCCGGCTACCGGAATATCGATGAATTCGTTGTGACGTACCAGCGCAGCGCCGACGGCACGCACTATGCGGCGGTCTTCCGCCGCTTCGGCCTGTTCTCGTGGAAGCTGTCCGCGATCGACCTGCACGCCTGAGCAATCGCAATCGCAGTGACGGTCGCGGTCGATGCCGCTGATGCGGCACTGCGCGCGACCGCGCCTGAATCGCAGGCAATCCGGCCGTTCACGCGATTACTGCGTTACTTGCCGTTCGCGATGGCCGCTTCGCGTTCGCGCGCGATTTCGGCCTTTTGCTCTTCGGCCGACGAACACGCGACCAGAATGCTGCAGTTCACGCGATCGAGCAGTTGCGTGTTGCCCGACCCCATCCACCATCTCGACAACCCGCTGCGGCACCGATGGCCGACGACGACGAGGTCGGCCTTCAACTCCGTCGCAAGATTCGCGATTTCGTCGATCGGATAGCCGAACGCGAAATGGCCTTCCGCCTGAACGCCACGCTCGCGCAGCCAGTTCACGCCTTCCTGCAGGATTTCGCGCGCGGTTTCCTCGAAGCGGCCGCACGCGACGTCGGTCAGCAAGCCTGCGCTTTGCGCGATGCTCGAGCGCATGTCGACGACCGACAGCAAATGCGTTTCCGCCTTCAGGTCCAGCGCGAGATTGGCCCCGCATCGCAATGCCTTGCGCCCTTCGAGCGTGCCGTCGTAGCACAGCAGAATCTTGTTGTAGCTAGCCATGAAACCTCCCTATCGCGACTACGTGCGCTATGCACTCATCATGGTGCGCCGCAATTCAGGACGCAAGGGATGGAAAACGCTGATTCGCCACGCGGGGCGCGTCGACGATGATGCGGTGCACGATCCGCGCGCCGATGCACCGTGCCGCGCCGGCATGCGCTGAAGAGACGCAGCCGATGCACTAGAATGGCCCGTTCGTGCCCTCGACGTGCGTTCGCCCCGGTCATGCCCATGTGACACGCATTCGCCCGATCCGTTCGCCGGCCCGCAAGCCCAGCCAGCCGGCCGGCCGCGAAACGCGTCCGCGCCCGCTTACAACGACAACCTGCCCATGTCCGTTGCACCGATCGATTTCCGGAACGTTGAAAAGCGTTATGGCGACAAGCTCGTCGTCAACGATCTCTCCTTTCACGTGCAGGCCGGCGAATGCTACGGCCTGCTCGGGCCGAACGGCGCCGGCAAGACCACGACGCTGAAGATGCTGCTCGGCCTCGTGTATCCCGATGCCGGCGCCATTTCACTGTGCGGCGAACCGGTTCCGACACGCGCGCGGCATGCCCGCCGGCGCGTCGGTGTCGTCCCGCAGTTCGACAACCTCGATCCGGACTTCACGGTCCGCGAAAACCTGCTCGTGTTCAGCCGCTATTTCGGGATGTCGGCGCAAGCCGCACGCGCGCTCGTGCAGCCGCTGCTCGAATTCGCGAAGCTGGAAAACAAGGCCGATGCAAAGGTGGGCGAGCTGTCGGGCGGGATGAAGCGGCGTCTGACGCTCGCCCGTGCGCTCGTCAACGATCCCGACGTGCTGGTGCTCGACGAGCCGACCACGGGCCTCGATCCGCAGGCGCGGCACCTGATGTGGGAGCGGTTGCGCTCGCTGCTCGCGCGCGGCAAGACGATCCTGATCACCACGCATTTCATGGAAGAAGCCGAACGCCTGTGCGACCGGCTGTGCGTGATCGAGGAAGGTCGCAAGATCACCGAAGGCGCGCCGCATGCGCTGATCGAGTCCGAAATCGGCTGCGACGTGATCGAGATCTACGGGCCTGAGCCGGTCGCGTTGCGCGACGAGTTGGCGCCGTTCGCGAAGCACACCGAGATCAGCGGCGAAACGCTGTTCTGCTACGTGACCGATCCCGAGCCGCTCAGTGCGCGACTCAAGGGGCGCGTGGGGTTGCGCTATCTGCATCGTCCAGCCAATCTGGAAGACGTATTCCTGCGGCTCACGGGCCGCGAAATGCAGGACTGATCGATCATGGACGCACGCAACTATTCCGCCGCGGCACCGTCCGCGCCGCCCCGCGAGTCACGCTTCGCGATCGCACTGCCCGCGAACGCGACCAACTGGATCGCCGTGTGGCGGCGCAACTACCTCGTGTGGCGCAAGCTCGCGCTCGCATCGCTGTTCGGCAATCTCGCCGATCCGATGATCTACCTGTTCGGGCTGGGGTTCGGGCTCGGCCTGATGCTCGGTCACGTCGACGGCGTGTCGTATATCGCGTTCCTCGCCGCCGGCACGGTCGGTTCGAGCGTGATGATGTCCGCGAGCTTCGAGTCGATGTATTCAGGCTTCTCGCGGATGCACGTGCAGCGCACCTGGGAAGCGATCATGCACACGCCGCTGTCGCTGGGCGACATCGTGCTGGGCGAGATTGTCTGGGGTGCGAGCAAGGCGCTGTTGTCGGGCGTCGCGATCATGCTCGTCGCGGGCCTGCTCGGCTATGCGCATTTTCCGTCGATGCTCGCGGCGCTGCCCGTGATCGCGCTCGCCGGCCTCGCGTTCGCGAGCACCGCGATGATCGTCACGGCGCTCGCGCCGTCCTACGACTTCTTCATGTTCTATCAGACGCTCGTGCTGACACCGATGCTGCTGCTGTCGGGTGTGTTCTTTCCGATCACGCAGCTACCGCCGATCGCGCAGCGCGCGGCGCACATGCTGCCGCTCGCGAACGCGGTCGAACTGATCCGGCCCGCAATGCTCGGCCGGCCGGCGACGGACGTCGGCCTGCATCTCGCGGTGCTCGCCGGCTATGCGATCGGCGGATTCGTGGTCTGCGCGTGGCTGTTCCGGCGGCGGATGATGCGCTGACGGCCGGCGCGCCGGCCGCCGGCCCGCTGCGACGACGTCGAGACGCCATTCGGACGACGTTACTCGTCGTCATCGCTCCACGGGATCTCGACGTCGGTCAGGAAAGCGACGGTCGCCAGCGGGCCGCCTTCCTGGCGACCGAGCTTGCCGTCCGCACGATGCCATTCGACGCGGAATTGCGTACCCGGATCGTCGGCGATCAGATAGACCGCACGCAGCTCTTCCGCGTCGGCTTCGTCCACCGGGCCGTCGAACGACACCAGCATCTTCTGCGGCCACAGGCCGTTTACCGGATCGTAAATGCGGTCGCCCTGCGGAATCTCGATGCTGGCCTCGACGCCGATCGTGGCGGAGGCCTCGATGATCATCGTGCCGAGCGCGTTCAGCACGGCAGTCGCCCGCGCGGAATTGGCCTGGCGGATCGCGAGATCGCCGCGCGTCAGCGCCTTTTCGAGTCGAGGATGAATCTTCGGTTGGGTCATGCGTTTTCCTGTTTGCTTCTTGTAAAGGGCGCCGCCCGCGTGAAGCGGCAGCGCCGGATGAATACGACGATCAAGCGACGGGACCGGTCAGCGCGCGGCGCAGCGGCCATCCCGCAGGCCCGGTTGCCGGCTGCCGGGCAGGTCGCGCCGGCTGGCCGTCCCGTGCGTCGCCGTCAGAACCCGAACGCGATCGCGAGCAGCCCGCTCGCGATCCCGAACACGACGACGAGGGCCGCGACGATCGCCAGCATGTACGGTTTGAACGAACGCGCGAGCATCGCGAGCGACGGCACGCTGATCGGCGGCAGCGTCATCAGCAGCGCGGCGGCCGGGCCGACACCCATGCCGAGCGACAGCATCGCCTGGATGATCGGCACCTCGCCGGCCGTCGGGATCACGAACAACGTGCCCGCAACCGCGAACGCGATGATCCAGCCCAGATGGTTGCCGATATCCGGGCCGATATGCGGGAACAGCCAGGCGCGCGCCGCGCCGAGCAGCAGCACGAGCACGATGTATTCAGGCACGAGCCGCACGGCCATGCGCGCGAGCAGCTTGATCCAGCGGACGAACGGATTGCCGGCCGCGGCCTGTCCGGCCGCCAGCGCGGCGAGGTGCGCGTCGTCGATGCCGCGGTCCTCGGGACGCGCGATGCGGTTCAGCAGATAGCCGATCCCGAACACCATCGCAATGCCGAGCACGAGCCGCAGCGCGCTCCAGTGCCAGCCGAGCACGAAACCCATGAACACCAGCGCGGCCGGATTCAGCACCGTGTTGCCGAGCCAGAACGCGACCGCGCCGCCCGGCGACGCGTGCCGCGCGCGCAGTCCGGCGACGACCGGCGCCGCGCAGCACGTGCACATCATGCCGGGCAGCGACAGCAGGCCGCCCGCGGCGACACTGCCGAAGCCCGTGCGGCCGAGCACGCGTGCGACCCAGTGCGCGGGCAGCAGCGCCTGCACGGCCGAACCGAGCAACAGGCCGAGCACCATCGCCTGCCAGATCGCCTTGCCGTATGCCCATGCGTAGTCGAGCGCCGCCTTCAGCGACGGCTCGGGCGCGCTCGCCGACGTGCCCATCAGGATCGACTGGCCGATCGAATGATGCTCGGCGGCGACGAATGCCTTGTTGTAGTACGGGAACCATTTCACGTAGAACAGTCCCGCGACTGCGATCAGCAGGAAGGTCATCCAGCCGAGCGCCGGATTGGGTTGGGTGCGTGTGGTCGTCATCGTGTGGTGGTCGATTGGTTTGTGTCGATGGGGGATCCTGCTGCCGCGCCGGCGACGGGCGACGCCGCGAGGCCGGAGCGCGCGAGCGCGTCGAGCAGCGCGCGCGCCTGCTGGCGCACGTCGGCCGCATTCGGCCGGAAAGTGAACGTCAGCACGCGGTTCGATTTGTCGTACGACGAACGATAGGTGCGTGCATACGCAGGATCGTAATGCTTGTCGATCAGCGTGCGGAACAGTTCGGCGCGCGCGTTCGCATCGATCAGGGCGTTCCAGCGCGCGACCTCTTCCCGGCTGTGCAGGCCGATCAGTCGATGCAATTGCGCCTTGAACGCGGCCGGTTCGTCGAACAGGTGCGCATAGTCCTCGAGCAGGAACGCGATGCGTTCGTCATGCTCGGCCTCGACCTGCACCCACGGCCCCGCGCGAAACGCGTCCATCAGCGCGAGCGGCAACTGTACGAGCCCGATCTTGCGGCTTTCCGATTCGACGAAGACGGGCCATGCGGGGTCGAAACGCTCCAGCGTGCCGACGAGGCCCGAATCGAACGACTTCTGCGCGGGCTGCGGCACACCCGGCAATGCGCCGAGCAGCGAGCCGCGGTGGCAGGCGAGCGCCTCGAGATCGAGCGTCTGCGCCCCTTCGTCGCGCAGCGCGTTCAAGAGCCGCGTCTTGCCGCAGCCCGTATGGCCGACGAGCGCGATGTAGCGGAACCGCGTGGGCAGCGTATCGAGCGTCGCGCACACCGAGCGGCGATATGCCTTGTAGCCGCCGTCGAGCTGCCGCGCCTGCCAGCCGATCAGGTTGAACCAGGTCGTCATCGAGCCCGAGCGCTTGCCGCCGCGCCAGCAGTAGATAAGCGGCCGCCAGTTGCGCGGACGGTCGGCGAACGTGGTGTCCAGATGGCGCGCGATGTTGCGCGCGACCATCGCCGCGCCGACGCGCGTCGCTTCGTACGGCGACACCTGACGGTACATCGTGCCGACGATCACGCGCTCCTCGTTGCTGAGCACGGGCGCGTTCAGCGCGCCGGGAATATGGTCCTCGGCGAACTCGAGCGGCGTACGCACGTCGATGATCTCGTCGAACTCGCCGGCGCGATCGAGGGTGACAATCAGGTTCTTCAATTTGGCGTCGAACAGGGGCGATGCGGCTCGGTGAGCCGCACGGGCACGGAAGGCGGATTCGCGATTATCTCACGCCCGGGCGTCTCGGGCCGCGCGCGGCAACGGGCGGTGGCGACGCGGCGCTCATCACGTCGACCAGATGGTCGCGAAACGCGCGCACCGACGCGGGCAGGTCGCGCCCCGCCATGGTCTGCACCTGGATGCTGCGCTCGCGCAACTGCGGGTTCGTGACGGGCACGACGACGAAGCCGTCCGAGTCGAAGCGGTCGCGTACCGACAGCAGCCCCGTGAACATCACCGCGCCGGTGCGCTGCGCATAGCGGTACATCACGGCGGTGTTGTTGCTGGTCAGTTCCGGCTCGAGCATGAGCCCGTCGAGCACGCACGCGATGTCGATCAGCTGGCGCACCGTCGTGCCGGCCTCCGGCAGCACATGCGGGTGCCGCGCGACGTCGGCGAGCGACACGGAGTCGCGCGCCGCGAGCGGATGGTCGCGCCGCACGAGCGCGAAGACGGGCGCACGCTCCGTATGTTCCACGCGCACGCCCTGCTCCGGCGCCAGGCTGAACGTCAGCCCGATGTCGGCGTCGCCGTCGCGCACGCGCCGCGTCGCCTCCGCCGGCGATACGACCCACACCGAGAACTCGACGCCCGGGTGGCGCGCCTTGAAGCCCGCGAGCGCGCTCGGCAGGAAATCGATCGCGAACCCTTCCGAGCAGACGATCTTCAGCAGGCTGCCGTGCAGCGCTTCCAGGCCGCCGATTTCCTTCATCACGTGCTCGGCCTCCAGCAGGCTGCGCTGCGCGAAGCCCAGCAGCCGTTGGCCGGCCTCCGACAGCGTCATCCCACGCGGCCGCCGCTCGAACAGCGGCGCGCCGAGCTCGCTCTCGAGCTTCGCGATCTGCCGGCTGATCGCCGAGACGGCCACGTGCAGCCGTACCGATGCGTCGCTGATCGACCCGGTGCGCGCCACTTCGACGAAGTACCGCAGCGCAAGACCATGCAGGAAAGCCGCCATCGTTCTGTCTCCGGGCCCTCGGTCCGGGCCGCTTTGCTTTGCCTTTTCGGCAACGAGATGTTCGAAATTCGATCATTGTGACAAAAAAAGCGGCTTTCTAGAATCGATCGCACTCCCCGCCATGCGCGCCGCGCCCGCAGGAAAACCGACTAAGGAGACACGTCTTGAGCCGTACCGCCGCCATCCAGCACGCGCTGAACCAGTTCGAATCGGGCGCCTTCTTCACAACCCTGAGCCGCCGCGTCGGCCTGCGCACCGAAAGCCAGGACAGCGGCGCGGGCGCCGCATTGCGCGCGTACCTGACCGACGAGATCGCGCCGGAAGCCGCGCGCCTCGGCTTCACGTCGCGCATCGTCGAGAACCCCGTCGTCGGCGGCGGCCCGTTTCTGCTGGCGTCGCGCCACGAGGACGACGCGCTGCCGACCGTCCTGATCTATGGCCACGGCGACGTCGTGCGCGGCTACGACGCGCAATGGCGCGCGCCGCTGTCGCCGTGGACGCTGACCGTCGACGGCGATCGCTGGTACGGCCGCGGCAGCGCCGACAACAAGGGCCAGCACACGATCAACCTGGCCGCGCTGGCGAGCGTGCTCGACGCGCGCGGCGGCCAGCTCGGCTTCAACGCGAAACTGCTGATCGAGATGGGCGAGGAAGCGGGTTCACCGGGCCTCGACGCGCTGTGCCGCCAGGAGCGCGACGCGCTCGCGGCGGACGTGCTGATCGCGTCCGACGGGCCGCGCGTCACCGCCGAACGCCCGACCGTGTTCCTCGGCTCGCGTGGCGCGGTCAACTTCAAGCTGAGCCTGCACGCCCGCGACGGCGGCCATCACTCCGGCAACTGGGGCGGCCTGCTGCGCAACCCGGCGACCGTGCTCGCGAACGCGCTCGCGAGCCTCGTCGACGCGCGCGGCACGATCCAGGTGGCGGGGCTGCGCCCGCCGCCGATCCCGGCCGCCGTGCGCACCGCACTCGCCGACCTGTCCGTCGGCGGCGGCCCCGGCGATCCGGCGCTCGACGCCGACTGGGGCGAGCCTGGCCTGTCCGCCGCCGAGCGCGTGTTCGGCTGGAACGCGTTCGAGATCCTCGCGTTCAAGGCCGGCAATCCCGACCATCCGGTCAACGCGATTCCGCCCGTCGCGTATGCGCACTGCCAACTGCGTTTCGTGGTCGGCACCGACTGGCAAGCGCTGCATGCGCACCTGCGCGCGCATCTCGATGCGCACGGCTTCGCCGACGTCGAGATCGACGTCGAACGCGGCGCGCCGGCGACGCGCCTGCCGCCGGACGATCCGTGGGTCCGCTGGGCCGTCGCGTCGCTCGCGCGCACGACCGGCAAGAAGCCCGCGATCCTGCCGAACCTCGGCGGCACGCTGCCGAACGAAGTGTTCGCCGATACGCTCGGACTGCCGACGCTGTGGGTGCCGCACTCGTATCCGGCCTGCTCGCAACACGCGCCCGACGAGCATCTGCTCGCAAGCGTCGTGCGCGAGGGGCTGCAGATGATGGCCGGCCTCTTCTGGGATCTCGGCGACGCCGCGCCGCCCGTTCGCCGCGCGGCGCCCGCCGCGGCCGGCGCCGCCCTGTAACGCGATTCGCCCCTTTCTCGGGACCTGCCCACACGATGAATACGACCACCCTGACCTCGCAGGACGCCGCGCTCCCCAGCGCCGCGAAGATCCGGCGCATCATCTTCGCCGCCTCGATCGGCAATGCGCTCGAATGGTTCGACCTGATCGTCTACGGCTTTTTCGCGGTGACGATCGCCAAGCTGTTCTTCCCCGCGACCAGCGAGGCGACGTCGCTGCTGCTCACGCTCGGCACGTTCGGGCTGTCCTACCTGATCCGGCCGATCGGCGGCTTCGTGCTCGGCGCCTACGCCGATCGCGCGGGCCGCAAGGCGTCGCTGCTGCTGTCGATCGCGATGATGATGGTCGGCACGCTGCTGATCGCGCTGATGCCGACCTATGCGTCGATCGGCGTCCTCGCACCGCTCGGGATCATGCTGTCGCGGCTGATGCAGGGCTTTTCGGCCGGCGGCGAATTCGCGAGCTCGACCGCGTTCCTCGTCGAACATGCGCCGCAGCGGCGCGGCTTCATGTCGAGCTGGCAATTCGCGAGCCAGGGGCTCGCGACGCTGCTCGCGTCGGGCTTCGGCGCGCTGCTGACGTCGACGCTGAGCACCGCGCAACTCGAAAGCTGGGGCTGGCGCGTACCGTTTCTGTTCGGGCTCGCGATCGGTCCGATCGGCCTCTATATCCGCCGCTACGTCGACGAAGGGGTCGAGTTCCGGACGCAGGCGCGCTCGGAGGCGCCCGTGCGCGAGCTGTTCGCGGACCAGAAGATGCGCGTGCTGCTGTCGATCGGCGTGCTCGTGATCTCGACCGCGATCAACTACATGGTGCTGTACATGCCGACTTATGCGATCAAGCAGCTCGGGCTGCCGGCATCGACGGGCTTCGCGGCGACGCTCGCGACCGGCTTCGTGCTGACGCTCGTCACGCCGCTCGTCGGCCATCTGTCCGATCGCACCGGGCGGATCCGCGTGATGGCTGCGGCCGCCGTGTTGATGCTCGCGACCGTCTGGCCGACGTTCGTGTGGCTCACGCATCATGCGTCGTTTTCGACGATGCTCGCCGCGCTGATCTGGATCGGCCTGCTGAAGGCGACGTACTGCGGCGCGCTGCCGGCACTGATGGCCGAGCTGTTCCCGGCGCAGACCCGCGCGACCGGTCTCGCGGTCAGCTACAACACGGGCGTCACGCTGTTCGGCGGCTTCGCGCCGTTCGTGATCACGTGGCTGATCAGCGCGACCGGCAACCGGCTGTCGCCCGCACTGTATCTGATGGGCTGCGCGGTGTTGAGTCTCGTCGCACTGTTGGTCGCGCGCACGCGGCTCGGGATGCGCTAACCGCGCGCAAAGGAAACGACCGCGCACCGATGCGCGTCGGACGCTGCCCGTCGCGGCAAACCTGCCGCGCGGGCCGCTCGCCGTTTAGGGCGCCGGGTTCGGCTGCAGTTCGTGCAGCGCGTCGATCTCGACCACGATCTCGTCGGACAGCTTCACGTCAATGCTGCCGATGTTCTCCTTCAGCTGGTCGAGCGACGTCGCGCCGACCAGGTTGCTGCGGACGAACGGCCGGCTGTTGACGAACGCGAGCGCCAGCTGGGCGGGCGACAGCCCGTGCCGCTTCGCGAGCGCGACATAGCGCGACGTCGCTTCGACGGCGTGAGGCTTGCTGTAGCGCTGGAAGCGCTCGAACAGCGTGATACGCGCGCCGGCCGGACGCGCGCCGTTCTCGTACTTGCCGGACAGCCAGCCGAATGCGAGCGGCGAATAGGCGAGCAGGCCGACGCCATCGCGATGCGTGAACTCGGACAGGCCGTTCTCGAACGTGCGGTTCAGCAGGCTGTACGGGTTCTGGATGCTCGCGATGCGCGGCAGCCCGAGCTTCTCGGCCGCGCGCAGGAATTGCGCGACACCCCACGGCGTTTCGTTCGACACGCCGATCGCGCGGACCTTGCCGGCCTTCACGAATTCCGCGAGCACGCCCAGCGTTTCCTCGATCGGCACCGTATACGCATCGTCGACCCACGGATACGCAGGGCGGCCGAATGTCGTCGTGCTGCGATCGGGCCAGTGCAACTGGTACAGGTCGACATAGTCGGTCTGCAGGCGCTTCAGGCTGCCGTCGAGCGCCTCGGTCAGGTTCTTGCGATCGAACTGGTTGCCTTCGCCGCGAATGTGGCGCGGATTGTGCGGCTGCCGCGCCGGGCCCGCGATCTTCGTCGCGAGCACAATCCGGTCGCGTTGCGCGCGATGCTGCGCGAGCCAGGTGCCGATGTACTGCTCCGTGCGGCCCTGGGTGTCAGGCTTCGGCGGCACCGGGTACATCTCCGCAGCGTCGATCAGCGTGACGCCCTGCCCGAGCGCGTAATCGATCTGCTCGTGGGCGTCGCGCTCCGAATTCTGCTCGCCCCACGTCATCGTGCCGAGACCGATCAGGCTGACCTCGATGCCCGAATCGCCGAGTGTGCGGTATTCCATGCTGTTCCTGTCACGTCAGTGGAAAGCAGAAACGCTATCACATTGAACAGAACGCTTCAGATGGCCGAGTCGCACCCTTACGGGCGGCCTTCGGCGTGTGCACGGCCCTCGCTCATGCGGATGGCGGGCGCCTCCGCCTGTGCGTCGTTCGGGTGACGTCGGACGGCCGAGGTGGCACGCCGCCGCCGCTGCGTCACTGCGGCCGCTGAATGAAGCAGGTCGCCGATGCGTGCGCGACGATCTTGTCGTCGGGCGTCTTCAGCGTGCCTTCCGCGACGCCGAGCGAACGCGACAGGTGAATCACGCGCCCTTCGGCGATCAGGTCGACGTCGCGCGGCACGGGACGCAGCATCTTCACATGCAGGTCGACCGTGCCGTAGCCGACGCCCGCGTCGAGCATCGAATGCACCGCGCAGCCCGTGACCGAGTCGAGCACCGTCGCGGCGAATCCGCCATGCACGCCACCGAGCGGATTCAGGTGCCGGCCGTCCGCCCGCGCGGAAAACTTCACATAGCCGAGCTCGACGCCCAGCGGACGCATCGGGATCGTTTCGGAAATCGACGCGAGCGGCACGTCTCCGGCCGCGGCCGCACGCAGCAGATCGAGACCGGACAGGGAAAGCGGATTCATCGGGTTGTCTCCGGGGTTGATGGCGCGTCGCCGCGCATGTAAGTTCCAAATTAGAACTTATTATTGACAACCGCCCCGAGCTTGTCAACGCAGCCGACGCCCGTTGCAGCCGAAGGTCAGTTCTATAATCGAACCCGCTTCTTTGATGAACCGCCGCGCGAGACTCGACGATGAAATGGGATGACATCGGTACGCTGAACTGTTCGGTCGCGCGCACGCTCGCCGTGCTGGGCGATCGCTGGACCATGCTGATCCTGCGCAATGCCTTTCTCGGCTGCCGCCGCTTCGATGCGTTCCAGACGCAACTGGGCCTCACGCGCCACGTGCTGGCCGAGCGGCTCGCGCGCCTCGTCGACGAAGGCGTGCTGGTCAAGCGCGCGTATCAGGAACGGCCTCCGCGGTTCGAATACCGGTTGACCGAAAAAGGCCTTGATCTTTATCCGGCCCTGCTCGCGCTGATGACGTGGGGCGACCGCTGGAAGGACGACGGCCAGGGGCCGCCGCTGCAATTGCGCCATCACACCTGTGGTGAGCTGATGCATGCAGTCGCGGTGTGCTCCGCATGCGGCGAGCCGCTCGATGCCCACGACGTGCAGCCGGAGCCCGGCCCCGGATGGGTCGCACCCGAGGCAATCGGGCCGATGGAGCCCTGATGCCTGATGCCTGATGCCTGATGCCTGATGCCTGATGCCTGACGCGGCGCGCGTGCCCTGCGCATCGCAGCGCGGCCTCATGCGGGTGCGAGTTGCATGCGTTTCAGCCTACCGAACAATCGCGTTGCCGCGCCCGGCCCGCGGCCCTCATCTCATCGATCGCACAGCGCATTGAACCTGCACCAGCGCGTAAGCGCATTTGTTCATGCGCGGCCTTGTCGTTCCACCTGCGCACGCACGCGCTGAACAATCGACCTTCGTCAACCGGCGCGCCCATCCGGTCGCTGCGGAAAACCCCGCGGCATGATGAGCACCGCCCCATCCCCGCTGCAGGCTGTTACGCCATCGCTTCCATTCGCATCCGGGCGTGACCGCGCCACCGTGCTGCGTTACACTCACGGCCCGCCGTCTCAAAATCATTCGCTGTCCAAGATGTTGTCGCGCAAACGCCTCGCCGCCACCTGCCTCGCCGCTTCCCTGCTCGCCACACCCTTCGCCGCCTTCGGCAAGACGCACAATGAATCGCTGCTGCAGCAGGCAATCGACTTCATCGCGCAACTGCTGCCGACGCCGGCCCATGAAGCACCCGCCACGCAGGCCGTCGAATCGGCGTTCTCGCCCGATGGCGGCGCCGAGGCGCTCGTACTGAAGGCGATCGGCGCCGCGCGCACCTCGATTCGCGTGGCCGCCTACTCGTTCACGTCGCCGCCCGTCACGCGCGCGCTGCTCGCCGCGAAGCGCCGCGGCGTGAATGTCGCGGTCGTCGTGGACGACAAGGGCAATCGCGCCAAGAGCAGCAAGCAGGCGCTGAACCTGCTCGTCAACGCGGGCATTCCGACGCGCACGATCGACGCCTACGCCATCCATCACGACAAGTACCTCGTGATCGATGCCGAACATGTCGAGACCGGCTCGTTCAACTACAGCGCTTCGGCAGCCAGCCGCAATTCCGAAAACGTCGTCGTGGTCTGGAACAATCCGCAACTCGCGTCGCGCTATCTCGCGCATTGGCAAAGCCGCTTCGACCAGGGCGCGCCGTACCGCTCGTCGTACTGACGCATCGCACAAACGCAATCGCCACTCGCATGCGGCGCGGCCGACGCGCGTCGTTGCATGCATTCGCTTCGTGATGTCGTCAATGATCGCTGCGCATGACGCGGCAATCAACCTGGCCGAATGGCCGGCACACGCAGCGTGACCGCACCGCTAGCAGCGGAATCGATGAAATCAATGAATCTCGGGCGATCGCTCCGCGACATGCGCGGTCGCGACACACCGGCTCGCCCGCGCGTGCGCATCGCTTGACGAAAACTTCGGCAGATCGCGATTGCCGCCCGGCAGCGCGCGCAGTACGCAGTCCGAGCTGAAGGTCAGCGTGCTCTGGACCATCGGATAAAGCAGGTACAGCGCCAGCGCGAGATAACCCGCGTACAGAATTCGGACCATGGTGCGATAGATGAACGATTGACTCGTCCTATTTACGGCATCGCACCGGACAGCTTGAGGCACCGGACACAAATTCATCTCGTGCACGCGTGAAGCGCCTGCATGGTTCTGCTCGCATGGCGCATGCGCAGCTCGCGAACGACATGAGGGTGGTCCAGCGCGCGCGCAACAACGATCGCTTCCGCGACAACCCGCTCGTCACGGGCCAGCCGGGCATCCGCTTCCACGCAGGCCGGCTGCGCGCCGCACCGAACGGCCTACCCGTCGGCGCACGCGGAAGCGCGAACTCTGCGCCGGCGCACTCGCCCGGCTCGGCAGCGACGGATCGTCGTGCTGTTGAGCGCTGTTGAGCACCGCCGATCCGGACGACGTCGGCGAGCCGATCGCGCGCGTCACGCAGACGCTCGCCCTGCGCAACGCGGCCGACGCACGCGGCTATGCGATCCGGTCCAGTGCCGGTCACGCCGCATACGAACCCTGCGCGGCATCACGTCGCCGCGCTGCTCGCCTCAGCCGATCGTCGCAGGTACGAGGACAACCACCGTGGCAAGGCCACCGACGCATGAGGGCAGACGAACCGCGTGCCGATACGCGACGATCCGCGCCGCTGCATCCGCAGGCGCGAGCCGCGCTCAGCCGGCTTCGCCCGACTCGCTCAGCTTCCGCACGGCGGCGCGCTCGCCATCGCTTGCGCGATCTGCTCGGGCGTCAGATCGCCCTGATGGGTCGCGATCGACCAGCGATGGCCGAACGGATCCTCCACTTGCCCATAGCGATCGCCCCAGAACATGTCGGCGGCCGGCATCGTGACCGTTGCGCCGGCCGCGACGGCTTGCGCGATCGCCGCGTCGGTGTCCGGCACGTACAGGTGCAGGCAGACCGACGTGCCTTTCAGTGCCTTCGGTCCGAGTGCGCCATGCTCCGGCATTTCATCGACGAGCATCAGCGTGGAATCGCCGATCGCGAGGCACGCGTGCGCGAGCCGGCCGTCCGGGGTCGGCAGGCGAAACCGTTCGGTCGCGTTGAACGCACGCTTGTAGAAATCGATGGCTGCGGCTGCGCCGGCGCAGATCAGATGCGGCGTCAGCGTGCGCATTCCTTCCGGGATCGGGTTGACGGACGTGGCCATGGGTGTCGCTCCTTCAGTCGGTTGTCGTGTCGAAAATCGGGACGGACGCACGATGCGCACGCCTCCAACGCTACGACGGACGGCCTCGACGGAAATCGACACGCATGCCCGGATTTTTTATCGCTCGCGACAGGGCGGCCAGATCACGCACGACGCACGGGATCAGTCCGTTCGGCCGACAGGATCATCCGGCATGCCGAACTGCCGACGGCACGCTTCGAGCAACGCGGCAACCGCGTCGAGCGGAAGGTCGGCGAACCGGTTGATCGGCAGCATCACGCCGCCGGGCACCCTCGTGCGCGACGAGTGCGCCGAGAACTGGTAGCCGATGTACCGGTTGCCTGCGACGCTGATCATCCCGAACTCGGTCACGTCGCGCCACCGCGTCACCGGCTTTTCACGCACGGAACCGACCAGCCTGAAGCCGGTTTCGTCGATATGCAGCGCCATCTTGCGGCGCGACCCGAAGAAGAAGGCGCCGCTCGCGAGAGCCAGCACCACGGCCAGTGCCCCCACCGGCCAGAGCGTCCGGTCGGCCGCGTACCCGCACGCGGCCAACCCGGCCAGCGCCCCGCAGACGATCGCCTTGCGCCTGAAACTGCGGCCGTCGACCGGCAGGACCATCGGCAACGCGCCGATCACCGTTCCCGCAACCGGATCGACATGCGAGCCGGAATCGTTCGTTTCGCTTGCTTCGCTCACCGTTTCGGCCGCTCCCGTCAATTGCACACGTTGACCGTGCCGTTGGACGTGCATTGACCGACCGCCCAGTGACTCTGCGCCGCGAGGTGCGGCGCGACGCCGATTGCGCGAATCTGCGTCGCCGGCGACGAAGCCGGAATCGCGGCCGATGCGGTCTCGGGCGACGGCTGCATGGATTCGGTCTGACAGGCCGCGAGCATCAGACAGAGTGCGGCTCCCAACGGGGCAATGGCGTATCTGGACATGGCTTCGTGCGCGGTAGCGTGATTCATGTGTGGGCGGCTCGCGGGAACACGGGCCGATCGCCTTTCAGATCTGCGGAAGATCACGCAACGTGCGCGACTCGTTCGTCGCATCGATGTCGAGTTCGATCCCTGCCGACGCGTCGCGATACAGCACGCGCTTCAGTTTCGGCCCCACCGCCGTTCCGTCCGCTTCGTCAAACACGGCATGAACGTCGTTGCCCGCAGCAAGCGCGCGTGCCACTTCCTCCACCGGCGCCTCGCTCGGCGTGGCCGCCCACGACCGATCCGTCGGATTGACGGCCGCCCAGCGCACGTGCGTCACACGCGCAGTGAGCACGTCGATTCGGACACCATTCACAGCGAACATCGACATCGGAATCTCCTTCGAAACGATTGCGGCCGGGCGAACGCCCGACGCCGGAAGCCGACGATCGCGCGATAGCAGGCGAATTCGACTGCCATCGGGCCAGCCAGGCCAGCCGGATCGACAATCATCGGCGCGGCGTCGGCCAGCGCGATTTTCGATGATACATTGGGACGCTTTGCAACCGTCAACAGACAATCGTGCACGGGAGAAACACATGACCGACGCCTGGGGAACCTTCCCTGCCAGAATGGGCGACCATCAGGCTTTCATCAGCTTCAATCACCGCTTTGCGGAAATCGCCGAAAGCGATCCGCGCACGTCGCTGCTCAGCGTACGCGTCACGCTGGCGCATCCGACGCCCGAAGGTCTGCCGAGCGGTGACGAGTTCGCCGATCTCACGAAGATCGAGGATCTGCTGGACGCCGCCGTGACCGCGAAAGACGGCGTGCAGGTCGGCCGCGTCACGGTCGACGGCAACCAGGATTTCCTGTTCTACGTGCCGTTCGACGAAGAAACCGCGACCGGCATCGTCGACTCGCTGGCCGAACAGACGACCTACGCACTTCAGTACGCGTACCAGGACGATCCGGACAAGGAAACGTACTGGCGCACGCTCTACCCGACCGACGACGACTGGCAACTGATGCGCGACATGCGCGTGCTCGAGGCGCTGCGGCAGAAAGGCGACGTGAGCGACATGAGCCGGCGCGTGATGCACTGGGCCTACTTCCCGGAGCCGAGCGACGCGCACCAGTTCGCCGACTGGGCCGAGTCGAAAGGCTATCTGGTCGAATCGGTCGCACCGACCGAGGACGGCAAATCGGCCGTGCGGTTTGCGCACGAAGGCACGATGGTGCTGGCCGACATCACGCACCATACGCTCGAGATCAATCGCGAAGTACGCTCGCTTGGCGGCGAATACGACGGCTGGGAAACCAGCGTCGAGCAGGCGGGCTGATCCGGCCGACACGCGCGTTGCGCGCGACCGGGCCTTGACGGGTTCGGGACAAAAAAGCATCCCGGCAGCGCGAGCGCGCGCCGCCGGGACCAGGGCATCGCCGGCCTTAGCCTGCGATGGGCCCGAGCGGCCGCTCAGGCACGAGGAAAGCGATTCATGCGGATCAGGCGAACGAATGCCGGGGGTGCGAAACGCCGCGTGCCGAACGCCTGTCCGGTTTCGCCGACGCGGCTTGCATGCGCCGGGCGGGCAAAAAGCCCCGCTCCTGCGCGAGCGAGCGGGGAAACGGTTGACCGGGCCGGGGTAGAACGGTCAACCGGTCTGATTCTCATCGTGGCCCGTGCAACCGTCTGTGCGGCAACTCACCCTTTCAACCGGAAAGCCCATGCCCCCTCGCAGGCGCGCCGGGCAGCGACGATCGCGCCGGCAGTCAGCAGCGTTCCTATGTTCATGATTCGCGTGCGGATTTTTGATTGATGCGGGCGATTTCTTATATCGCGCCGCGACTTCTGGCATGTCGCGTGCATGGCTAAAACCGCATGATTCCGTTTTCCTTGAATCAGCGATTTGTCTTTTCGGATTTTCGTGAAATCATGTTTCGCGATTGGTATCTGCCGGATCCGCCACCGCGACCGTGCTGCTACCCTGCCGCCACAAAAATCGCTTCGCCACCGAAGGAAACAATGACACTCGCTCGGGCACAACATGACGGCGTCGATGTCTGGATCGTCCAGCTTCCGGGACACGCCGCCTATGCCTATACGCATCTCAAGCGGGTATTCGCATCCGACGACTCGCGGCATCGCGTCGTGATGGTCGACCTGACGAAACTGCTCGCCTGCGCCGATCGCGATACGACCGACTACGTGCTGCCGGCGGTTCAGTACTGGGCGCCCGGCAAGGCCGCCGGCATCCGCGAATTCCTCGACCCGGCCGAGCCCCGGATTCCCGATATGCCCTTCATCACGTTCCGCGAGATGAGAACGCGGACGCTGCTCGGCATCCCGGGCCTGTCGAAAGTCGGCGTCGCGTCGTTCCGCAACGGTCAGCATCGCGCGCGCTATCTGGCGCATGCGGGGGCGACGAGCCTGCCTGTCGAGGTGCATGACACGGAGGCCGATCTGCTCGTGCGGTATTGCGGCGAGTGACGGATGGAACCTTGGTCGATAGCGGAATGGGTCATGCAGCGGGCATGCGCACGGTGCGATGCCGACAGGCCGTCAGGCCTCGATCATGTAGATCCGGTCGGCGACTTCCGTCCGGCCGATGACGCTGGTTTCGACGCCCGCCAATCGCCAGCCGTTGTGCTCGTAGAAGCCAATCGCGCGGACGTTGCCCTCGAGCACCAAAAGATGAACCTTGTCCACGCCGATATTTCGAGTCCATGCGCGAACGGCTTCGATCATGCGCTTGCCGATCCCGCTTCCGTGATGTGCGGGAAGGACGTGAAGGCAATCGAGCAGGACGCCGAGCGCCGGATCGACCGGTCTTTCGGCGCTCACGAAACCGATGGGCGCACCGTCCGATTCCGCGATCAGCACGAGGCCCCATTCCGCTTCGTTGCGATCGAAATAGTGTCGCCACCGCGTCGCGTGCTCCGTCGGCACCTCATCGGACAGATAGGCCGCGGGCAGGATATGGCTATAGGCGTTCTGCCAGCTCAGCGTATGCAAGCCCGCGACGCGCTCTGCGTCGTGTGACGTCGCGCTGCGCAGTGTGAAGGTTGGGGTTTCCGGCATGCTGGGGTCGCTTGCGTTGCGTAATCGAGGCCGGGAAAGTGTAGCAGCCGCGATGTTTTCAGCGGCGGATTGCCTCGCGAATCGCATCAGATGTTGCACGGCGCCGCAGCTGGCAAAAAAATGCCCCGGCGCCTTCCGGGGCGCCAGGACAGAACGGCCCTGGAAAATCGAGGGCACGAGGAATCTATACATTACACGAATGCAAGCATGTTAAGCATGGGCGGCTTGCGCCAAGTCACTGGCTTATTCCGCCAATTTGCGTGCGACGGGCGTGCCAGGACGATCGTTTTGGCCTGGCGAGTTCGCGAACGACGCAGCGCTGCCTGGGTGACAACTTTCGAATGACGCAACGGCACCGGCTGCGGTATCGAAACGCTGCATGCGAATTACCCGAAATGAGGATGAGCCGAACGCTCCGGGGAATGACGCCACTCGAATCGACGCAGCAGCACCGCGCACATCACACCGGACCGGCTGGAGGCGACTTTCGAAGGCCATCCAATATCCGTGGTGGCTCGACTAGCGCCCGCAGCCTTCGATCGCTATGCTATGGCGCATCATCTTGATCCCACTGAAAGCTTGTTGCGTACTTCCGCCGGGCGAGAAGTGCTCGCGCCGGTATCCCACGATAACAGTCGCCCTAGCACGAGACGCAGGAGTGGAGGGAATGACCTTGATGAAAAGTCTTGGCCGCTCGATCGGTCCAATTCGCAAGCTCCACGATAACCGTAACGCACTGGCCGAAGCGCTTCTAGCCGCCGAACAGAGGATTCGCGATCTGGAAAATCAAGTGGAGGCGACTCGTGGCACGCCGTTCTTTGCCTATTACGCCAATTTTGACGCGCTTGAATGTATGCGTCGCCATGAAGTACACGACAGAAAGCCGACGCCTGGATTCCAGACGAACTGGCTTGGCGTGCTGGTGGACCCGAAAATTCTGCCTTTTCTTGCAGATCAGGGCGGCAAACTGGATCATTTTCCGCTGCCGGCCAACTGGCATGCCGATATTGCGGAATGGGCCTCGGCATTGCACGCCGTGGAATTGGCGCGCCCCGATACATTCACCATGATCGAGCTGGGCTGTGGCTGGGGTTGCTGGATGAATAATACTGGCATGGCCGTCAAACGTACCGGCCAAAGGTACATGTCGTAGGCATCGAGGGCGACGAAGGCCATCTTGAATTCGCCCGAGAAGCACTCGCCCGCAACGGGTTCGCGCAGGGCGAATATACGCTGCATCGGGGCGTCGCAGCCGCGACCTCAGGAAGCGCACTCTTCCCTCGTCAGGAGCATGCCGGCCACAGCTGGGGGCTTGAGCCGGTTTTCGGCGCGACCAAAGAGCAGCAAGACGAGGCCGTTGCGAACGGCAGTCACGACATCTTGCCGATGATCTCTTTAGCGTCGGCAATCGGCGATCGAGATCGCATCGATCTCTTGCATTTCGACATCCAGGGCGGTGAAGCTGCCTTGATCGAATCGTGTCTCTCGCTCCTCAATGAGAAGGTCGCCTACATTCTGATCGGCACTCACTCGAAGCACATCGAAGGGCGACTCTACGACATTCTGACGCCCGCCGGCTGGCTGATCGAAATGGAGAGGCCGGCTTTCTATCAGGTCAAGAACTGGATACCGGAGTTGATCGTGGATGGCGTGCAGGCTTGGCGCAATCCGCGTTTTGTTCCGCCAGGAAGCATTCAATAGAACGTCGCATCGCAGCGACGGGAAATGGCGGACCGCGATCACGACGAAGATCAGGAATCGACGCGCCGACGTGCACGTATTCACGTGCGCATGCGCAGCGGATCGGTCGCCTGTACCGCCGCGATCGTCTGCGGGGCGAGCACGCCGCGCCAAAAAAAGCCCCGACGATGTCCGTGAAACTCGCCGGGGCGAACGAACCATGCGACGTGCATGGGACGAGGAACTGTCGGGCCCATGGTACGCCCACAAAAGACCGTGACGCACCTCCGGGTTCCGCCGAAACCTCATTGGATTCGGCCAATAGCCTATTCAAGGAACGGGTATGACGACCACTGACAAGAGCCGCGCTGATGCGCTGACGGACCACACCGCATGCTGAGCCAATGCGCGCATGAAATCCTGCTCAAGCTCGACATCGTCGACCAGCGAGAAGGCGGCGCAAGTGCAGAGACAGAACGGAGTCAGGAAGACGTCGACATCCTGCAAGGCATCGCGCGCGACCTCGACCTTCTCGCCGCATCCCCTGTCGAGCATCCCGTATCGCTGACGGTGCAAGGCGCCCTTGCTGCAATCGAGACTTTCGAAATCGTCGGCGGAAAGAAATGCGGCGAAGTCATCGGGCACATCGAGATCACGCCCGCGCTGTCGGAGTTCATCGCGCGCCTGCGCGCCACTCGCAAGGACGAGTGCCTGTACGTGTTCTCCAATCGGTATGCGACGCACTACACCCCGGCCGGCTTCAACACCGAGTGGTCGAAGCTGATGAACAAGGCGCTGGGGCTGAAGAAGATAGGGAGGCGCTTCACGTTCCACGACCTGCACGCGTATTACGTGACTCGGCACAAGGCGGACGTGGTGCGTTGCACGCGAATCCGGCGATGGCGGCACGCGTCTACGATCGAACGAAAATCGTAAAGCGACGCGGCATGCGATTCCCAATTTGGGAATTTAAAAACAAAAACGGCACTGGATAAAATCTCAGTGCCGTTTCTCACTACTTGATACCGCTGGGAATTCTGTGGGGTGGCTGATGGGACTCGAACCCACGACGACAGGAATCACAATCCTGGACTCTACCAACTGAGCTACAGCCACCACTGATACTGCTTTGTTTCTTCGCTGTTTCGTTTCGTTCGTGTTCAGCAGCGAAGAACAAGATTATACGAACACTTTTCCGTCTTGCAAAGCATTTTTTTCAAAATTTTCGATCGCGTCGTTCAGATGCGTGCGCGCCTCGTCGAACACGGCCAGATCGCCGCGTGCGAGCTTCTTGTTGTCCGACAGCACGCGACGCCAGCCGCGTGCACCGCCGACGCCGCGATACAGCCCGAGTGCGTGCCGGACGATCGCGCCGAGGTACGTGCCGCGCTTCAATTCCGCCGCGCAGTATTCGATCAGTTTCGCCTCGGCCTCTTCGCGCGTCGGCACCGCCGCGGTTGAACCATAGAAGCGCGCATCGACGCCCGCGAGCACATACGGGTTGTGATAAGCCTCGCGGCCGAGCATCACGCCGTCGACATGCTCGAGATGCTGCGCGACTTCGTCGAGCGTCTTGATCCCGCCGTTGATCACGATCTCCAGCGACGGAAAATCGCGCTTCAGTTGATACGCATAGTCGTACTTGAGCGGCGGGATCTCGCGGTTCTCCTTCGGCGACAGCCCCTTCAGGATCGCATTGCGCGCGTGCACGACGAACGTCTCGCAGCCCGCTTCCGCCACCTTGCCGACGAAGTCCCGCACGAACGCATAATCCTCGACCGCGTCGACGCCGATCCGGTGCTTGACCGTGACCGGCACCGAGACCGCATCGCGCATCGCCTTCACGCAGTCGGCGACGAGCTGCGGCTCGTTCATCAGGCACGCGCCGAACGCTCCCCGCTGCACGCGCTCGGACGGACAGCCGCAATTCAGGTTGATCTCGTCATAGCCCCATTGCTCGCCGAGTTTCGCGGCGCGCGCGAGATCGTCCCGTTCGCTGCCGCCCAACTGCAGCGCGACCGGCGATTCGTTCGGCGCGAACGCGAGATGCCGCTGCGCGTCGCCGAACAGCAGCGCGCCCGTGGTAATCATTTCCGTATACAGCCACGTGTCGCGCGTCAGCGTGCGATGGAACGAACGGCAATGACGGTCGGTCCAGTCGAGCATGGGCGCCACGCAGACGCGGCGGGGAGGAAGCGAGGACGGTGCGGACATGGAATTCGGGGCAGCAAGCGGCGCGGGAAACAACCCGACATTTTACCGCAACGCGACGAGCCCAGCCCGGCAGGTTGACTAGACCGGCCCGCCCTCGCCCAGTTCGGCGTCGACGGCCCGCCGCGCCTCGTCGAGTACGCGCTCGATCACGCGCCGTTCGGTGAGCAGCATCCCGTCGACCTTCACGAGCCGCCAGTCGATCCGCACGGCCGCGCCTTGCAGCACACGGTAGTGCGCACGCTCGCCGTCCCACACCTGCTCGGTCTTCACCTCGATCTCGTAGCCGCGGTACGGCTCGCTGAAATCGCCGAGATCGCTGCCTCTCGGTTCCATCGCTCGCTCCGTGGCGACGCAGCGCCAGGCCGCCTTGGCGGCCGGCGCCGTGCGCTCAATCGTATTCGTTAGACAAAACGGATTTGCCGTCGGCGGTCAGGTCGACACGGTTGGCAGCCGCCTGGTAGATGAGCCCCTCGTTGAGCAACGCATAGACGACATCGTCGAACGCGGCGGGGACCGCCCGGCTGTCGCCGAACTGGTCGATCCACTTCAGCGCCTCGATGGCTTCGGGAGAAAGGATGGGGGTCATGCGTTGGCCTCCGGCGTCGGTGTCGTTCCATCCTAGCACTTCGTCCGGACGCCGAATACCGAGGCAAACGCGCGACGCGAAAGCCGGTGCGTCGCGCACGGTCAGGCCGCACGCGCCGCGCCGGCGCGCCAACCCGCGCTCAAAGGCGCGCGATCGACACTTCGGTGGACTTCACGAGCGCGACGACTTCGGCGCCGACCTTCAGCTCTAGCTCGTCGACCGAACGCGTCGTGATCACCGACGTGACGATGCCGAACGGCGTCTCGACGTCGACCTCGGACACCACCGGCCCGCGAATGATCTCCTTCACCTTGCCCTTGAACTGGTTACGTACGTTGATTGCAGTGATGCTCATCGGGTTGATCGCTCCGAAGAAAAAGTCTGAGAACGGGCGGCTGGTGCCGCCCGGATTTAAACGGCCCAGCGAATCTGCCCGACCGGTCGTACGTGATCGACTTCAAGTGCCGCCTCCCGAGCGGCGCCGCCCGGCCCGCCCGCGAGCACGCGTTGCAGCACACGGTCTTCCAGCGCGGCGAACGCGGCCGATGCGCGCGCACGCGGCCGATCGAGCGGTACCTGCTGATCGAGGGCGACGCGCCCCTGCTCGATCAGCAGGATGCGGTCACCCAGCGCGACGGCTTCCTGCACGTCGTGCGTGACGAGCAGCGCGGTGAACCGATGCTCGCGCCACAACCGCTCGATCAGCGCATGCATCTCGATGCGGGTCAGCGCGTCGAGCGCGCCGAGCGGCTCGTCGAGCAGCAGCAGTTGCGGCCGGTGCACCAGCGCGCGGGCGAGCGCGACGCGCTGCCGCTGGCCGCCCGACAGCTGCGCGGGCCAGTCGTTCGCACGCTCGAGCAGCCCGACTTCGTCGAGCACCGCGCGGGCCCGATCGCGCGCGCCGCGCCCCAGGCCCAGCATCACGTTCTGCAGCACGGTCTTCCACGGCAGCAACCGTGCATCCTGGTACATGATCCGCGTGTCGAGCGTGCCGCCGCCCTCGCCGCGCGTCACGAGCGCACCGCTGCTCGGCGCCTCGAGCCCGGCGACGAGGCGCAGCAGCGTGGATTTCCCGCAGCCGCTGCGGCCGACGATGGCGACGAAGCTGCCGCGCGCGATGCCGAGTTCGACGTTGTCGAGCACGGTGCGCGTGCCGAAGCGCTTGCTGACGCCCGACAGCGTCACCGCATCGTCGGGTGCAGGGCTGCCCGTGCGCCGCCGCGCGAGCGGAACGACGGATGCGCGGCCGTCCCGATCGACGATAGCCGCATTCCGTGCGTCGTCGTCCGTCACGCGCGCCTGCGCGAGTTCGGCCTCGAGATCCGCGCCAGCGAGCGGGCCGTAGGCGGCCGCCGAAGTGGTCGCATTCATGCCTTTGCTCCTGATTGATAAGCGGGGTGCCAGCGCAGCGTCGTGCGCTCGATCCATTTCGCCAGCACGTCGGCCAGCTTGCCGAGCACCGCATACAGCAGGATGCCGACCACCACCACATCGGTTTGCAGGAATTCGCGTGCGTTCATCGTCATGTAGCCGATGCCCGACTGCGCGGAGATCGTTTCCGCGACGATCAGCATCACCCACATCAGCCCGAGCGCGAAGCGCACGCCGACGAGAATCGACGGCAATGCGCCGGGCAGGATCACGTCGCGATACAGCGCGAAGCCCCGCACGCCGTAGCTCTTCGCCATCTCGATCAGGTTTGCGTCGACCGAGCGGATCCCGTGATACGTGTTGATGTAGACGGGGAAGAACACGCCGAGCGCGACGAGGAACAGCTTCGCCTTCTCGTCGATGCCGAACCACAGGATCACGAGCGGAATCATCGCGAGCGCGGGGATGTTGCGGATCATCTGGATCGTCGAATCGAGCGCGACCTCCGCCGCTTTCGACAGGCCGGTCGCAAGCCCCAGCGCCAGGCCGACGCCGCCGCCGATCGCGAAACCGAACAGCGCGCGCCAGGTACTGACCTTCACGTTCGCCCACATTTCGCCCGACGTCACGAGCGACCATGCGGCGCGCACGACCGCCACCGGGTCGGGCAGCACGCGGGTCGACAGCCAGCCGACGCGCGCGCCGACCTCCCATACGACCAGCAGCGCGAGCGGCACGAGCCACGGCGCGATTGCGCGCCACGCTCGGGCGGCCACGGCGGCGCCCGTCGTCGACGTTTTCGTTGTCATCGCAGGCCTCCTTCGCTCAGCTCTGGCTTGCCTTGGGCAGGTAGTTGTTGCCGACGATCTCGCCGAACGGACCCGACAGCGGGCCGGACGGCCGCTTTGCGCCCTCGCCGTTGATCAGCGGGAACACGAGTTCGGCAAAACGGTACGACTCCTCGAGGTGCGGATAGCCGGACAGGATGAACGTTTCGATGCCGAGATCCGCGTATTCGCGCATGCGTTCCGCGACCTGCTCGGGGTTGCCGACGAGCGCGGTTCCGGCGCCGCCACGGACGAGCCCGACACCCGCCCACAGGTTCGGATACACCTCGAGCGCGTCGCGGCCGCCGCGCTTGCCGCCGTGCAGCGCGGCCATCCGGCGCTGGCCTTCGGAATCCATGTTCGCGAATGCCTTCTGCGCGCGGGCGATCGTCTCGTCATCGAGACGGCTGATGAGGCGCTCGGCGTCACGCCATGCTTCGTCCTCGGTCTCGCGCACGATCACGTGCATGCGGATGCCGAAGCGAATCTTGCGGCCGCGCGATTCGGCGCGCGCGCGGATGTCGGCGATCTTCTTCGCGACGGCCTCGGGCGGCTCGCCCCAGGTCAGATAGGTGTCGATGTGATCCGCGGCGATCGCGTGCGCGGCCGGCGACGACCCGCCGAACCACAACGGCGGATGCGGGCGCTGCACGGGCGGATAAAGCGCCTTGCCGCCCTTCGACTGAAGGTGCTTGCCGATGTAGTCGAAGCCGCCGTTGTCGTGCGACGCGGCGAGCAGCCCGCGCCAGATGTGCAGGAAATCGTCGGTGATCTCGTAGCGCGTGTCGTGATCGGCGAACAGTCCGTCGCCTTCGAGCTCGGCGGCGTCGCCGCCCGTCACGACGTTGATCAGCAGGCGGCCGCCCGACAGGCGGTCGAACGTCGCGGCCATCCGCGCCGCGAGGCCGGGCGATGCGATGCCCGGGCGCACGGCGACCAGGAACTTCAGGCGCTGCGTCGCGGGAATCAGGCTCGACGCGACGACCCACGCATCCTCGCAGGAGCGGCCGGTGGGCAGCAGCACGCCTTCATAGCCGAGCGTATCGGCCGCGACGGCGATCTGCTTGAAATAGTCGTAATCCGCGGCGCGCGCGCCTTCGGCGGTACCGAGGTAACGGCTGTCGCCATGCGTGGGGATAAACCAGAAAACATTCATCTGCTGCTCCTGCTTGACTGTCCTTGCCGGAATCTGGATAAAACGAGGCCCTGCTCGCGTCGCGGATGAGCGACGCATGCATGATGTGCGTTCGAATCGGGATGGCTCGCCGGTCGGGCCGTGCCGCGGGCGAGTACGCGATTGCACGGCTGTTTCTGGGAAATCAGTCTATGGATCGGTGCAGGGCTTTGGAACGATTTTTTTGAGCTTAGGTTTTCCGCTTTCGTGATTAGCACGACGCTCCAGCGAATATCGCAGCGGCCGGGCCCTATAATGGCGCACCAATCCGAACAACTTCGCGCGGACGGCCCCGGCCAGCCGCGCCTGCAATGCACTTACCGATGCAGAAAGTCATCCTGCCGTTCCTGTCCGGCTTCCTGGCCGCCCTCTTCTTTCGCGAAGCGACGCTCGCGCTGCTGCACACGGCCGACCTGATCGCCGCAGCCGGGTTCTCCACGCAACCGTTCGCACCGCTCGGCATTCCTGAATTTGTCGCGAACGCGCTAATCAGCGCGTGCTGTGCGATCCCGATGGCATGGCTGCTGCGCGTGTCGCCGGATCGCGAGGCGCCGTGGATCGGCGCGCTGGTGTTCGGCGGCATCGTGCTGACGGCGGCGCGTGTGTTCGCGATCGATCCGCTGCGCGGAATCTGGCCGTCGGGCAACATGATGCCGGTGCTCGCGTCAGGCTTCGCCGCGAACGCGGTCTGGGGCTTCGGCGCGCTCGTGTTCATGCGTGCGTTCATGTCGGACGATGCCGGCGACGAATGACGCACGTCGTGCGGCGTGGCCCCGGCCCGCCGCCGAGCCCAACCGGCATCCGCCATTGAAGAGGCCGCCTGCACCTGCAGGCGGCCTTTTTGCATTTCATGTCGATAGCGCGCGCGTCAGTCCTTCAGGTCGCGCAGCGGATGCGTGTCGGGCGTCCACGGGCTGTCGAACATCGCGAGCACGTCGGCCCGGTCGATATCGGCGGCCGACTTGAAGCGCCAGACCGGCTGGTGGTCCTTGTCGACGATCAGCGCACGCACGCCTTCGATCACGTCGCCGTGCGCGAACGTCGAGCGCGTGAGGTCGAGATCGCGCCGCAGGCAATCGGCCATCGTCGCGCCATGCGCGCGTTCGACGACTTCGAGCGACACGGCCATCGACAGCGGCGACAACTGGCTGCGCATCGCGTGGGTCGCCTTCTCGACCCATCCATCGACGGCCGCGCAATCCTGCTCGGCGTCGAGCGACGCGAGGATCGCGCCGATCTCGGGTTGCGCGAAATGCCGATCGATCCCGGCGCGTGCGTCGGCCAGCGCCGACGTGTCGGGCGTCGGCACGACCTTGTGCGCGGCAGCCGCGTCGGCCACGCACGCGACTGCCTGAGCGCCGCTGTCGATGCGCGCGCTGCGCAGCGTATCGAGCAGCGCCGGCAGCGCGGCATCGGGCAGATAGACGTCGGCGAGCTGCGCATACAGTGCGCCGGCCGCGTCGAGCGACGCGCCGGTCACCGCGAGATAGCGGCCGATCGCGCCCGGCGTGCGCGCGAGGAACCAGCTCATCCCGACGTCCGGGAACAGGCCGATGCGCGTTTCGGGCATGGCCATCTTCGTCGAATCGGTGACGACGCGCAGCCCGCCCGTATGCCGCGCCGCCTGCGAAATGCCCATGCCGCCGCCCATCACGACGCCGTGCATCAGCGCGATGTACGGTTTCGGATAGGTGAAGATCGTGTGGTTGAGCGTGTATTCGTCGATGAAGAACCTGTCGATCGCATCGCGGTCGCCGCGCTGCCACGCGTCGTGGAAGAAGCGCACGTCGCCGCCCGCGCAGAACGCGCGCGGATGCGGGCTGTGCACGACGACGGCCACCACGTCGGCGTCGTCGCGCCACGCATCGAGCGCCTGCTGCATCAGGCGGATCATCCCGACCGACAGCGCATTCAGCGCCTTCGGCCGGTTCAGTTCGAGATAGCCGATGCGGTTCGCGACATACGCGCGCACGTCGGGCTGGGCGGCTTCGGCGGAAGCGGAAGCAGACACGGAAGCGGAATCGGTCATGTGAGCCATCCGGCGTATCGCGGGCGCACGCTCAGTGCGCCTGCATCTTCGAGAACAGGTTCAGCACCACGACGCCCGCGACGATCAGGCCGAGGCCGATCACCGCCGGCACGTCCGGCACCTGACGATAGAGCAGCATCGCGACGAGCGTGATCAGCACGATGCCGGCGCCCGACCACACCGCATAGATGATGCCGACCGGCATCGTGCGCAGCGTGAGCGACAGACAGTAGAACGCGATGCCGTAACCGGCCACGACGAGCGCCGACGGCCAGAAGCGCGTGAAGCCGTCCGCCGCGCGCAGCGCGGACGTGCCGATCACTTCCGCGACGATCGCGATCGCGAGCCATGCGTAACCCGGAAGCTGCATCGCTCAGCTCCTCGAAAGCGCCAGCACGGCGTAGTCCTGCCCGAGCTCGGCGCAAAGCGCTTCGACGACGAACTCGTGATCCGCGCGCTGCGGCAGCCCCGATGCGGTGATCGAGCCGATCACGCCGGCCCCCGCGACGGTCAGCGGAAACGCACCGCCATGCGGCGAATATTCGGAGATGGGCAACGCGTGCTTGTCCGCAAGCGACGCGCCGGCCTGCTGCATGCGCAGGCCGATCGCATATGAACTACGGCGGAAATGCGCGACGACGTTGCGCTTGCGGCGCACCCAGTCGGCGTTGTCGGGCGTCGCACCGGCGAGCGCCGCGTAGAACAGCGGCTGGCCGAACGTGACGATGTCGATCGCGATCGCGTGACCGCGCGCCGTCGCAAGCGCATGCATCCGGTTGCCGAGCGCCCACGCGCGGGCCGGGTCGAAATGGGGAAACACGAGCGCCTGTTCCTGCGCGCCGATCGATTGCAGATCGTGAGCGATGTCCATGAATCCGTCGAGGCAGTAGTAACAACAGTAGTGAGCGTTGCAACGGCACCGATGCGATCGCGCACGGCTTCGCTGCAGGAATGAACGACACGAGCAAACCGTTCGATTCTAGCGCACGCCCCCGCCGTACCGGCCCCGCAAGCTGCCCACGCGCGCCCGCGACGCGATTGTCAAAAAGTGCTTGCATGCGTTCGGGATAGCCCATATAATTCATTTCTTCGACGGACGCGGGGTGGAGCAGTCTGGCAGCTCGTCGGGCTCATAACCCGAAGGTCGTAGGTTCAAATCCTACCCCCGCAACCAACGTCCCGATTCATGCAAAAAGCCCGGCTCCACGCCGGGCTTTTTGTTTTTCCGTGCCCGTTCCCGCACATTGCGGTTGCGCTCCCCGCGGCACGCCGCACCCGTGCGCTCGCGTTCGAGAATGCCCCGCCCCGGTGATACACTCGCATTCACCTCGTCCCTTCCACTCGACATGAAATTCTGCTCCGTCTGCGGTCACGACGTCATCGCACGCATTCCTCCGGGCGATAACCGCGAGCGCTTCATTTGCGATCACTGCGGCACGATCCATTACCAGAATCCGCGCAACGTGGTCGGCACGGTGCCGGTCTGGGGCGATCAGGTGCTGCTGTGCCGCCGCGCAATCGAACCGCGCTACGGGTTCTGGACGCTGCCGGCGGGCTTCATGGAAATGGGCGAGACGACGGCCGAGGCCGCCGCGCGCGAAACGCTCGAGGAAGCCGGCGCGCGTGTCGAGGTACAGAACCTCTTCACGCTGCTCAACGTGCCGCACGTGCATCAGGTCCACCTGTTCTACCTGGCGCGGCTCGTCGATCCGGCTTACGAGGCCGGCGAGGAAAGCCTCGAGGTCAAGCTGTTCGACGAAGCCGACATTCCGTGGGACGAGATCGCGTTCCCGACCGTCAGCCAGACCCTGCGCTTCTTCTTCGCCGATCGCGCCGCCGGCGACTACGGCGTGCATACCGGCGATATCTTCCGCTCGCTGCGCAACGGCTGAGCACGCGCCCCATGGTCCCCTGGCTCGGCCCGGACGATCCGTTTCCGCCCGTCGAACGCGCGCTGGGTCCCGCGACCGGCGCGCCCGGACTGCTCGCCGCGAGCGCCGACCTGCTGCCGTCGCGCCTGATCGAGGCCTACCTGCGCGGCATCTTTCCGTGGTATTCGGACGGCCAGCCCGTGCTGTGGTGGAGCCCCGACCCGCGGATGATCCTCGCGCCAGCCGAATTCAAGGTGTCACCGTCGCTGCGCAAGACGCTCAGGCGCGTGCTGCGCGAACCCGCGTGGGAAGTGCGCGTCGACCATGACTTTGCTGGCGTGATGCGCGCGTGCGCGCAGGCGCCGCGCCGCGGGCAGCGCGGCACCTGGATCACGGCCGAGATCATCGACGCCTACACGTCGCTCTACCGCTCCGGCAACGCGCACAGCATCGAGACGTGGCACGAGGGGCGCCGAATCGGCGGTCTGTACGGGGTTGCGTTCGGACGAATGTTCTTCGGCGAGTCGATGTACGCGGATGCCACCGATGCGTCGAAGATCGCGCTGGCGACGCTGGTCGCCCACCTTCGCGAGCAGGGGCTGGAAATGATAGACTGCCAGCAGAATACGTCGCATCTAGCGTCGCTCGGTGGCCGCGAGATCGCACGCAAGGCCTTTGTTGCTCACGTGCGCCGCGCGGTGGCCGAACCGCCGATTCCGTGGCAGTTCGACAAGCGCGTGCTCGCCGCGCTGACTGGCCCCGCCGAACCGGCGGCTCCCTCCGGGATCGAGCGCTAGCGCGGCACTCCTTCCCTGCATCGAGAGCTGCCCATGACTCACCCCACTGAGCTGCCGCTTTCACCGCTTTCGGCGCTGCAATTCTACGCAACGGCGCCCTATCCGTGCAGCTATCTGGACGGTCGCATCGCGCGCTCGCAAGTCGCGACGCCAAGCCACCTGATCAACTCCGACATCTATACCGAGCTCGTGAAGGCCGGCTTCCGGCGCTCGGGCGTCTTCACCTATCGCCCGTACTGCGACGGCTGCCGCGCCTGCGTACCGGTGCGCGTGCCGGTCGGCGCGTTCACGCCGTCGCGCACGCAGCGCCGGATGTGGAAGCGGCACCGCGCGCTCGTCGCGACCGTCTCGCCGCTGCACTACGACGAGGAGCACTACGCGCTCTACATGCGCTACCAATCCGCGCGCCACGCGGGCGGCGGCATGGACCGCGACAGCCGCGACCAGTACGAGCAGTTCCTGCTGCAGAGCCGGATCAATTCGCGCCTCGTCGAATTCCGCGATCTCGACGCGCCGGGCGGCGAACCCGGCAAGCTGCGCATGGTCAGCATGATCGACATCCTCGGCGACGGACTGTCGTCGGTCTACACGTTCTTCGAACCCGACGACCAGCACGCCAGCTACGGCACCTACAACATCCTGTGGCAGATCGAACAGGCGAAGAGCCTCGGCCTGCCGTACGTGTATCTCGGCTACTGGATCCGCGAGAGCCCGAAGATGGCCTACAAGGCGAACTTCCATCCGCTCGAAGGGTTGCTCGACGGCCGCTGGAAAGTACTCGATCCCGATCGTGTCGAGCTGCCGCCGGTCGACGCGGCACTGGCGCGCGCGCCGCTGCCGGGCGGACATTCCGGGTCGGGTTGACGCGCCGTCCCGCAGCGCGGCTTCGCGCCTGCAACGGGCACCGATTCCGCCCGTGCATGCGCCGCCGCGCCGCACGAGAGGCTTCCCCCCGCCGGCGCGCGCGAAGCGAAGCGCGCCCTTGCCGCGCAACTCCCGGTAAAATACCGGGTTGTCATCCATTCCGGCTGTCCGCCCAATTCCCGTGTTCAGTTCCCTCTATCCGCTGGCCCGCGCATCCCTGTTCAAGATGGATGCGGAAGACGCTCACCACCTCACGCTGCGCGCGCTCGGCGCAGCCGGCCGCACGGGCCTCGCCTGCGCGCTGTCGGCGCGCGTGCCCGATGCGCCGCGCACCGTGATGGGGCTCACGTTCCGCAACCCGGTCGGCCTCGCCGCCGGCCTCGACAAGGACGGCGCGGCCATCGACGGCCTCGCGTCGCTCGGCTTCGGCTTCATCGAGGTCGGCACCGTCACGCCGCGGCCGCAGCCGGGCAATCCGCGCCCGCGGATGTTCCGCCTGCCGCAGGCCGACGCGCTGATCAACCGGATGGGCTTCAACAACCACGGCGTCGACCAGTTCGTGAAGAACGTCCAGGCGGCCCGCTATCGCGGCATCCTCGGCCTGAACATCGGCAAGAACGCCGACACGCCGATCGAGCGCGCCGCGGAAGACTATCTCTACTGCCTCGAGCGCGTGTACCCGTTCGCGAGCTACGTGACGATCAACATTTCGTCGCCCAACACGAAGAACCTGCGCCAACTGCAGGGCGCGGGCGAACTCGACGCGCTGCTCGCCGCGCTGAAGGACAAGCAGCAGCGCCTCGCCGACCTGCACGGCAAGCTCGTGCCGCTCGCATTGAAGATCGCCCCCGATCTCGACGACGAACAGGTGAAGGAAATCGGCGACACGCTGCTGCGCCACAAGATCGAGGCAGTGATCGCCACCAACACGACGCTGTCGCGCGCGGCCGTGCAGGGCCTGCCGCACGCGGACGAAGCCGGCGGCCTGTCGGGCCGCCCGGTGTTCGACGCGTCGAACGAAGTGATCCGCAAGCTGCACGCCGAAGTCGGCAGCGCGGTGCCGATCATCGGCGTCGGCGGCATTTTCTCGGGCGAGGACGCACGCGCGAAGCTCGCGGCCGGCGCATCGCTCGTCCAGCTATACACCGGCTTCATCTATCGCGGCCCGGCGCTCGTGGCCGAATGCGTGAAGGCCATCGCGCGCGACCGCACCGCGTAATATAGTCATAAACAAACGGTATTTAGTGGTCGATTGCATTTTTGCTATGATCGACCCCACTGTCAGAATCAAGCGCCCCGCTGGGGCAAGGAAGCTCACCCGATGAAAATTTCGCTGCTGAAGAAGCTGCTCGTTGCCGGCCTGATCGGCACGTCGTTCGCCGCCGCCACCGCACATGCGGCCGACCTCCTCGACCAGGTGAAGCAACGCGGCACGCTGCGCGTCGGCCTCGAAGGCACGTTCCCGCCGTTCAACTCGAAGAACCCGCAAGGCGAACTCGTCGGCTTCGACGTCGACATCGCGAAGGCCGTCGCCGCGAAGCTCGGCGTGAAGGCCGAGTTCGTCACGACCGAATGGAGCGGCATCATCGCGGGCCTGCAGGCCGGCAAGTTCGACGTGATCGCCAACCAGGTCGGCATCACCGACAAGCGCAAGGAAACGCTCGACTTCTCGCCGGCGTACACGTACTCGTCCGCGCAGCTGATCCAGCGCAAGGACGATACGCGCCAGTTCAAGTCGCTCGAAGACCTGAAGGGCAAGAAGCTCGGTGTCGCGCTCGGCACGAACTACATGGACATGGCGAAGTCGGTGCCCGGCATCGACGTGAAGACGTACCCGGGCGCGCCCGAGTACCTGCGCGACCTCGCGGCGGGCCGTCTCGACGCGGCACTGAACGACCGCCTGATGCTCGCGTACCTGACGAAGAACTCGCAATTGCCGCTGCGCCCGGGCGCGAACGTGGGCTCGGCGAATCCGTCGGGCATCCCGTTCAAGAAGGGCAACCCGAAGTTCCAGAAGGCGATCGACGACGCCATGGCGCAACTCGAAGCCGACGGCACGTTCACGAAGATCTCGGACAAGTGGTTCGGCATCGACGTGACGAAGCCGATCAAGTAAGCACGCCTTTGTTTTCCCGCCTGACGGCGGGCCGGAAAGGGCGGCATCCGAAACGATGCCGCCCTTTGTTTTATCGGTCCGGTTTATGATTGCGCTTTCGCGCACGCATTCGCTTCGTATTCCATGTCGACAACGTCCCTGCTCGTCCAATCGCTGCCGGTGCTCGCCCAGGGTGCCGTACTGACCGTCAAGTTCGCCGTGCTGTCGATGGTGTTCGGCCTGCTTGGCGCCGTCATGCTCGCGACGATGGGCATCCGGCAAAGCGAACCGCTCGAAGGCTTCGAACGCATCTGGGTCAACGCGCTCGCGTGGCTCGCCCGCGCGTATGTGAGCCTGATGCGCGGCACGCCGTTGCTCGTGCAGATCTTCGTGATTTATTACGGATTGCCGAGCCTCGGCATCTCGCTCGATCCGACGCCGGCCGGCGTCATCGCGCTGTCCGCGAACGTCGCTGCTTACATGTCCGAAAGCATGCGCGGCGCGATCAACGGGATCGCGCGCGGCCAATGGCTGGCCGCATACAGCCTCGGGCTGTCGTGGGGACAGACGCTCCGCTACGTGATCGGCCCGCAGGCGCTGCGCATCGCCGTGCCGAGCCTGTCGAACAGCCTGATCAGCCTGATCAAGGACACGTCGCTCGTGTCCGTGATCACCGTGACCGAGCTGCTGCGCAGCGCGCAGGAAGTGATCGCGGCGACCTATCAGCCGTTGCCGCTGTACCTCGCCGCCGCCGCTGTCTACTGGGTGCTGTGCCAGATCCTCGAATGGGTCCAGCGCTGGTACGAAAAGCGCCTGTCGCTGCCAGCGCGGCACTGAGCACGTTGCATCGCCCGCCGGGCCGCGGATGCGCGCCCGGCCCGCTCCTTCCCGCCTACTCGCCCGAATAGCGCACGCCGAGCGCCGCGCGTGCCGCGTCGGTCATCGCGATCATCTGTCGTGAATGGTCGTGCGTCATGATCGGGCTCTCGCGCTCACCCGCGCGCAGCAGGTCGCAGAAATGCGCGGTCTCGTAGTTCAGGCCGCCGCCGTCGAACGGTGCATCGAGTTCGACGGTGCGCCCGTCGGCATAGCGGATCGTCGCCCGCGTGGGGTTCCACCACTTCTCGTGAATCGTCGCGTGCCCGCCCGCCGCCGCGATCAGCGCGTCGCCGCGTCCCATCACGTCGAGCCCGCAAAAGAGCTGCGCGATGCCGCCATTCGCGTGGCGGCTGTTCAGGCTCGCGAAGACGTCGACGCCCGTCGCGCCGATACGGCCGAGCGTCTGCACGTCGCGTGCGGCGCCGAGCCAGTCGACCGCGAGAAACGCTTCGTAGATCCCGATGTCGAGCAGCGCGCCGCCGGCGCGATCGAGACGATAGACGGAATGATCGTCCGGCACCGACGACGACGCGCAGCCCGCGCGCACGAGCCGGATCTCGCCGATCGGATCGTCACGCAAGTGCGCACGTAACTGCCGGTACAGCGGAAAGAACGGCGGCTTCATCGCTTCCATGAAGAGCCGCCCGGCAGCGCGCGCCGCGTCCAGCACCGCATCGAGTTGCGCTGCGTTCAGCGTCGCCGGCTTTTCGCACAGCACGGCCTTGCCGGCGGCGAGCGCCGCCTGCGCGTACTGCGCATGACTGTCGTGGAGGGTCGCGATGTAGATCGCGTCGATGTCGCTCGCGAGGAGCGCGTCGAGGCTGGCCGCGGGCGTGCCGCCGCAGCTGGCGCAGAAGGCGGCTGCCGCGTCGGCGCGGCGTGCCCACACGCCGGCGAGCACGGCACCCGGCACGTGAGCGAGGCTTTGCGCGAAACGGCGTGCGATGCTGCCCGCGCCGACGATGCCGAAGCGCACCGGGCGGTTGTCGAGGTCGTTCATCGGGATGTTCCGTGTCGTTCGTATGACGGTGGCCGACACGCTGCCGGCCGGCCGTCATGATAAACGGCTCGCCGGCTCACGGCTAAGCGACGCGGTGGGATTCAGGCGCGGGCGGGCACGTCGACGGAGAAATCGCGCGAGATCTCGTCGGCGCTGAAATCGATCAGGGCGAGCGATGCCGCTTCGGCTTCGCGTGGATCGCGGCGTTCGATCGCATCGACGACACGCGCATGCGCCTTGACCGCGATGTCGTGCGCGCCCTCCTTCTGCACGACGCGCGGATTCACGAGCCGCACCGCGCCGCGTACGATCGCCGCCATCTGCTGGAAGAACTGATTGCCGCTCGCTTGAACGATGCGCGTGTGCAGCAGTTCGTCCGCCGTGTCGTAGCCGGGGTCGCCCGGTTGCAACACCTTGAACGCGTCGAATGCCTCGCGAATACTCGCGATGTCGACGGCCGTTGCACGGACCGCCGCCTGCGCGGTCGCGCGCGGTTCGATCAGCATCCGGAATTCGATGACGTCGCGCATGAATTGCGGATCCGGTTTCGCACGAAACCGCCAGCTCACCACGTCTTCATCGATCATGCGCCAGTCGCGCATCGGTCGAACGCGCGTACCGACTTTCGGACGCACGTCGAGCATGTCGCGCGCAAGCAACATCGATAATGCTTCGCGCATCACCGTACGGCTCACGTCGAACTCTTTCGACAGCACGTCCTGCGGCGGCAGAATGCCGCCGTACTTGTCCTCGACGATACCCGCGACAAGCCCATCCATCACTTTGGCGACCAGTGACCGGTCTTTGCCCTGCTCCATGACACCTCCCCGTGCGTCGATTTGCGAACACCTGCTCCGCAGTTCCGCCGGCCCTGGTTACGACTGTTCTTATGATCTATAAGTTGATGATTTCGGGGATATTCCGCTATCTGGTAAACACCTGACAGGGTTATCCCTCTTTTGGAAGAGGTGATTTATAAGGCTTCAAAAAAAGCCCGGAAAGCGCGCTGCGCTTGCCGGGCCGGGACTTCAACAAGATTTAAACATGCAATCCGTTACGGCTTGTTGACGCCATTACGGACTGCTTCTCATTCAGTTTTGATCAGCCGGGGTAAACGATCGTCTCGACGCCGTTCGGCGTGCCCAGCAGGCACAGATTCGCGCCGCGCTCGGCAAACAGACCGACCGTCACGACGCCCGGCCACGCGTTGACCTGCGCTTCGAACCCGCGCGGGTCGGCGATCTGCAGCCCCTTCACGTCGATGATCTCGTTGCCGTTGTCGGTGATGTACGGCGCACCGTCCTTCGTCACGCGCAGCACCGGCACGCCGCCGAGCGCGGTCACGCGCCGGCCGATCGCCGTGCGCGCCATCGGCACGACCTCGATCGGCAGCGGGAAGGCGCCGAGCACCGGCACGCGCTTGCTGCCGTCCGCGATGCAGACGAACGTATCGGCCACCGATGCGACGATCTTTTCGCGCGTCAGCGCACCGCCGCCGCCCTTGATCATTGCACCGCTTGCGTCGATCTCGTCGGCCCCGTCGACGTACACCTGCAGCGACTCGACCTCGTTCAGGTCGAACACCTTGATACCGTGCGATTTCAGGCGTTCGGTCGTCGCGACCGAGCTCGACACGGCGCCGCGATAGCGCGATTTGACGGCCGCGAGCGCGTCGATGAAGCAGTTGGCGGTCGAGCCGGTGCCGACGCCGATCACGGCGCCTTCCGGCACGTTCTGGATCACATAATCGGCGGCCGCCTGGCCGACCAGGCGTTTGAGTTCGTCTTGAGTCATGAGGTGGGAATACAGCGGGATTGCGGAAAACCGCCAGTTTACCGGACTCGCAACACGGCCCGGGCTTTTTCCGCGCCGATGTCGGCTCCGGGCACGCCGACGGTCACGGCGTGCCGTTGGCGGACGCGTTGTCGGCAGGCCCAGCGGGGAAATACTTGTCGAGCAGCGCCTGTGCGATCGCGTCGGTCTCGGCGTCCGGGTTGCCCGCGTAGTCGGATGGCCGGAAGTGCATCTGGAATGCGGCGAATACGCGTCGCGTGCGCGCGTCGAGCACGCCGTCGGTCGGCACATCGTAGCCGTAGCGCGCGAGCTTCAGCTGCAATTCGCGCACGTCGACGAGCGCGTGCGGATCGCGACCGCCGAGCCGCGCGGCCACCGTCGCATCGTCCGGCCATGCGCCGACGCCGGCTTGCGCGAGCGCATGCCACGGGAACAGCGGACCGGGATCGATCTTGCGTTGCGGTGCGATATCGCTGTGTCCGACCACGCGCGTCGGCGGAATTCCGTAGCGCGCGACGATGTCCTTCGACAGGCGAATCAGCGCATCGATCTGGTCGGGCGAATACGGCTGCCAGGTAAGGTTTTGCGGAACGAGCGGGCCGCGATTCACGTTCTCGATGCCGATCGACGCCGCGTTGAGCTCGGTCGTGCCCTGCCATTCGCTGATGCCCGCGTGCCATGCGCGCTTCGATTCGGGAACGAGCTGATAGACGACCGGCATCCCGTGTTCGATGCGCGGTTGCCGCGGCACGACGTAGTGCACGCTGACCGAATCGCCGGTCAGCGTGCGCAGCGATTTCGCTTCGTCGCTTTCGGTGTAGTGCATCACGAGAAAGCGAATCCGCGTATCGGCACCGCGCGCGTGCAGGCTCGTGTCGGCGTAGTACGTGCCGCGCTCGATCAGCGACGGCGACGTGCACGCGGCCAGCAGGCCAAGGATGGCGCACGATGCGCCGAGGCGAATCAGGGTCATGGTTCACGAGTTCCGGGGCCGCGTGCCGCGCACAATCGCGGCACGCGTCGTTCGGGTCATGACGGCCCGCGCATCGCGCGAGACCGCGTGCGTCAGCCCGTAAGTCGGCCGGTGAATCAGCCCTTCACGCGCCGCTGCCGCACCGCTTCGTACAGGCACACGCCGCTTGCAACCGACACGTTCAGGCTTTCCACGCTGCCGGCCATCGGGATGCTCATCACGTCGTCGCAGGTGTCGCGGGTGAGCCGGCGCATGCCTTCGCCTTCCGCGCCCATCACGATGGCGACGGGGCCGTCGAGCTTCGTGTCGTACAGCGTCGCGGACGCGTCGTCCGACGTGCCGATGACCCATACGCCCGCTTCCTTCAGCTCGCGCAGCGCGCGGGCGAGGTTCGTGACCGTGATGTACGGCACCGTATCGGCCGCGCCGCTCGCGACCTTCGCCGCAGTGGCGTTCAGGCCGACCGCGCGGTCACGCGGCGCGATCACCGCATGCGCGCCTGCCGAATCGGCGACACGCAGGCATGCGCCCAGGTTGTGCGGATCGGTGACACCGTCGAGCACCAGCAGAAGCGCCGGGCCCTGGATGCCGTCGAGCAGTTCGGACAGATTCTGCGCGAGGGGAACGTCCTCCACGCGCGCGACGACGCCCTGGTGGCGCTCGGTATGCGCGAGGCCCCACAGGCGGGTTTCGTCGGCCGCGATCAGCCGCACGCCCGCTTCCTTCGCGGCGTGCAGGAAGTCCTGCATGCGGCGGTCGCGGCGCGTCTGGTCGTACAGCACCTCCGCAACCGTCGATGCATCGTGCCGCAAACGTGCGGTCACCGCATGAAAACCGTAAAGAACCTTCAGACGTGACATGACTGGAACAACCTTCGATCAAACGTGCGGCCGCGCGACGCGCGCAGCCGCGATCCATGGAAAAGGAAAGCGCCGCGTTGCCGGCCGGTGACCGGTAGAACGCGGCGTCTCTCGATACTGCAAGGGCGTGCGCGTGCGCCGCCCCGAACGCTCAATACTTCTTGCGGGCGTGTGTCTTCTTCGCGGCCGTCTTCGCCGGCGCGCCGCCCTTCTTCTTCGCCGCACGCGCGTCGTTCACCGCGGCGGTCGGTGCGCTGGCCGTCCTCTTGCGACGCGGCGCGGCGTCCTCCACCGGCGGCAACGAGCGCACGCGCGGGCCGCCGGGATCGTTACCGTTGCCGGCGACGGCCGGCGCCGGTGCGGGACGCGGCACCTTCACCGGCGTGTCGCGCACGAGGCGGAAGTCGATCTTGCGCGCGTCGAGATCGACGCGGCTCACCTGCACGCGCACGCGATCCGACAGGCGATAACGGATGCCCGTGCGCTCGCCCCGCAGCTCGTTCTTGATCTCGTCGTACTGGAAGTAGTCCGAGCCGAGTTCCGTGACGTGCACGAGCCCTTCGATGAACAGCGTGTCGAGCTGCACGAAGATGCCGAACGACGTGACACCGTTCACCATCCCGCCGTATTCCTCGCCGAGCTTGTCGCGCATGAAGTAGCACTTGAGCCAAGCCTCGACGTCGCGCGACGCTTCGTCGGCACGCCGCTCGTTCGCCGAGCAGTGCAGGCCGAGCTCTTCCCAGATCGCGGTGTTCACGCGCGAACGGCCGCGCGCTTCGTCGTCGGCCTGCTGCATCGCGCGGGCGCGCGGCGACAGCGCGGTGTTCAGCTCGAAGCCGTCCGGTGCCTTCGGCGTGTACTTCTTGCCCGACAGGATCGCGTAGATCGCGCGGTGCGTGAGCAGGTCGGGATAGCGGCGGATCGGGCTCGTGAAGTGCGCGTACGCCTCATACGCGAGACCGAAGTGGCCGATGTTGTCCGGGCTGTAGACGGCCTGCTGCATCGAGCGCAGCAGCATCGGCTGCAGCATCTGCGCGTCGGGCCGGTCGCGAATCTGCGCCATCAGCGCCGCATAGTCGCTCGCATGCGGCTTCTCGCCGCCGCCGAGCGACAGGCCCATGCCGCGCAGGAACGCGCGCAGGTTCTCGAGCTTTTCCGGCGTCGGCCCCGCGTGCACGCGGTACAGGCCCGCGTGCTTGTTGCGCTTCAGGAAATCGGCCGCGCAGACGTTCGCGGCCAGCATGCATTCCTCGATCAGCTTGTGCGCATCGTTGCGCTGACGCGGCACGATCTGTTCGATCTTGCCCTGCGAATTGCAGACGATGTACGTCTCGGTCGTGTCGAAGTCGATCGCGCCGCGCTTCTGGCGTGCGGCGAACAGCGCCTTGTAGACGCCGTACAGATCCTGCAGATGCGGCAGCAGGTCCGCGCGACGCGCGGCCTCCGGCCCCTTCGTGTTCGACAGCACGGCCGCGACTTCGGTGTACGTCAGGCGCGCGGCCGAATGGATGACCGCCGGATAGAACTGGTACGCCTTGATCTCACCGCGCTCGGTAATCACCATGTCGCACACGAGCACGCAGCGGTCGACCTGCGGATTCAGCGAGCACAGCCCGTTCGACAGCTTCTCCGGCAGCATCGGAATCACGCGGCGCGGAAAATAGACCGACGTGCTGCGCTCCAGCGCGTCGGCATCGAGGCCGCTGCCCGGCTGCACGTAGTGCGACACGTCGGCGATCGCGACGATCAGGCGGAAGCCGTCGCCGCGACCGACCTTGGTCGGCTCGCAGTAGACGGCATCGTCGAAGTCGCGGGCGTCCTCGCCATCGATCGTCACGAGCGGCACGTCGCGCAAATCGACGCGGAAGCGCAGGTCGGCCGGACGTACCGCGTCCGGGAGCGCGGCGGCATCGTTGAGCGCCGGCGGGCTGAATTCGTGCGGCACGCCGTACTTGCGCACGGCGATCTCGATTTCCATGCCCGGATCGTCGATATCGCCGAGCACTTCGACGACGCGGCCGAGCGGTTGCGAATGGCGGCTCGGGAAGTCGGTCAGTTCGACGACGACGACCTGCCCGACCTTCGCCTTCTTCACGTTCTGCGTGATCAGGATGTCGTGGCCGATGCGCTTGTCTTCGGGAGCGACGATCAGCGCGCCGTTCTCGTTGAGCAGGCGGCCGATCACGCGCTTGTTCGCGCGCTCGGTGACCTCGACGACATGGCCTTCCGGCCGGCCACGGCGATCGTAGCCGACGATCCGCGCGAGCACGCGGTCGTTGTGCATCACTTTCTGCATTTCGCCGTTCGGCAAAAACAGGTCGTCCTGGCCGTCGTCGCGGATCACGAAGCCGTAGCCGTCGCGATGCCCTTGCACGCGACCGGCAACGAAGTTCGACGGATGAGTGAGCTGGTAATGGCCGCGCTTGTCGAGGCGGATCTGGCCGTCGCGTTCCATTGCGGCGACACGCCGGAAGAACCCCTCGCGTTCCTGGCGCTTGATCGACAGCGCTTCGGCGATGTCGTTGGCGGCCAGCGGCGCGTCGCTCGTACGCAGCACGCCGAGAATTTCTTCACGGCTCGGAATGGGGTACGGATATTTGCTCAAGGGTTTGTCGATGATTGTTCTCGTTGCGTTGACTGATGGTGCACGGCATCAACATAGAAGTGTCCGTCAGACAGTTCTATAGTGACGGCGGCGGATCATTCTATCATCCGACAGTGTCGCCAAATAACGCGAATGCCGCGTGCGGGCGCGGCGGCGGCCGGTTCGCGGCGCATCGCAAAAATGTGTTGACACGGATAATTGGGGCGCTATAATTTCGCTTCTTTGCAGCGAGCAGCTACTGCAAAACGTGCCCAGGTGGCGGAATTGGTAGACGCACTAGGTTCAGGTCCTAGCGGTGGCAACATCGTGGAGGTTCGAGTCCTCTCCTGGGCACCATCTGTTTTTTAAAAAGGTCGGCTTATGCCGGCCTTTTTTCATTTCCAGCCCAGGAAGCAAAGCGCCTGCGCGCTTTGCGGGAGGACGCGAAAGGCTGCGCTTGCAAGCGCAGCCGGGGTCGTGCTCGTGTGACCGAGTCCTCTGCTGGGCACCATCTGTTTTTAAAAAGGTCGGCTTATGCCGGCCTTTTTTGATTTCCGGCCCAGGAAGCAAAGCGGTTCGGGCCGCGTATAGGTCGGCGCGGTCGGCCTGATGGGCGTGCCGAAGTCGGGCAGCCGGCCGTCCGAAGCGCTCGACGGGCGGTCGGGCCGGCATGGCGCGACCCGGCCGCGTTTCGTCACAGCATGCGCTTCAGTACGCCGTTCTTCGACACGAAATGGTGCTTGAGCGCCGCGGCCGCGTGCGCGGCGACCAGGAACGCCAGCGCGTAGCAGCCGACTCGATGAAGCGCGAACCAGTGCTCGGTGACCGGCCCGGCGCTGAACGGCGTCGTCACGTAAAACGCCCAGAACAGCCAGTAGCCGTCCGGCACCATCATGAAACCGCTGAACAGCACGAACGCCACGAGCACGTAGATCGTCGAATGCACCAGGTGCGCGATCGAGCGCTGCTGCCGCGGGATCGACTCGACGTCGGGCGGCGTGCGGCGGAAGAACGACCATACGTAGCGCAGCGGAAACAGCACGATCAGACAGCTCGCCAGCGACATGTTGAGCGCCGACACGAAGCGCCAGACCGCCGGCTGCGTGATGAAGTGCAGCGAAATCCCTGCCGCCATCGTATACAGGATCACGGCCGCGAAAATCCAGTGCAGCACGCGCGAGAATCGATCGTAGCGGCCGTGGCCGGGCAATTGCCGTTGCGCGTCCATTCGAGACACAACATCCATGTTCATCCTTTATCAGTTGCCAGTGCGTTGCACGGGATAAGTGGATGAAATTGTCGATGCCGAACCCCGTATCGATAAACAATCTCAAGGATTTCAAAATATGCGCGGCCGGATGCGCGACGGCTCAGGTCCGCTCGAGCCGATACCCGTAGTTGTAGACCGTCGTGATCACGAGCCCGTTTTTCGGCCGCAGCTCGAGACTCGAGCGCAACTTGCTCACGTAGGTGGCGAGCGTCGCGTCGTACTTCCGGTCGACCTTCCCCCAGATGCGCTTGATCATCATGTCTTTCGACACGATCCGCCCGACGCCCTCGAACAGCATCAGCGCAAGATCGAACTCGCGCTGGGACAGTTCGACCGGCACGCCATCGATGGTCGCGACATGCGCGCCCGCGTCGAACGCGAACTTGCCGACCTCGACGCGCTTCGCGCGCTGCGCCTGCGGATAGTACTTGCGCGCCTGTGCATTCACGCGAGCAATCAGCTCGCGCTCGCGCAACGGCTTGACCAGGTAGTCGTCGGCGCCGCTGTTCAGACCGAACACGATGTCGTTCTCGCCGTCGTGCTGCGTCATCATGATGATCGGCAGCGCGTCGGCGAACGTTTCGCGCGCCCAGCACATCACGTCGATCCCCGATTTGCCGGGCACGTCCCAGTCGAGCAGCAGCACGTCGACGCGCTGGGTGCGCACCAGTTCGATGAAGCTGTCGCCGTCGTGCCGCACCCGCGTGTCGTAGCCTGCCTTGTCGAGCCAGCCGGCCACGACGCCCGCCTGCGTCACGATGTCTTCGAGTATTGCGACGATCATGTTCGTTCCGATCTCAGTGTGCCGCGCCGCTTTCGGGCTCGTTCGCCGCTCCTTCGGGAGCGGGCGGCAGGTAAACAAACGCCCATTCGCCGTACGCGTCGCTGTCGCCGAACGCGGCGTAGCGGGCAGGAAAGCCGTGGCGCTTCAGCGGCCGCCCCGGCGACTCGCTGAACACGCCCATGACGCCGCCGTCAGGCGCCTTCACGAGCCCCCATCGCGTGGACCGCGTTAGCGGATCGGCGTAGAGCCGTCGCAGGTGGCGCAGCGTCGGCAGCCCGCGGCGATCCTCGAGCAGTGCGTCGAGCGACGGCGGATAGCGACTGCCACCCGCGGCATTGTAGTAGCTTGCGATCGCCGCGCGGTACTGGTCGCCGACGAACAGCAATTGCGCCTCGCGATCGCGCTGCCGCACCGTCGTCCACACACCCGCTGCCTGCGTCATTCCAAGCCCCAGCGCCGCGACCAGCATCAGCACGCCGAGATACGCGATACCGCGCTGCCCGCGCGGGTTGCATGGCGGATCGCCGCGTCGCCGGTCACCACGTCGCATACGCGCTCCCGTCGAGCGCGCGCCCTTTCGCGCCGCTCTTCACGTCCGCGATGCCGCCCGCGTCGCCGGCCTGCGTCTGCCACGAGCCGCGCTTGCCGGTGATCGGGTCGAGCGGCATCTCGCGCAGATAACGCTTGTCGACCAGCACGTCGAGCGTATCGGGATCCCGACCGTGATCGGCCCGATAATCGTCGATCGACTGGCGCAACGTGTTCAGGTTGTGGCGCAGCACCGTTTCCTTCGCGCGGTCGCCCTGCTTCAGGTAGCCGGGCGCGACGAACGCGGTGAGCGCCGCGACGATCGCCATCACGACGAGCAATTCGATCAGCGTGAAACCGGCCGCGCGGCGCGCGCGCCTACCACCGGTAGTACGGGACGCCATCGAGGCCCTCCTTGCGGCTGGTCGAGCGGATGTCGAACACGTCGTCGCCCGACGAGAACGAATCGGGGTCGCTCGCGTAGCTGCGCGTGTCCCACATGTCTTCGGGCGCACGGCCGTCGCATTCGCACATCGGGTCGGCGGGAATCTTGCGCAGGAAGTACAACCTTGCGCCGTCAGGCGATTGCTTGTCCTCGACGCCGTCGACGAGCGCGCGCAGGTCGGGCGGATAACCGCTCGCGTCGACGCTGCGCTCGATCCGCCCGTCGGCGGCGGCCTCCTTGTACGCGTCGAGCGCCGAGCGGATCACCACCAGCGCGCGACGCAGTTCGGCCTCGTCGGCGCGGCGCTTGACGAGATCCGTCAACGGCAGCGCGACGGTCGCGAGCAGCGCGAGCAACGACATCGCGACCATCAGCTCGATCAGCGTGAACCCGCGCGCGCGGGCGCGCCGACGGACGTTCATGCGACGTCTCCCGCACGCGGCAGCAGCGGCACCGGTGCGCGGGCGCCGGTCATGCGATCGACGAACGCGTGCAGCGTACCGATCGGCGAACGCCCGGCGGCAGCGGTACTGGCCGATGCGGCATGCGGGGCACTGACGGCCGCAGCCGGCAGCCGTGCGGCATCCGCGCGCGTGCGCATCATCCCCGCCCCACCTACACCCCGCTCGGCTGGCGCGTTTGCCGCGTCGTTCCGCTTCGCGTCGTCGGACGTTTGCGTTTCCGCCTCCGTCGCTGCCTCGGCCGCCTCGGCCGTCTCCGGCTTCGCGGCCACGGCCGGGTTCGCGGGCGTCGACGGCTCGATCGGTGCGTCGAGGTCCGGGCCGTCCGACGACCGGCGCGCCGGCACGGCCTGCGCGGATTCGAGCGTCAGCGCTTCGGTCGTGACACGCGATTCGGTGCCCGACAGGAACGTCGTCACCGCCGACATCGGCAGGTCGAGATTGCGTTCGATATGCGGCGTGATCAGCAGCACGATCTCCGAGCGCTCGTTGCTGCGGCTGTTGGAGCCGAACAGCCGGCCGAGCAGCGGCAAGCCCGAGATGCCCGGCAGCCCGGCGATGCTGTCGCTTTCGTTGCGCTTGACGAGGCCCGCGAGGATCTGCGTTTCGCCGTTCTTAGCGGTCATCAGCGTCTCGGCGTTGCGCGTGCCGAGCGAATACGCGACAAGCCCGGTCTTGGTGGTTTCCTTCGACAAGATACTGCTGACTTCCATGTTGACCTTGACGCTCACCTCCTCGTTCAGGCTGATGCGCGGTTCGACCTTCAGCATCAGGCCGACGTCCTGATAGCTGACCGATTCGGTCACGACGCCGTTCGCGTTGGTGGTCGTGACGATCGGCACGCGCTCGCCGATCTTGATGCTGGCCTTCTCCAGATTGCGCACGCGAATCTTCGGATTCGCAAGCGTTTTGGTCTTGCCCTGCTTCTGCAGCATGTCGATCGCGAGCGCGAGCCCGCCCGATTCGCTCGATACGCCGATGCGATCGCGATTCATGCGCAGCAGATCGCCGAGCGTCAGCGCCGCGCCTTCCGCGCCGCCGAGCGCGCTGAACTGCACCTTGCCCGGATACTGGACGCCAAGATCGAGGCTGTCGTTCATGTTGACTTCGAGCACCTGCACCTCGAGCGTCACTTCGGATTGCGGAATGTCGAGACCCATCACGACGCGTTCGGCGACCTGGATCGTCTCCGGCGTGTCGCGCATCACGATCGCATTCACGCGCTCGTCCACGTAGACGTCCTTCGGCTTGATCATCTGCCGCAGTGCAGCCATGACCGACTTCGCGTCCGCGTGCGACAGGAAGAACGTGCGGATCGCGAACTCCGTATAGTTGCGGGCCTTTTCCGGCTGCGACGGGTAGACGAGCAGCGTGTGCCGGTCGAGCACCTTCTTCTCGAGCTGGTTCGTGCGCAGCAGCAGGTTGATCGCGTCCTCCGCGGTGGTGCGCTCGGCGAACAGCGTCGCGGCCTGGCCGGTATCCACGTCGCGGTCGAACACGAAGTTCACGCCGGACACGCGCGAGATCACGTCGAAGATGTCCGCGAGCGGCTGCTGCCGGAAGTTCAGCGACACCGGCTTGCGCAGCGCGTCGGACAGTTGCGGGCGCACCGCGCGGCTTGCCTGAGACTGGCGCAGCAGCCGGTCGCGCAGGCGCTTGGCGTCCGCGTGGTTCGGCTGCTCGGCGAGGATGCGCCGCGCGATCTCGAGCGCCTCCTGCGGCTTCTCGACGCCGATGCGCTGCGCGCGCGCGAGGTCGACCGCCATCTGCTGGCGGCGCTTGACCTGCTCGAGCATCTGGCTCGCCTTGAGATTGCCCGGATCCTCGCCGAGCACGTTGTCGAGGTGATCGATCGCGGCCGCATGGTCGCCCTGCGCGAGCTGGCGATCGGCTTCCTTCAGCTCCGCGCGCACATACTCCTGGCGGCTGAATTCGACGGCGGACGACAGCGCGATGTCGTCCGGCGCCGCCTCCTTCTGCTGCTGCAGCGCGCCGAGGCGCTCGGCAGGCGTCGCGCCGGCGGGCGCGTCACTGAACGGGGAACTCGCGCAACCTGTCTGCGAGAGCGCCGCGATCAGGAGCATAAGACCGACGGTACGTTTCATGATGATGTTCGGCACGGGTGATTCGGGTTCATCGGGTCGGGACGGGGGGCGACAGCTCGACGTCGGTGCTGTCCCGGGTCACGGTCACCGCGCCCTCTTCGCCCAGTTTCTTCAGCCGGTAGCCTTCGGCGATCTCGCCCCCCGGCAGCACGGCATCGCGCACGCCGCAGCGCGCTTCGCACAACAGGAATTTCCGGCCCACGCCTTCCAGCACGACGATGCGCCGGCCGTTCTCGCGCCATTCGCCGGCGATCTCGAACGGCGGCGGCGGCGCGACGGGCGGCCCGTCGATAGGATCGTCGAGCGACGGCGGCTCGGTTGCGGGCTCGGGCTCCGGTTCCGGCGACGCGGCCGGAGGCGCCGGGTCGACGCCAAGCGACGTCCAGCTCTGCGCCGGAAAGACGTCGACGATCGGGGCGGGGGCGGCGCGCTCGTGCGCGACGCTGCCGCCCGCGATGCAAGCCAGCGCGAGGGCGGCCGCGATCAGGCTCCGGGGCGCGCGCATCATGTGTCCGGCCCCCACAGGCTGACCCGCAGGTCGGCGGTCACGTTCGCACTGTCGATCCGGTCACGTTCGATCGACACGCCGTCGATGCGCACCATCGGCTGGTCGGCGATCTCGCGCATCGCTTCGCGCAGCCCGACATAGCTGCCGCTCATCGCGATGCCGATCGTGAGCCGGCGCAGCTTGCCCTTCACTTCGACTTCGCGGCGATAGGTTGCGTGCCTGCGATCCATCCCGTGCTGCGACAGGATCTGGAAGATCGAGTACGCCTGCTCGCTGCTGCGCAGTTGCTGCACCTGCTGCAATGTCATGCCGCCGCTGCCGGCCTGGCGGCCCGGCTTCGGCAGCGCGGCCAGTTCCTGCGTGCGCGCGTCGCGCTCGGCTTCGAGACGTTCGGCCACCGGCTGCAGATGAAACGCCTGCACGCCGAGCAGCGCGAGCACCAAGCCGCCCGCCAGCAGCCCAGGCATGCCGAGCTTGCGGGCCGCGACATAGGCGCCCCAGCGCAGCCGCGCGGCGAGCGCCGTCATGTCGATCGCTTCGAGGTTCGTCATGGGTGTTCGATGCTCACGCTGAAGTGAAAGATGTTCTTGCCGTCCTCCGCCTTCGTGCGGTGCTGCAACAGGCCGATCTTGCGGTCCGGGTGGCGGTCGTTCAGGCGGTCGACGAAGAGGTAGATGTGCGACAGCTCCGCCGCGCCGCCTTCGATGCGCGCTTCGCGGCCGGCCTGGTCGACCGTCAGCGACTTCAGCGCGATCCGCGGCGTCCACGCGTGCTCGATCCAGTCGATCACCGGCAGCCCCGAGCCTTGCGCACGCGTCGCCTGCTCGGCGAGCACGCGTTCGATGCGGCGCTGCTCCGGCGTCATGGTCTTCTGCCTGCGCTGCTCGCGCTGGATCGCGCGCTTGCGCTCGTCGATGCGGTTTTCGATGCCGTCGACTTCATCGCGCAGCCGGTCGACACGCGACCATTCGCTCGCGGCGAACGTGCCGCACAACAACGCGCAGCCCAGGGCGAGCGCCGCCCACGGCGTGACGCGCGCGCGCGGCGTCGCGAAATCCAGTTCGGTCAGACGCTTCATGCAAGCTTCTCCGGCCCGCATGCGTGCAAGTCGTCGGTGCGGCCGTCGAGCGGTGTGACGCCTTCCGCGGCCGGCAACGGTCCATCGAGCGCGCTCGCAAAAGCCGCGCCCACGGGCGGCTGCCCGGTCATCAGCGCCGCGGCGGCGAACCAGTCGTCGAGCCGCGCACCGCCCGCGCGCGGCAGCGTGACCATCTCGGCCCACTCGCCCGCGCGGCGAAACACGCACGTCACGACGCGCGGCTGCAGCAGCGCATAGCGGCAGTCGTCGCCGTTGAGGCGGCCCGCGTACGCATCGAGCGACGCGGACAACGCATCGCGCACGCTGACGAGCCGCCAGCCGGCCGCGCGGCTCGTCTGCGCGAGCGACGCGAGCAGCGTGTCGCAGGCCGCCACGGCGAGGCGCGTACGGCCGCGCCGCGCGGCTTCGATGCGGATGCGCAGCGCACCGCGCTGCGCGCGGGCCGCGAACAGCGCGCGCGCATAGCCATCCCACGCGGCGTCCGACACCAGCCCGTCCTGCCACGGCAGCACGACGCCGTGCGTCCACGGATGGCCGACGACGACATGGACGCGGTTGCGCATAGGCAGGCGCGCTTTCGGCAGGCCGCCGAGCACCTGGGCCAGCGCTTCGGCCGGCAGGCCGTCGTGTGCGACGACGACGTGCGGTTCGCCGGTGCGCCGCGCGCGCCAGCCTTCGTTCGTCCACACGCGAAGCGTATCGGCGTCGAGCAGCGCGAACACGTTATTCCACGGCGATCGCACGCTGCACCTCGTGGAACGTCGTCAGCCGCGCGCGGATCGCCGCGAGCCCCGCGTCGCGCATCGACCGGTAGTCGGGATGCTCGGCGAGCGCGTGCGTACGCTTGTCGAGCGAACGCTCGAGCAACGCGGCCTTCATCGCCGTATCGAGCATCAGCACTTCCGCGAGCCCGATCCGCCCGTGATAGCCGGTGCCGCGACACGTGTCGCAGCCCGCGCCGGGCGTGACCGCGCGCTTCAGTTCGTCGAGCGTCGCGCCGTGCAGGTCGGCGCCATGCGCGGCCGCGTCGCCGCAGCGCGCGCAGATGCGCCGAACCAGGCGCTGCGACACGACGCCGTTCAACGCTTCGAGAAATGTCGACGGCTCGACGCCCATGTAGATGAAGCGGTCGATCACGCTGAACCCGTCGTTCGCGTGCACGGTCGACAACACACGGTGGCCGGTGAGCGCGGACTGCACGGCAATGGAGGCGGTTTCCTCGTCGCGGATCTCGCCGACCATCACCGTGTCCGGATCGTGCCGCAGGATCGAGCGCAGCCCGCGCGCGAAGGTCAGCCCCTTCCGCTCGTTGACCGGAATCTGCATCACGCCCGTCAGCTCGTACTCGACCGGGTCCTCGATCGTGATGATCTTGTCGTCGCCGGTGTTGACTTCCGACAGCACCGCGTACAGCGTCGTCGACTTGCCGCTGCCGGTCGGCCCGGTCACGAGCATCAGCCCGTAAGGCCGATGCGCGAGCGAGCGCACGCGCCGCGCCGTCTGCGCGTCGAAGCCGAGCACGTCGAGGTTCACGCGCTCGCCGCGCTGCGATTTGTCGAGCACCCGCATCACCGCGTTTTCGCCATGGGTGCCCGGAATGATCGACACGCGGAAATCGATTTCGCGCCCTTGCATCACGACCTTGAAACGGCCGTCCTGCGGCACCCGCCGCTCCGCGATGTCGAGCGACGCGAGCACCTTCAGGCGCGACAGCGTCTGCGCGGCCGCGTCGAGCCCCGGGATGTGACGGATCGACTGCAGCACACCGTCGATTCGATAACGGATCGACAGGCCGTCCGGCACCGCCTCGAGATGGATATCGCTGGCGCGGCTCTGCAGCGCGTCGTAGAGCGTCGTGTTGACGAGCCGGATGATCGGGCTCTCGTCCTTCGCGATGCTCGCGAGCGAGATCGATTCGATCGCCTGCGCGAGCGAGTCGCCGTGCGTATCGATCGTCACGTCGTCCATCAGCCGCTCGTTCGATTCGATCTCGCCGAGCAGCCGCTCGACTTCGCCCGGCGTGCTCATCGCGAGTCCGACCGGTCGCGCGCCGAAGCGCGCGAGCAGTTCGTCGCGCACGTGGCGCGCGAACGGATCCGCGACGACGACGCACGGCGCGCCATCGAGTTCGACCGGCAGCACGCGCCAGGTCAGCGCGTCGTGCAGCGGCAGCAGGTCGAAGCGCGTCGGCGCGGCGCGCAACGCGTTCGCGTCGACCGCGCCGAGTCCGACGCACGCAGCGGCCGGCGCGAGCCGCGTCGGATCGGCGGCGAGCAGGCTGTCGACGTATTGCGCGAAGCCTACGCCGGATGCGGCGGATTCCGCCTGCCAGCGTTGAACGAGGTGTTCCGTTTTCATGCGGTTTTCTCCTGTTGGCCAGCGGGGTCGCGAACGCGTTGCCGGCCGGCTCGCTAGCCGACGCTGCCGGCCAATTCGAAGATCGGCATGTAGAGCAGCACGACGACCGCGCCGACCGTCGCACCGACCGCGAGCATCAGCACCGGTTCGAACACCTTGCTGAGCATCTCGATCGCGCGGTCGAGCGCGCCGTCGTGAAACTGCGCGATGTGCTCGCACATCCCGCCGAGGTCGCCGCTCTGTTCGCCCACGCGCAGCAGCCGCTCGGCGACCGATGTCGTCAATGCATGCGCGGCCAGCACGGCCGCCACCGGCCGCCCGGCGCGCATCTCGGTCAGCGCGACGGCAAGCCGCGCACGAAAATGCTCGGGAAGCACCTTGCCGGACAACTCCAGCGCGACGATCGCCGGCGTGCCGCCCGCGATCAGCAGGCCGACGGTCCGATAGAATCGCGTGAGCGCGAACAGCGCGCAGATGTCGCGCATTTTCGGCGCGCACCACATCAGGCGCTGCATGGCGCGCTTGACGCCTGCCGAGCGGATCGCGAGCACCGCGCCCGCGATCGATGCCGCGACGGCAAGCCCGACCGCCATCCCGTTCTCGCGCAGCAGGCTCGCCCACCAGAGCATCGCGCGCGCGGTCGCCGGCAGCGTCGCGAGCGACTCGAACACCACCGCGAAGCGCGGAATCACGAAGAACGCCATGAACAGCAGAATCGCGATGCCAACGCCGATCACGACAGCCGGATAGATCAGCGCACCGGTCACGCGCTTGCGAACCTGTTCGATTCGCACTTCATATTGCTGATAACGCTTGAGCACGACCGGCAACTGCCCGCTTCCCTCCGACGATTCGATCGTCGCGACCAGCAGCGGCGGAAAGAGGGCCGGCTGCTGCGCGAGCGCCGCCGACAACGGCCGCCCTTCAGTCATCACCGCGAGAATCCGGTCGATCACGCGCTTCGCGTCCTTGCCCGAATCGGCCTTGTCGCGCAACGCCTCGAGCGCTTCGATCAGCACGAGGCCCGCGTCAAGCAGCGTCGACAGTTCCTGGAGGAACAGCGCCAGCGCGAACTTCGGCGCGCGCCGGCGGGCGCCGATGCGCGCGGTGCGCCGGATCTCGAGCACGACGCCGCCCTGCCCGGCGAACCGGGCACGTACGTCCGTCTCGCTCGCGCCGTCGATCGTCTGCTGCGTGACCTTGCCGTCGGCGAGCACACGTACCCGAAATGCATGCATCGCTACCGCCGCCATTCGTCGAGCATCGCGCGGCTCGCGGCGCGATCCTGCGTCAGCGCTCGGTACGCGCGCCAGACCTTGGTCGCATAAGCCTTGCGCGCGGGCTCGCGCTTCGTCGACGATCCGGCGTTGTACGCGCCGACCGCATTCCACGTGTAGCCGTGCCGCTCGATGAAGTCGGCGAGAATCGACGCGCCGGTATCGATCGACGTGCACGGCTCGTCGAGCAGCCGCTTGTGCGTGACGCCGACCTTGACGAGACGCGGCAGGTGCGAGCTGTTGATCTGCATCAGCCCGATGTCGTAAGTGCCGTTCCGGTTCCAGTTCATCGCGCGCGTATTCAGCGAGGATTCCACTTTCGCGATCGCGACCAGCAGCAACGGATCGATGCCATGCCGCTCGCCGGCCCGGCTCCAGCAATCCTTGGCAGCGGCGCCGGATGCGCAGGCGGCGAACAGCGCCGCCCCGGCGATCCAGCGGCGCGGGCCATTACATGCCGTAGACGAGATCCGCATCGATATCGCTCCCGCCGACCCGACCGTCCCGCCCGAGCGACACGATCTCCGCCTCGCCGTCGCGGCCCGGCACGTTCCATTGATATGCGCGGCCCCAGCCGTCCTTCGGCACGGCCTTCGCGAGATACGGTCCGTTCCAGCCATCGGCGCCCTGCGGCTGCGCGACGAGCGCGTCAAGCCCTTCTTCGGCGCTCGGATAACGGCCGGTGTCGAGCCGGAATTGCGTGGCCGCGTCGCCCAGCGTCTTCATCTGCGCTTGCGTCGACTTGACCTTGGCCTTGTCGACCTGCGAAAACAGCTTCGGTCCGACATAGCCGGCCAACAGCGCAATGATCAGCAGTACGACCAACAGCTCCAGCAGCGTGAAGCCCCGCTGGCCGCGTTGCCTGGTCCATTTCAGATAGTCCGGTTTCACGTCGTTTGCCCTCTGCGGAGATCCCGGCGCGCGCGCGGCGGCCGGGCGCCGTCGTGTTGCAGACGGCAGGTGAATGAGGCACTTTCGGGAATGCGAATTCGATTGAGCGAAAGAAAGCGCCGATCGATGAAGCGATTTTCCGGGGGGAACGGAAACGTCACCACCTTTATCAACGAAGTATCAAAGCCTGTTTCCGCCGCCGCGCGTGTGTGCGAAGTGCGTGTGCGAAAGGCGTGTGCGAAATGAAGACGCCGCACGCATGAATGCGTGCGGCGTGCGTCATCGCGCGCTCAGGTCGTTACTTGGCGCAGGCGCCCAGGTCCTTCCACACCTTGCCGGTGTGATCGGCGCCCGTCGATGCCGGGTCTCCCGGCATCTCGTTCTGGGTCCACCAGCGCGCCTCGTACGTGCGGCCCTTGTACTGCACCTTCGCGCCGCCCGTATAGGCCGTGCCCTGCTTCCATTCGGCCTGACACTGCGCGCCCTCGCCGCCGCCCGACTCGCTGACCAGCTTGAACGTCGTGGTTTCCTGCTTCAGCGTGCCGCCGTCGATCTGCGACGTCGCGACCGCCGTATGGTTGCCCGCCTTCGCGTTCGCGATGTCGACGCTCAGGTCGCCCTGCATGCGCATCGTCGCCGACTTCGAGCCGACCATCGAGTTCGATGCGTCGTAGACCTTCACGGTCACGTTCGTGTCCTTCGCGTGGTTGAACTTCATGAAGAACTTCGCGGTGGCCTTGCCGTTCCGGATCTTGAACTCGCCGTTGTTCGTGATGCTGAAGCCTTCGTCGATGCCGCCTTCCGGCTTGTGATCGATCGTCGTCTCGGTGCGCACGATGCCGCTGTCGCGCTTCGAGAACACGTCGTTCTTGCCGAGCGACGGCTCGATGCGACCGTCGCGCTCGATGCCGGCGATCAGGCTCGCCGCCTGCGTGCGGTTGATCTCCTTCGCGAGCAGCATCGGCCACACGTTGCGCTCGCCCTGCTGTGCGGAACCGATCGTGACCGTGGTCTTCATCGACGGCACTTCGCCGCCCGACTTGAACACGCGGTTCGACACCTTGTCGCCGGTCTTCAGGTCCATCGTCGGCGCGATGCTGCCGACGTTCGACCAGTTCGGCTTGCCCGGCTCGGTCGGGCCGCCGGCGTCCGTGATGTTCAGATCGGCGACGTTGTAGAACATGCCGGCCGTGTCGCCGACGTGCCACGTCGTCAGCATCACGTGATGGCCCTTCTTGTCCGACGGAATCGTGCAGTTGTGCGGGCCGATCTCGTCGGCTTTCTTCATCCCGCCATCGATCGTGCAGAACGGCGTCAGGTCGAACTGCTCGCGCGTGAGCTTCGCGTTCGGATTCCAGCCCTGCTTCGTCAGGTAGTACTTGAAGTCCTTCGTCACGTGCGGCGCGGTAAACGTCCACTTGAACCGATGCGCGCCCGGCTTGATGTCGTTGATCTTCCAGCGATCGACAGCCTGTTCGTTCAGCTCGCTGAACTGCGCGATGCCGCCGCTCGCGATCTCGCCGTCCGGCGCGCCGGCGGCCGGGAAACCCTGCTTGCCCTCGATGCTTTGCGGTTCATACGCGACCGAGCCGCAGTTGAAGTTTTCGATCTTGCCTGCCTTCGAGCTGCACAGCAGGCCACGCGACGGCGGCTCCGACAGATAGCCGTGCGCAAACGCGGCTTGCGCGAAGAACATCGACGCACAGGCGACGAGCGGCGACACGGTAAAGAGAGTCTTTTTCGCAGTTCGGTTTCTCATCTGAATCTGGTTCTGTTGATTGAATAGTGGAATGGAGCATCCGATTCGACGAATCGGAAGCGCACGTCGGGGTTCGCATGGCGCAGGCGCCGCCGACGAAACGCCGGGCGCAGTATCGTCACGCGCCGCGCCTGGGCGTAGCTTCCTCAACGATCCCTCAACGATCTCTCGGCGATGAGTCGTTCTCCTGCCCGATACGCGGTACGCGCCGGGCCGGCTGTGTTCGCATCGCATGCGTTGAGATTGCGTTGAGATTCGTTGCCGTCGATCCGTCCGCGAAAAAGAATGTGCTGGCTTTCACGGCACTCATTTTTCAACACCAGGATGGATGGCTATCAAATTGAAATCGAAGAAACGGACTCCCGGCATCGTGATTCGACGTCGTTCGCTGCGACGCGCGCACGTCGCATATGCGGCGCTTGCGGCAGCCAGCGCACTGAGCTTCGCCAATGCGGCGCTGGCCGCGCCCGGCAAGCCGAGCCTGAAGCAGTACGAAATCACGTCCCAGCCGCACGGCTTCGTCGAAGTCGACCTGCAGAAAGCCGGCGTCGCGCCGTACAAGGACATCGTCAAGCTGAACAAGAAGGTCGACGTGCCGCTGCCGTTCGACATCTGGAGCAACGGCACCGCGGTGAAGGCGGTGGCGATGGTCGACGGCGTCGTGGACCCGGCGTCCGAGGTCAGGATGACGCCAGGCGGCACGCAAAGCGGCCAGGTGGTCGCGAACATCAAGACGCCCGGCGTGAAGAAGATGCAGGTGCGCGTGATCGACGCGAACGGCGCATCGACCGATAGCGCGCCGCTCGACGTGGTCGTGTTCGACACGATTTCCGAGCTCGCGGACGATCTGCCCGACAATGCGAGCAAGAACCACAAGCCTTACGCGAACACGTCCGGCTCGGTGGTCGGCACGTACTTCGCGACCTGGTCGATCTACGATCGCAAGTTCAACGTCGACAACGTGCCGGTCGAGAACCTCACGCACATGCTGTACGGCTTCATCCCGATCTGCGGCGGCGCGGACGTGAACGCGTCGCTCGCGAAGGATCTGCCCGGTTCGTTCAACACGCTACAGCAAAGCTGCAAGGGGCTGCCCGATTTCAGCGTCGCGATTCACGACACCTACGGCGAAATGGCCAAGGCGTTGCCGGGCCAAACGGCGAACTCGAAGCTCAAGGGCGTGCTCGGTCAGATGATGGCCGCCAAGAAGCGCAATCCGAACCTGAAGATTCTGCCGTCGATCGGCGGCTGGACGCTGTCGGATCCGTTCTTCCATCTGCACGATCCGGCCAAGCGCAAGGTGTTCGTCGACTCGACCGAGCAGTTGCTGCGCACGTGGAAGTTTTTCGACGGCGTCGACATCGACTGGGAGTTCCCCGGCGGCAAGGGTGTGAATCCGTCGCTCGGCGATCCGGTGAAGGACGGCCCGCTGTACGTGACGCTGATGAAGGAACTGCGGCAGATGCTCGACACGCTGTCGCAGGAAACCGGCAGGACGTACGAGCTGACGTCGGCGATCGGCGCGGGCAAGGACAAGATCGACGTGGTGAACTACAAGGAAGCCACGAAGTACATGGACTACATCTTCGACATGACGTACGACTACTACGGTGCGTTCAGTCTGACGGAGCTGGGTCATCAGGCGGCGCTGTACGCGCCGGACTGGCGGCCGGACACCGCGTACACCACGCATAACTCGATCAAGGCGCTGCTCGCGCAGGGCGTCGATCCGAAGAAGCTCGTGGTCGGCGCGGCCGCGTATGCGCGCGGCTGGACCGGCGTGCACGGCTACGCCGACGGCAACCCGTTCACCGGCACGGCAACTGGGCCGCACACGGGCCAGTGGGAACGGGGCATTCTCGACTACAAGAAGCTCAAGGCCGAGATGATCGGGCCGAACAACGCCGGCATCAACGGCTACGAGTATCACTATGACCAGACGGCCGAAGCGCCGTACGTCTTCAACAAGAGCACCGGCGAGCTGCTGACGTTCGACGACGAGCGCTCGGTGCTCGCGAAGGGCGACTACGTGCGCGCGCATCAGTTGGGCGGCCTGTTCTCGTGGGAAATCGACGCGGACAACGGCGACATCCTGAACGCGATGCACAAGGGCCTCGGCCACGGCGACGAAGGCGGCGGCGCCGAAAACCATCCGCCGGTGGCGAATGCAGGCGCCGACATGACGGTCGCCGGTGCGCAGACCGTGACGCTCGACGCGTCGAAGTCGCGCGACCCCGACGGCGACAAGTTGAGCTTCAAATGGGAACAGGTCGGCGGCGATCCGCTGAAGCTGACCGATGCGACCAGCGTGAAGGCGAGCGTCGACGTTCCGGCGGTCAAACAAGACACGAAGTACACGTTCCGTGTGACGGTCAGCGATCCGGCCGGCCTGAAGGACACCGCGCAGGTCGTCGTGACCGCGCAGGCCGATGCGACGGTCGAACCGCCGCCGGGCGAAAACCGTCCGCCAATCGCGCAGCTGGCCGGCCCGGCGACCGCGCAAGCCGGTCAGGCCGTCACGCTGTCGGCCGAGAAATCGACCGACCCGGACGGCGACAAGCTCACGTTCAAGTGGAGCGTGCCGACCGGCATCGAGGCGAAACCGGCCGGCGCGAAGCTGACGTTCAGCGCGCCCGAGCTGGCGAAGGACCAGTCATTCACGTTCTCGGTCGCGGTCAGCGACGGCAAGCTGTCGAGCACGGCAAAGCACACGGTGCTCGTGAAGGCGAAGGATGCCGGCGGCGAAGGCGGCAAGTACCCGGCGTACAAGGCCGGCGCGCAGTACAACGCCGGCGACATCGTGTCGAACCTCGGCAAGCTGTATCAGTGCAAGCCGTTCCCGAACAGCGGCTGGTGCTCGGGTGCGCAGGTCGCGTACGAACCGGGCAAGGGCTTCGCGTGGAACGACGCATGGACGCTTTACGGTGACGACGAAGGCGGCAACGGCGGCGGCGGCGAAGGCGGCGGTGGCGAAGGCGGCGGTGGCGAAGGCGGAAACGGCGGCGGCGAAGGTGGCGGCAACGGTGGCGAAGGCGGCAATCATCCGCCGTACAAGGAAGGCACCAAGTACAACGCGGGCGACATCGTCTCGAACAACGGCGAGCTGTACCGTTGCAAGCCGTTCCCGTACACCAACTGGTGCTCGATGGCGGCCTGGGCCTACGAGCCGGGCAAGGGCACCGCGTGGGACCAGGCATGGGAGGAACACAAGCAGTAAGCAAAACGGCAAGCCACGCGCGGCCGGCCCGGGCGCCGCGCCGCGCCTGCCGATACGAAACCCGCGTCTGCTGACGCACAACGGCTGATGCCGGTACCGCCCTCGCGTCGTGCGAGGGCGTTTTTGTGTGCGTCCGCGGGCGACACGCCGGAATCGGACCGCGATCGCCGTGAAGCTTCGCCGCCGTATCGCGGCCGCGACGTCCATACGGAGACCCTGCCTTCGATCGGGCGGTTTCAATGCCCGCGCGACTTCGATGAATCGCGCACGCAAGCCGCGATGGCGGCTGCCCTTCGTTCACGCGTCGTCGAGCATTTCCGCAACGGTTCTCGGCAAGCGCACGATGAAGCGGCTGCCCCGCCCCGGCGTCGACGTCACGTCGACCGATCCGCCGTGACGCTCGATCACCGCCTTCACGAACGGCAGGCCGAGCCCGACGCCGCGGCTCGCGTCGCGATACATGCCGTCGATCTGGAAGAACGGTTCGAACAGCCGCGGCATCGCGTCGGCGGGGATGCCGATCCCCTGATCCTGCACCGTCACCGACACCCGGTGTTCGTCGGCGTCGATCCACACGTCGACGACGGTCGCGTCGGTGGAGTATTTGATCGCGTTGTCGAGCAGATTGATCAACGTACGCAACAGCATGTCGCGATTGCCGAGCACGAACACGTCGTCGCCGTGGTAATGCGGGCCCTCGACACGGATACGTTTGCCGTTCGCGCTGTGCCACACCTGGTCGACTGCTTCCGTCGCGAGATCGTTCGCCGACACCGGCACGTACGCGTGCTTATCGAGGTGCTCGGCGCGCGACAATTGCGTGAAGTCCTGCGCGACGCGCAGGCTGTAGTCGACGAGCCGATGCAGGTCCGCGAGGAAATCCTCGTCGGTCGCGCCATCGGCCTGGTGTCGCTCCTCGAGCAGCGACAGCACCGTGGACAGCGGATTACGCAGATCGTGCGCCATGTGCCGCAGCGTCAGCCGGTCGCTTTCAGCCGCGGCCTTGATGTTGTGGATATCGACGAGGCAGATCATGCTCGCGGTCGAACTGTGCCCGTCGCCATCGCCGAACGGCGTCACCATCATCATCTGCGTGCGTCCGTTCAGCGCGAGCTCGGCCGAATGAATCTTGCCGGTCGCCTTGGCGGTCAGCACTTCGTCGTGCACGATCGTCAGCACGCGCCGGGCCGCCGCGTCGCCGTCGGCGTCGAGCGTCTCGAGCATCACGCGGCCGCGCGCGTTGCACATCAGCATCCTGCCGCGCCGCTCGACGAAGATCGGATAAGGCAGCGTCTCGATCATGTCGACGTAGGCCGTCTGCCATGCGCGAATGCGCTGCATGGCGAGTTCGACTTCGTCCGTCGTCGGCATCGCGGGGTGGGCTTCTGCCGCGTGCGGCAAGCCGACGAATGCGTGCTTGCCGGCCAGCCCGCGCAGCATTCCGTATTCGTTCAGCAGGAACGCGCGCAGGCTGCCGGCGCGCCGCCACCCGCAAACCGCGAAGATCAGTACGCACACGGCGAGCAACGGCCCGATCGGCGCCCAGTACGACCAATGCACGAGCAGCACCACTTCGGCGACGACGAATATCGCGAGCCAGGCGAGCGCGAACGCATACATCCGCCATCCGGGCACCAGCAAGCAGATCAGCAGCATGCCCGTCGCGACCGCGATGCTCACCGCGACCTGGACGGCCTCCGGCTCGCGCCGCAGGATGTGGCCGTCGAGCAGCGCCTGTGTCACCAGCGCGTCGACCTCGACGCGGCGCAGCCGTCCGCCGTCCAGCGTCGACAGGTCGTACACGCCGGAAAGATCGGACATCGTGTCGCCGATGAAGACGATCCGGCCGCGCCATGCCGACGCGGGGACGCGCCCCTTCATCACGTCGACGTACGAATAGCGATCGAGGTCGAAGCGCGCCGGCAGAAACAGCGCAAGCGAGCGCGCTTCGACGTGCCCGAGCTTGGACACGTGATCCTGCACGTGATCGCGTACGTCGCCGGTCGGCATCGACGCGCCCGCGACGCGAATCGCCTGCAGCGCGACATGCGGCAGTTCGTCGTCCGAATCGGCTGTCCGTACGTAGGGCACGATGCCTTGCAGCAGATAATCAGTGCCGAGCACGGCGCTGCGGTGCCCGACGGCGGCTGCCGCGCCGCGCAACTGCGGCGCGGGCGGCAGCACGGTCTCGGCATGCACGGCCTCCGGCGACGCGTGGGCCGGCAGCACGACGCGCCCTTGCCGGGCGATCGCGGCCGCGAGCGCATCGTCACCGCGCGCGGGCCCGAACATCGTCATGTCGAGCACGACGCTCGACGCGCCGCCGAGCCGAGCGAGCACCTGCGCATGGGATGTACGCGCATAGCTCCCGGCGCCGCCCAGTTCGGCAATCGTCTTCCTGTCGATCGAAATCACCGCGACCTCGCTACGATCGCCATAGTCGAGATGGCTCGCGACCAGGTTCCAGTACAGACGGTCGAGCGGCGACAGCAGCGTTTCGGCCGCCGGCGTGCAACTCAGCGCCGCCAGCAATGCGACGCCGGCCGTGAGCGGCCATACGCCCGGCTGTATGGCGGCCGCTGTTTTTCGGACGCGATTGAGCCATTCAGGCATTGGGTGCTTACCTCGTTATTGTTTTCACCCGAGTGTTTACAGCGTGTGCGCTTCGTGAATCGTTGCTGCGAACGGCCGCATTCTTCGTACACGCCGCGCCGCCGCGCCACTGACGTTCGGGCGGCTCGGGTCCGTTGAGACACGACCGCGCGGCTTCGGCCGCAGATCGCGAAACCGCCATGTTGCCTGAATCGTTTTGATGTTTATCGGGCAGCGCGTTCAATTACCCCTTGTCCCATAACGAAACACATTAATTTAGTACTTGTCTCATGCTTCGCTGTTCGATGTCACGCCGGGCCCGTGTGTCGGCGCGGCGTGCAAAAAGACACTTCGATGGGATGCTGGCGCGGGGCCTCGATGTCGTTCCCGCGGAGGGCGCGCGGACGAGACGACGCGGCCGCATCGAAACGGGCGTTGCGCAGGGATGGCGACGAAGCGAGCGGATCGTTCCGCTGCGCGGGCGCTCGTCTGCGACGGAGCGGTACTTTTGTTCGTTTTCGACGAAATTGTGTTGACAGCGATCGCGGACACGCTATAATAGCGGTCTTTCGCACTGCATTAAGCGAAACGTGCCCAGGTGGCGGAATTGGTAGACGCACTAGGTTCAGGTCCTAGCGGTGGCAACACCGTGGAGGTTCGAGTCCTCTCCTGGGCACCATCTGTTTTTAAAAAGGTCGGCTTCTAGCCGGCCTTTTTCATTTCCGCGTCGGATTGATACGCGCGCGGCGACATCTGCCCACGTCACGACACATCGATGATGCGTTACCGCACTCGCCCAACGTCGCAAGCAAGCCGTCAAATAATTTTCGTTCGCAACCCGTTGACAGATCCTTCAGACACGCTATAATTTCGCTTCTTTGCAGCGAGCAGCTACTGCAAAACGTGCCCAGGTGGCGGAATTGGTAGACGCACTAGGTTCAGGTCCTAGCGGTGGCAACATCGTGGAGGTTCGAGTCCTCTCCTGGGCACCACTTATATCTCCAGAGACTTCCAATAAGGGTTTTCTGGAACCTCGGAGAAGCCCGCCATTGCGGGCTTTTTCGTTTTTGCGCGTCCATCACGATCTACTGAGGACCGTGGCAAGCCAGCACCAAAGTGGTACATTTTTCGGCACATCGAAAGTTCGAGTTTGTGGGGCCGATCGAGGGCGATGCCTTGCTGCCGGCCATGGACATGCTTGCGACTGAAGACCAGCCTGCCGCGACCGAAAGGCCCACCGGCGTCGCCCGCCACCTGCTCCGGTAGCCTCCGGCATTCAGAGCAAGGTCGCGCTAGCGCCGGGAGTGAATAGCTTGATGACAGGCGCGGCCTGCCGGCCGCACAAAATCAGCGCATCTTGAGCAAACGCTCAAATTCCGCCGGGATGGCCTGAAACTTGTTCACGCCCTTGGGCGGCTAGGAATCAGGGCTGCAATCGCCGAGATCCACACGGGATGGCGCAGCGGCAGGCCGGTAGCCATGGAGGGCGAGCGGCAAGTCGGTTCCATCACAGCTCAGGCGCGCGAGCAAAACACCGGTGCGCTTGTTCACCACCGTTGCCTCCCGGCATTCATCGGCACAGCCTCGCGATTGGTAGACGAGCTTTTCGCCGGGATGTGGCCAATTCAGCTCAAACGGGCCGGAAGTCTGCGCCTGAGCAGAGGCGACCGCGCCCAACAGAAAACATGTGGCCGCCAGAATGTGGCAGGAAGACACGAGCAATTTCCTCTTATTTGCCGCAGCTCGTTGCTCGATGGTTTCGTGCTGGAAAATTCGCATGCGGAGTGCCGCTACACGATCAGTAGTCCAGCAGTTCCGCCGAAGCAAGAGCGCTGTTGTTGTTAAAATCATCTTCCCGAAAAATTCCACGCGCAAGCCGCTCCCTGAAACCGGGCTTGGACTCTACATAACCTCGATCGCCGCCCGCCGCCAGCAACTTGCCGTTAGGCAGCAAAGAAAGCGTAGCCCAGATTCCAACAGCGTTTTGCATCGGCACCGTGGCGATCGAGGCGCCTTTCGTCACGTCGTAAATTTCAGTCGAATTCAGATTCAAGTTCCGGCTGTCGCGACCACGCGCGAAAAGCACATTCCCATTAGGCAGCAGCACCGCCGTATGCTCCGACCGAGCGCCGCTCATGCGCCCTGCGGATGACCATTGGCCTGTGGCCGGATCATAGATCTCCACCGAATTCAGATACGGCCGAGCGTCCTTAGCAATGGCCGCATCTAGGTCCGCCGCCGTGACATTGGGGCCCTTCTCCTTGATAACTTCGGCGACCACCGCATCTTCGTCAGCCCTCTCATCATCTTCGCCACCTGCCACCAAGACCTTGCCCGATCGCAGGAGCGTCGCCGTGTGACCGCAGCGAGCCGCTCTCATGTTGGCGGCCTCGGTCCAGGTGCCAGTCGCCGGATCATATAGCTCTGCTGATGAAGTTGCCGTTTTGCTGCCGTAGGTAGGTTGCTCGGTCCGCCCTCCCGTGACAAGCACCTTGCCGTCTGCCAATACCGTGGCGGTATGGCAAGTACGGTGCGCAGCCATAGACCCAGTGGCCAGCCACGCACCTTGAGTGGGATCGAACAGCTCCGCAGAGCCCAGAACCTCATAGACCCCACCATCGTTGGTGCCGCTCTGGCCTCCGACGGCAAGCACTCGGCCGTTCTGCAACGCGGTAAGCGTATGGCGCAGGCGTCCTGTCGCCATAGGCCTAACCGCTGACCATGCTCCGCGCTCGGGGGTATACATCTCAGCCAACGGGGTGCCATCAAATGAGAGTCCGGTCACGCTCCCCGTTGAAACTGTGATGGTCTCCACAGACCGACCACCTGCAACCAGCACTCTACCGTCGCGCAACAATACGGCTTTGGCGGCAAGCAGCGGCACCGTCATGGAGCCGGTCTTCAACCAACGCTGAGATTCCGCATCATAAAGCTCGCTGGAAGCCAGCACCCTGCCTCCGCCCTTTCCCCCGAAACCGCCGGTCACCAACACGTGGCCATCAGGCAATGAAACGGCGGTATGACCGAAGCGTGACGTCAACATCGGTTTCGTGAGCCTCCATCGGGGAGGCTCATTCGTCGTTTGAGTTTCGCCGTTCGCAGACTGGGCGACGGCCTGGCCACAAAGTGTAAGGGCGGCAAAGAAGCTCAAGACCGTCCCGCGCAAAAATCCTATCGTGTGCAGCATGTCCAAGAAGGGCGTTGTCACGTGAAAGATGAAAGTCTAGCAAAGACGCTGGCTGACGCGTGATGGACAAGATGCAGGCGGATTTTGGGCAATCTCTGTGTATTCGCACAAAGCTGACCTGCCCTGAAATTTTCAGCCTAATCGAAGCCTGAGAAAACGGCTCCCGCATAACGCTAAGGAATGCGGTGCATCTCGAAAACGGATTCTTGGTAGAGCACTCACCGGGTATGCGGTGCAATGCATGCCTGACCCGCTCCCAGGCACTGCACCATGAAGCTCCCTCACCTCGCTGCCACTGCACTGTTTGCATTGCAGGCTGCCACCGCGTTGCCAGTCCTAGCGGCCGACCTCCACGTTTTTACCGACGAGGCGCATCCGGTTCGCGGTGTACCCGCCGGTGCTGTCGTCGTCGAGTTGGACACCGCGGCACAGCTCGAGGCCGAACTGGCTGCGGACCTGCCGGGAGATGCCGACAAAGCAGCCCCCATCGCCCAGCGGCGTCTGGAGCAAGGTGGCCCCGAGCTGCAGCGGCGGCTGGCGGCTGCTTACCAGGGGGTAACCGAGGCATGGAGCCTGGGCGCGGCCAAAGTCCCGGCCGTTGTGGTCGCTCACCGCTACGTCGTCTACGGGGAGCCGGATGTGTCGATCGCGCTGGCCCGAATTGCGCAGTACAGGAAGGAGCACCGATGACCGCCTCTCGCCGTCTGCGCGTTGCCGCAGCATCGTTCCTGCTCGGGGTGTCCGGTAGCGCATGCGCTCTGGATACCGTCACCATCGCGGCCTCGGCACTCTCGCCTAGCTGCCTCGCGTCATCGAAGCGCTGCGCGACGAACCGGATCAGGACCTGCTTGGGCAGCGCCTGGCCTCGGAGGTGGCACTGACCGGCGTGCTCGAGAAAGCCCTGCTGCTGCAGCGCACGCTGCTCGGCGGCAAGAAGGAGCCGAACGTTTCGGCGAACGAGCTGGCGATCCACGCCGTGGACCAGGAAAGCGCTGCGCTGGCGCAGGAAATTGGCAACCTCGAGACGGAACTGGAACTGCGCCGGACGTTGGCCGCCAACTCGCCAATGGCGATCATCCAACGCCACGGCGCGCGCAACAGGCTCGCGCGGCATCTACGAGGGCGATACAGTGCCTGGCCGCCTTGATCAGTTGCAGGAAGGCAAGCCGGGAAGCAAGCCACGAGCCTGATCCACACACGCTGGCTGCGGCCGCGCTGGCTTTTCAGCCGGCGAACAGCGAAGGCGCTGCTGGGAGCGGTGCTGATCCTCACCGCAGCCGTGGCGGCCAACATCACCGGCATCTACCTGGCCGGCAGCATTGCCAGCTGGGAGCGGTGGCTGGCTACCGCCGCAGGCTACTTCCTGGTGTGGCGGCTGTGCCTCTATACGGCGACGGCCTGCGGCTGGATGTGGATGCGCCGCCGACTGCTGGCGCGCGAGAAAGACGCGCAGGCGCGACGCCGCCTGATGTGAAGCGAGATCGCGGGCGTCGTCGCCATCGCGGCACTGGAGGCCAGCCTGCTGATGCAGGCCGGCGCGTGAGCAAGCTTAAACCGAGCGTTGCAGCTGCTCGTTACGCCGCTCAACTGATGCAACTCATGTAGCGCGTAATGCACTTGCCTACTCGTCAATCCGCCGCCCGATGCATCGCTCAAATACCGCCTCGAGCGGCCGATAGTCGCAAATCACTGCGGCCACGTTGGCGTCGATCCATTCCGGTTCCTCAACCTGCCACCAACTGATTTCGAACCCTGCATTCACGATCAGATGTTCGAACAACAAGCGTTGAGCGCGGCCATTCCCTTCACGAAAGGGATGGATCATATTCAAATCGCCAAACTTCTCGGCTACAGCAACAATCAGCGCAGGACGATCCAATTCTTCGAACCAGTCACGGCGCTCCATGGCCTCGAAGATTTTTTGAGCCTCTGGCTCAATGCGGCCGGCAGTGCAAAAGCGTGTGTTGCCCTTCGATATGTCGATGGTGCGAGACTCACCCGCCCACTCGTACACATCCTGAAAGAGCTCGCGATGGATTTGTTTGAGGTAGGCCAGATCGTAGGGAGGAAGGGAAAAATCGATCTGGCTTGCAGCGATCTCGGAGAGTTCGCGCTCGGCTTGCGCAAGCCTTTCGTCACCCCGGATGTCCAACCGGTTGCGCAATGTACGGCTATCGGGATAGCAGTACGGATCCTGGCCGGTACCGTACTTATCCAATGTCAAGCGGGCTTCCGGTAAGTGCGCAGCACATCTTCGCGCGAACGCAGTTTGCGCTTGGCTCCAGTCGGGGTGACCTCGTACCCCTCCAGCCGAAGACTGGCGGCGTAGTTCGAACGGCGCGTCTTCGAGCAGTAGTCTAACTTGGCTTGCAGGCTCGCTTTCTTCACGGAGAACGCCTCATTTCAGATTCGACGGTTCAGGTGTCAATTATAGCGAAACCGCTGCAATCTTCACGGATTCAATCCCACCCTACAGGTGACGAGACCTGCATACGTCCCCTTTTCTCCATCAAGGCGGCAGCATTCCCTTCATGGCGCAGCCCATCGGCACGCCCGGCGCGGAGTGGACCGAAGAATATGGAGCATGGCCGCAACGGATTTGTAGCGGGCCGCCATGATCTACGGTCGACTGTACGCTTGCCCCATCCTCTGGCGCTACATCATGAATCTCGTGCTTACGGCGACTGCTGCTCTGCTGGCAGCCACGGCACTGCCAGCGGCATCGGCCGGTACTGGCCGTGCCCGTGGCATCAATGGCCTGGTCGATCCATTCCTGCGGCAGATGCTCGCCTAGCCGAGTCAGGTCGGCGAGCGCTGTATCCAATAGAAAGGTTAGATGGCCGTTGCTCTGCTGGCAGCCACGGCACTGCCAGCGGCATCGGCCGGTACTGGCCGTGCCCGTGGCATCAATGGCCTGGTCGATCCATTCCTGCGGCAGATGCTCGCCTAGCCGAGTCAGGTCGGCGAGCGCTGTATCCAATAGAAAGGTTAGATGGCCGCTTAGCATCGCGGCCAAAGTTAACAGCTTGTCGCTCCGTTTACGACTCCAACCCTAAAACAAAAATGCCGTTCAGTTGCTTAACTGAACGGCATTACGGCTTATGCCGGCCTTTTTTTCATTTGCGCTTGCGCAAGCGCGATATCGCGTTCACATCGCGACTCATCCCGCCCCGCCCCCTCCCCATTCCGCGCGCCGGGCGTACCGACGAACTCACGCGCATCATCGGCGTCAAGCAAACGCTCCGTCGGCTCAGGCTGAAACGATGCGGCGTCCGAGACCGCGAGCTCTGCCGCCAGCCCAATTCTGCGCGTCTTCGCAACTGGCAACGACGCACCCTGAGAACCTGCCGCGCCCGCAACCCTACGCCCGGCATGCTTTTCCGGCCGAAGCCGGGATTTCCCTAGGCTGACATCCGAGCGCTCACGCGGTTAAATAAATCAACGTGATTTATTTAATGCGTCGACAGACGACGCGCCATGGAAGGAGACGCCATGCGAAGCCCGCACATCGGCCAGGGAAGCAACTCGGCCAACGTGCGCCGTTACAACGAGCGCCTGCTGTTGAAGACGCTGCGCCGTGCGGGCAGCGCGTCGAAGGCCGACCTTGCGCGTCTCGCGAGCATGACGGGCACGGCGGTCGGCAGCATCATCGCGTCGCTCGCCGACGCGAAGCTGATCGAATTCGCCGGCCGCACCGAGGGCCAGCGCGGCCAGCCGGCATCGCTGGTCCGTCTCGATCCGCGCGGTGCGTTCGGCATCGGCGTCCATCTCGACCGGATGCGGATCGAGACGGCGCTCGTCAATTTCGCGGGCGACGTGCTCGGCCGCCGCTCGCACGACACGCTACTTCCCCCGCCCGCCGACGTGCTCGACATCGTGCGGCGCGACATCGATGCCATGCAGGATCTGCTCCCCGCGCATGAGCGCGCACGGCTCACGGGCGTCGGCGTCGCCCAGCCGTACAACCTCGGCGCGTGGATGCGCGAGCTCGGCCTCGCGCCCGACACGTTCCGCGCGTGGGAAGACGTCGATTTCGCGAGCGATCTGGGGCGCATGCTGTCGCTGCCCGTGTTCGGCGAAAACGACGGCAACGCCGCCGCGATCGCCGAACTGTTCTACGGGTACGGCCGACAGTGCGACGACTTCGTCTACCTGTTCATCGGCCCCGCGATCGGCGGCGGCATCGCCGTCGACGGAGACTGCCTGCGCGGCGTGACCGGCAATGCCGGCGACATCGCCGTGATTCCCGTGCCGCCGAGCCGGCTGGCGTCCGCACCGCCGCCGCGCGGCCCGTGGGACATCCTGCTCGCCCGCGCGTCGCTGCATGCGCTCGCGCGCCACCTGCGCCATCACGGCGAAACGGTCGAGAATCGCGCCGACCTCGAGGCCTGCATCGCGCGCGGCCTGCCGGCGGTCGACGAATGGATCGATGACTGCGTCGACGCGCTCGCGCCGGCATTGCGCGCGGTGCTGTGCGTCGTCGATGCGCCGGTGGTGGTGCTCGACGCCGATACCGACGCCGGTCTGCTCGACACGGTGACGACCCGCCTGCGCGCGGCCCTCGTCGCCACCGCGCCGGAAGCGCGCGGCACGCCGACGCTCGTACGCGGCACGTTCGGGGCCGACGCCGGTGCGATCGGCGCCGCGACGCTGCCGATGTTCTTCAACTTCTCCCCGCGGGCCGGCATCCTCAAGGGCGCCCGCATCGAATCGCAGGAGGTCAACCATGTCGCGATCTGAGTCGTCCCGGCCGTTGCTCGAGATGCGCCGGATCAGCAAGACGTTCCCGGCCGTGCGCGCGCTCGACAACGTCAGCCTGACTGTCTATCCGGGCGAGATCCATTCGCTGATGGGCGAGAACGGCGCGGGCAAATCGACGCTGATGAAGATCCTGTCCGGTGCGTATCGCGCCGACGCCGGCGGCGAGATCCTGATCGACGGCGAGCGCATCGACGTCGACGGCCCGCTCGCCGCGCGCGATGCGGGCGTCGCGGTGATCTACCAGGAGCTGTGCCTCGCGCCGAACCTGACCGTCGCGGAAAACATCTACGTCGGCCGCGAACTGCGGCGTGGCAACCGGCGCTGGGGCACGATCGACCGCGCGGCGATGGCGCGCGGCTGCCAGGACGTGCTCGCCCGCCTCGGTGCGCCGTTCGGTCCGGACACGCTCGTCGGCACGCTGTCGATCGCCGAGCAGCAGCTCGTCGAGATCGCGCGCGCCGTGCACACCCGCGCGCGCATCCTCGTGATGGACGAACCGACGACACCGCTGTCGTCGCGCGAGACCGAGCACCTGTTCGGCCTGATCCGCCAGTTGCGCGAGGAAGGCCTCGCGATCATCTACATCAGCCACCGGATGGCGGAAATCTACGAACTGTCCGACCGCGTGTCGGTGCTGCGCGACGGATCGTACGTCGGCACGCTCGAGCGCGAATCGCTGTCGGCCGAGCGGCTCGTTGCGATGATGGTGGGCCGCGACATCTCCGGCTTCTACAAGAAGGAACATGCGCCGTACGACCCCGGCCACCTGCTGCTGTCGGTGCGCGACATCGCCGACGCCGATCGCGTGCGCGGCTGCAGCCTCGACCTGCATGCCGGCGAGGTGCTCGGCATCGCCGGGCTCGTCGGCGCGGGACGCACCGAACTGGCGCGGCTGATCTTCGGCGCGGAGCCGCGCACGCGCGGCGACGTGAAGCTCGGCGACCGCGCGTTCGGCGCGCATTCGCCGCGCGACGCGATCGACGCCGGCCTCGTCTACCTGACGGAAGACCGCAAGCGCCAGGGTCTGTTCCTCGACATGAGCGTACGCGACAACATCAACATCTCCGTATGCAACCGCGATGCGCGGCTCGGTGCGCTCGATCTCGCACGCGGTGCGCAACGCGCACGCGACGCAATCGCATCGCTGTCGATCCGCGTGCCGAACGCTCACGTCAACGTCGGCGCGCTGTCGGGCGGCAACCAGCAGAAAGTGCTGCTGTCGCGCCTGCTCGAGACGAAGCCGCGCGTGCTGATTCTCGACGAACCGACGCGCGGCGTCGACATCGGCGCGAAATCCGAGATCTACCGGATCATCAACGAACTGGCCCGCGCGGGCGTCGGCGTGATCGTGATCTCCAGCGAACTGCCGGAAATCATCGGTGTCGCCGACCGCGTGCTCGTCATGCGCGAAGGCGAGATCGCCGGCGAGCTCGGCGGCCACACGCACACGCCCATCACGCAGGAAGCGATCATCGCGCTCGCGACCGGCTCGCAGGCCGAACTCGCCGACGCGCACTGACCACGGCCCCTTCATTTCCTTCTTCATTCAAGGTACCGAAATGATCAACCCGACCAAGCAGCGGAACCTCGCTTCCGCGACGGCCCATCCGGTGGCCACCCGTACGCCGCTGATGCGCGGCGCCGATCATCGCGCACGCATGCAGTCGCTGATGCGCACCGCCGGCATGCTGCCGGTGCTGCTGGTCCTCTGCATCGCCTTCGGATTCCTGACCGACGGCTTCTTCACGCTGCAGAACCTGTCGATCGTCACGCAGCAGGCGTCGATCAACATCGTGCTCGCGGCCGGCATGACTTTCGTGATCCTGACGGGCGGCATCGACCTGTCGGTCGGCTCGATACTCGCCGCGTCGGCCGTCGCCGCGCTGCTCGCGTCGACCATCCCCGGCTGGGGCTGGCTCGGCGTGCCGATCGCGCTCGCCGTCGGCCTCGGGTTCGGCGTGATCAACGGCGGCCTGATCTCGTTCCTGCGCCTGCCGCCGTTCATCGTCACGCTCGGCGCGATGACGGCCGTGCGCGGGGTCGCTCGCCTGATCGGCAACGACACGACCATCTTCAACCCGCAACTGCCATTCGCGTTCATCGGCAACGGCACGATCCTCGGCGTGCCGTGGCTCGTCGTGATCGCCTGCGCGGTAATCGCGCTGTCGTGGTTCATCCTGCGCCGCACGGTGCTCGGGATGCGGATCTATTCGGTCGGCGGCAATCCGGAAGCCGCGCGGCTGTCGGGCATCAACGTGCGGGCGATCCAGCTGTTCGTCTATGCGGCGTCGGGCCTGCTCGCGGGGCTCGGCGCGGTGATGTCGTCCGCGCGGCTCTATGCGGCCAACGGCCTGCAGCTCGGCCAGTCGTACGAACTCGACGCGATTGCCGCGGTGATCCTCGGCGGCACGAGCTTCGTCGGCGGCGTCGGCTCGATCGTCGGCACGCTGATCGGCGCGCTGATCATCGCGGTACTGACCAACGGCCTCGTGCTGCTCGGCGTGTCGGACATCTGGCAGTACATCATCAAGGGGCTCGTGATCATCGGCGCGGTCGCGCTCGACCGGTATCGCCAGCGCGACTCGGCCCGCACCTGACACGCTTTCCTCACCGTTCAACCATCGGGGCGCAGGCAGGTCCTCCTGCGCCCGTCCGCCAACGGACCATCCGGAGACACAACGACATGTTCAAGCACCAAGCCGCCCTGACCGCCGTCGCCTGCACGCTCGCATTCGGCGCTGCCGTCGCCCAGGCAGCCGACAAGCCGCTGAAATCGATCGGCGTCACGGTCGGATCGCTCGGCAACCCGTACTTCGTCACGATCGTGAAAGGCGCCGAAGCGCGCGCGAAACAGCTCAACCCGAACGCGAAGGTGACCGCGGTATCGGCCGACTACGACCTGAACAAGCAGTTCACGCAGATCGACAACTTCATCTCCGCGCACGTCGACATCATCCTGCTCAACGCGACCGATCCGAAGGCGATCGAGCCGGCGGTGAAGAAGGCGCAGGCGGCCGGCATCACGGTCGTCGCGGTGGACGTCGCGGCGGCCGGCGCGAACGCGACCGTGCAGACCAACAACGTGAAGGCCGGCGAGCTGGCGTGCGACTATCTCGCGAAGAAGCTCAACGGCCGTGGCAACGTGATCATCGAAAACGGCCCGCAGGTGTCGGCCGTGATCGATCGCGTGAACGGCTGCAAGGCGGTGCTCGCGAAGAACCCGGGCATCAAGCTGCTGTCGAGCGACCAGGACGGCAAGGGCTCGCGCGAAGGCGGGATGAACTCGATGCAGGGCTACCTGACGCGCTTTCCGAAGCTCGACGGCGTGTTCACGATCAACGACCCGCAGGCGATCGGCAGCGATCTCGCGGCGAAACAGCTGAACCGCCCGAACATCGTGATCACGTCGGTCGACGGCGCACCGGACATCGAGGTGGCGCTCAAGTCCAACACGCTCGTGCAGGCATCGTCGAGCCAGGATCCGTGGGCGATGGCGCAGCAGGCCGTCAACGTCGGCTATGGAATCATGAACGGCCAGAAGCCGGCCAATCCGATGATCCTGATCGAGCCGACGCTCATCACGCGCGACAACGTGAAGGGCTACAAGGGCTGGACCAGCCCGCGCTGATCGCGCTGCGCGACCTGCGACGCCGGGCGGCGCCGGGCCGCAGCGCCGCGTGCGACGCGCGCCCTGCCCGTCCGTCCACCTCAACCACCGCACCGCCGCGCGACACGCCGCGGCACGAGGTTTCGACATGACGACGAGGTTCCCCCGCCTGATCGTATTCGGCGAAGCGCTGACCGATTTCATCCGCGACGATGCGCGCCACTGGCGCAGCGTCGCCGGCGGCTCGTGCTGGAACGTCGCGCGCGTCGGCGCGCGGCTCGGCGTGCCGACCGCGTTCGCCGGCACGGTCAGCCGCGACATCTTCGGCGACGAACTGATGCGCCGGAGCGCCGATGCCGGGCTCGACCTGCGCTTCATGCGACAGGTCGATCGCCCGCCGCTGCTCGCGATGGTCGTGTCGAAACAACCGCCCGACTATTTCTTCATCGGCGAGAACAGCGCCGATCTCGCGTTCGATCCGGCCGACCTGCCCGATGGCGCGCTCGACGCGGCCGAGATCGTGCACGTGGGCTCGCTCGGGGTCGTGCGCGAGCCGCTCGCGCCGCGCCTGATCGAGCTCGTGCGGGCTGCCCGCGCGGCCGGCAAGCGGATCTCGTTCGACCCGAACTATCGCGCGCCGATGGCCGCGCCGTCGTATCGCGACACGCTGCGCGCGCTGGCCGGTCTCGCCGACTGGATCAAGGTATCCGATGAAGATCTGCGCGGCCTGTTTCCCGAACTCGATGAAGCCGCCGCGCTCGCGCAATTGCGCGCGTGGGCGCCCGATGCGACCGTGCTCGTCACGCGCGGCGCGGCCGGCATGCAGCTCCTGCACCGCGACACCGCGCTGTTCCAACCGGCGTTCGCGACCGAGGTCGCCGACACCGTCGGCTGCGGCGACGCCAGCATCGGCGGCTGGCTCGCCAGCCAGCTCATGCATCCCGGCGCATCGGCCGCCGAGCATCTGCGCTACGCGGCGGCCTGCGCGGCGGTCGCCTGCGCGCATGCGGGCGCATATGCACCGACGGCTGCCGAAGTCGCCGACGTCGTGGCCGGCCGCGCGAGCGCCGAGACGGCCGACGCCGCGCTATCGCACTAGGCGCACTGGGCGCACCGGCGCGCTAGCCGGCGCGTGTGCCCCGCCCGGTCACGCGCCTGCCTTCCCGGCCTTGCCGTGCGCCTGCAGCAGTTGCAGGCTCTCGTCGACGCTCAGTTCGGACATCGCGTCGTCACGCAGCGTATCGTCGGCCGCGCGACTTAGCGCATGCAGCGCGTGCTCCTTGAGCCGCACGATCGCGAACTGCAGCCCGCGTGCCGCGCATTCCGCCGCGAACGTGCGCAACGACTCGATCGTCGTGCCGTCGACGTCCGGCGTTTCCTCGAGGCTCAGCATCACGGTATGGGTATCGGGCGCGGCCTTCATCAGCGCGCGCACGCGATTGAGCATCCGGTCGGCGTTGGCGAAGAACAGCTGCGCCTCGGGCCGCACGATCAGCACGCCAGGTATCGGCTTCGCATCGGCGTGATTCGCGACGTCGACGAAGTCGTGCCCGTCGCGCAGCCGGCCGAGCACGCTGACGTTCGGCTCCGACAACTTGCGCAGCGTCAACAGCAGGTTCACGCCGATGGCCGCGAGCAGCCCATGCAGCACGCCGAGCACGAGCACGGCGAGCAGCGCGGCGACCACGACGAGCCGATCGCGATGCCAGACCCAGTACGGCCGGAACACCGACGGATGCAGCGAATGGCTGACCGCGAAGATCACGATCGCCGCGAGCACGGGCTCCGGCGTGCGCGCGAGCTGCGGCAGCAGCAGCCACACGATCAGCGCGACCACGGCGGCTGCCCACAGGCTCGAGAAACGCGATTGCGCGCCGGCCGCCTCATTCGCCGACGTCGCCGAATAGCCGGCGCCGACCGGCATCCCGTGCAACAGCCCCGACACGAGGTTCGCGCAGCCGAGCGCGACGAGGTCGCGATTCGGCGACACGCTGTCGCCGTGCTTCAGCGCGAAGTTGCGGATCGATCCGTACGACTCCGCGTACAGGATCAGCATCAGCGCGAAAGCCAACTCGACCGTCTGCATCCATGCGTTGCGGTCGAGATGCGGCAGCCCGAATGCGAGGTGCCGGAAATCGATGTGTCCGACGATCGCGATCCCGTAGTGCTGCCAGTCGACCACATAGCCGGCCGCGATCGACAGCACGATGACGACGAGCGTGGCCGGCACCCGCTTGCTGCGCCCGAGCACGAACAGCAGCGCAAGCGCGCTCCCGCCGAGCGCGACGCTCGCGAGGTTCGCACGCGGCGCACCGGCGACGAGGTCGAGCGCGACATGCGGCGCATCGCTGTGCTGCACGGTAATCGCGAGAATCTTCGGCAGTTGCTTGAGGACGATCGTCAGCGCGAGTCCGAACGTGAACCCGCGCAGGACCGGACGCGCGACGAAATCCGACATGCCGCCGAGCCGCGCCGCGCTCGCCAGGATGAACAGCACGCCCGTCATTGCGACAAGCGCGGCCGCCAGCGCGAGTTGCGCGGCGAGCGCCATCCCCGATTCGGCCAGCACGGTGGCCGCGAGCACGGCCGCCGACGACGAGGTCGACGACACGATCGCAAAGCGGCTGCTGCCGGTCAGCGCATAAACCACGAGCCCCGACAGCAGCGCGATGAGACCGGCCTGCGGCGGCAGGTTGGCGAGCCCCGCATACGCGACCGCCTCCGGAATCAGCAGCCCGGCGATCGACAGACCGGCAAGCGCGTCAAGGCCGATGCGCCGCGTGGGCGGCGGCGTTGCCGCACCCAGTGCGGCGAAATGCTCGGGATGCTGCGGGCCGGTATCCGGACGGGGCGAGGCGGTCGTCATGAGGCGGTAGGCATCGTGCGCGTGTCAGGGTTTGGCGGCGATGACACCCGACCAGCCGGGCAGATAGCGCGCGTCCTGGTCATGTGCCCGGCGTAGCGAGACGTCCAGCGCCTTCGAGAAGTTCTTGCGGATCTGGTCGAGCGTCACGTGCTGGCGCAGGTAGTCGGCCCACAGGAATTCGCTGAACGGCGTCGCATCCTTCGCATAGCCGCCCGCCGTGCGCAGTTCGCCCGCGAGGCTGCGGTACGGATCGTCCTCGAGCCCCGTCAGCACCTTCGGCAGATTCGCGTAGTCGCGACGCGAGCCGTCCGAACCGAACGGATGCACCCACTGGTTGTGTTCCATCATCCGCCAGAAGATCGTGTCCTCGAGCCAGGACAGATCCTTCAGCAGCATCGCGTTCACGCGCGTCTGCCCTTCCTCGATCAGCGCGAGGCCGAGATGGTGATGATCGGTGATGTAGTAAAGGCCGCCCGGGCCGAGCACGGCCGGAAACCAGTGCGAGTCGATCGCGGCCTTGCGCGCACGCTTGTCGAGCGCTTTCCAGTGCCTGCGCTTCGCTTTCACTTCGCGATAGCCGACGGTCATTTGCGTCGGACGCAATGCGTCGAGCCGGACAGGAATGAGATGAACGTCGTTGCCGAGTGCCATGGTCGTACCCCATGTTGGGAATTTCCGGCAACGATACTCCAGATCGTGCGAGCTGCTAATCCCTCGCGACCAGGACAGGCATGCGCTTGACCTTCCCCGACAACCGGCGTCGCTGCCGCGTCGCGTCGCCGCGTCATGCTCGCAGGTCGTCGCGCTCGAAACGATGACGCACGTAGGGAATCCCGTCGTGCACGACGCCCACGCGCCGCATCCCGAGCTTGCGTGCGACGTTCAGCGAGCCCGTGTTCGCCTCCGCGATATCGGCGATCACGCGCGGCAGCCGCACGGTGTCGAACGCATGACGCACGACGGCCGCGGCGGCTTCGCACGCGATGCCGCGGCCCCACGCCGCGCGCACGAGCCGCCAGCCGATCTCGACGTCGCGCGCGCCGTGCGCATAGTCGGGAATCAGCAGGATCCAGCCGATGAACGCGTCGGGCGCGGCCTTCTCGAAGATCGACCAGTAGCCGAGGCCCGGCGGATAGTCGCGCGTGATCCGGTGCGTGACGAAGCGGCGATGTTCGTCAGGGTCGTGCCACGGGCCGGCGATGTAGCGCGTGACTTCCGGATCGCGATCCATCTCGATGCTCGCGTCGAGATCGGCCAGCACGCGCGGGCGCAGCCACAACCGCTCGGTCTCGAGCACAGGCAATGCGGCTACGGAAGATGTGGTCATCGGGACTCCTGATTCGGGCGCGATGCGCATCGCGCGCATCACGCATTACATAACTGCTACAAAAAGCCTTCCGGAATGATACAGACGCCTGACGCTTGTCTCGCACGCCGTTGTTTCGGCTTTCTCAACAGATCATTTCGTAGGGATTATTCCCGATTCACGGTTATCGCGCCCCACCTCGGACGGCATCGCGGCCTACACTCGACCCATGCTCCCGCGCCGCGCGCCAGCCGGGCCGGCATCCGCCTTCAGATCGTGAGCGCAAGTCAACGAGGAGACCTCGGACATGAGCTGGACCCGCGAACAACGCAACGTCACGATTGCCGCCTACCTCGGGTGGACGCTCGACGCGTTCGACTTTTTCCTGATGGTCTTCGTGCTGAAGGACATCGCCGCCGAATTCGCGTCGACGATCCCCGCCGTCGCGTTCGCACTCACGCTGACGCTCGCGATGCGCCCGATCGGTGCGCTGATCTTCGGCCGGCTCGCCGATCGCTTCGGCCGCCGCCCGACGCTGATGGTCAACATCGCGTGCTATTCGCTGCTCGAACTCGCGTCGGGCTTCGCGCCCAGCCTGACCGCGCTGCTGGTGCTGCGCGCGCTGTTCGGCATCGCGATGGGCGGCGAATGGGGCGTCGGCTCCGCGCTGACGATGGAAACCGTACCGACCCATGCGCGCGGCTTCGTGTCGGGCTTGCTGCAGGCCGGTTATCCGAGCGGCTATCTGCTCGCGTCCGTCGTGTTCGGCCTGCTCTACCAGTACATCGGCTGGCGCGGGATGTTCATGGTCGGCGTGCTGCCCGCGCTGCTCGTACTGTACGTGCGCGCGCACGTGCCCGAGTCGCCGGCCTGGAAGCAGATGGAAAAGCGCCCGCGGCCGAGCCTCGGCGCCACGCTGCGGCAGAACTGGAAGCTCACGATCTACGCGATCGTGCTGATGACCGCGTTCAACTTCTTCTCGCACGGCACGCAGGATCTCTACCCGACCTTCCTGCGCGAACAGCATCACTTCGATCCGCACACCGTGTCGTGGATCACGATCGTGCTGAACCTCGGTGCGATCGTCGGCGGCCTGTCGTTCGGCGCGATCTCGGAGCGAATCGGCCGCCGGCGCGCGATCTTCATCGCGGCGCTGATCGCGCTGCCGGTGCTGCCGCTGTGGGCGTTCTCGAGCGGCCCGGTCGCACTCGCCGCCGGCGCGTTCCTGATGCAGATCTCGGTACAGGGTGCGTGGGGCGTGATCCCCGTCCACCTGAACGAGATCTCGCCCGACGAGATCCGCGCGACCTTCCCCGGCGTCGTCTACCAGCTCGGCAACCTGCTGGCGTCGGGTAACGCGACGATGCAGGCGTCCCTCGCGGTTTCGCAGGGCAACAACTACAGTTTTGCCCTCGCGCTCGTGGCCGGCATCGTCGCCGTCGTGATCGCCGTGCTGATCATATTCAGCCGCGAACGGCGCGGCATCGACATGACGCAATCGGTCAATACGCGTAGCACCGTCGGCTGAACCCGCGCGTTGCCGCGTTGCATCATCGCGTGAGCCTCGTCCCGCAGGGGCCACACGCGATGTATGCCGCACCCGCACATCGAACTAGAGGAATTTGTCCAGATTCCCCGCTTGCCCGCGCCGCCTGCATTTTTTTATCTTAATAAAAACGGCTGTTTGAATTACATAATCAAATCACCTGTTCGCGGCCGCGCGACCGGCATAGGGAGGCGGGACATGGCAGTAAGTCAGGAGGGGCGATCGTCCGCGGGACGGCCGTCCGGGACGCGGGCACCCGGCAATCGGCAGGCCGGCGGAACGAAGGCGCGCATCCTCGACGCGGCCGAGGACCTGTTCATCGAGCATGGCTTCGAAGCGATGTCGATGCGGCAGATCACGTCGCGCGCGGCGGTGAACCTCGCCGCGGTCAACTACCACTTCGGCAGCAAGGAAGCGTTGATCCACGCAATGCTGTCGCGTCGGCTCGACCAGCTCAACCAGGAACGCCTCGGCATCCTCGACCGCTTCGATGCGCAGCTCGGTGCGCACATCACCTGCGAGCACGTGCTCGGCGCGATGTTCATTCCCGCGCTGAAGGCGTCGCGCGACCCCGATCGCGGCGGCCCCGCGTTCCTTCGCTTGATCGGCCGCGCATACACCGACCCGTCGCCGTTCGTGCGCAACTTCCTGACCGCGCACTATGCGAGCGTCGCGGGCCGCTTCTTCGATGCGTTCCAGCGCGCGCTGCCGCATCTGCCGCGCACGGAGCTCGGCTGGCGGCTGCACTTCGCGATCGGCGCGCTGTCCGGTGCGCTTGCCGGCGCCGAAACCGAAAGCCTGATCGACGAATTCTCGCAACGCCGCACGATGAACGACGTGCAGATGATCGCGCGGCTGTCCTCGCTGATCGTCGCCGCGCTGAAGGCGCCGATGCCCGACAGCACGCAGCTGTCGATCTTCGCGGCCGTGCTCGACGATGCGGGCGCGAGCGAAGCCTTCGGGCTGTCGCCGGGTACGGGTACGGCCGCGGCCGCGGTCGATACGGCGACCGCGCATTCGGCGAGCTGATTGCGTCACGCCGCGCAGGCGGCGATTCACGATTTGGGCGGCCCGGGCCGGCGTGGATGCGCCGGCCCGGGCCGTACGAATGTCATGCGGCGGGAGCCACGGCTGGCCGGCTTTCGTCGACGAAAAGCATGGGACGAGCGCAACGCGCCGAAGCGCCGACGCTCGTCCACCGCACAGCATTGGAGACACATCATGTCCTCGTCCGCAGCAACCGCAACGACCCAGCTCCCGCCGAACAGCGACGGCGTCTGGTACGCGTCGTATCCGCCCGGCGTGCCGCACGAGATCGACGTCACGCAATACACGTCGCTCGTGCAGTTCTTCGACGAATGCACGACGCGCTTCGCCGAGCGGGTCGCATACGTGAGCGCGGGCGCATCGATGACCTACCGCACGCTCGCGCAGAAAGTCGAAGCGTTCGCGTCGTATCTGCAAAGCACCGGCGTGAAGCCGGGCGACCGCGTCGCGATCATGCTGCCGAACACGTTCCAGTACCCGGTCGCGCTGTTCGGCACGCTGAAGGCCGGCGCGATCGTCGTCAACGTCAATCCGCTCTATACGGCGCGCGAACTCGCGCATCAGCTGAAGGACAGCGGCGCGCAGACGATCGTCGTGTTCGAGAACTTCGCGCGCACGCTGCAGGAAGCGCTGCCGGAAACGCAAGTGAAGAACATCGTCGTCACCGCGCTCGGCGACCTGCTCGCCGACGGTTTCAATGCGAAGGGACGCCTGATCAACTTCGTGCTGAAGCACGTGAAGAAGCTGGTGCCCGACTACAGCCTGCCGCAGGCGATCCGGCTGCGCTCCGCCCTCGCGCTCGGCGCGCGCGTCAAACCGCAGCCGGTGCCGACGACGCGCGACGATCTCGCGTTCCTGCAATACACCGGCGGCACGACCGGCGTCGCGAAAGGCGCGATGCTCACGCACGGCAACCTGATCGCGAACCTGCTGCAGGCCAAGGCGTGGATCGCCGATCAGATGTCGGGCGACGTCGAGACGGTGCTGACGCCGCTGCCGCTCTATCACATCTACTCGCTGACGGTGAACGCGTTCATCTTCATGGGGCTCGGCGGGCGCAACATCCTGATCGCGAACCCGCGCGACATGACGATGGTGATGAAGATCATCCGCAACGAAACGTTTACCGGGATCACCGGCATCAACACGCTGTACAACGCGTTCCTCGACAACGAGGAATTCCGCAAGCGCGACTTCTCGCAGCTCAAGCTCGCGATGGCGGGCGGGATGGCGATGCAGCGCGCGGTCGCGGAGCGCTTCCAGGAGGTCACGGGCCGGCCGGTCGTCGAAGGTTACGGGCTCACCGAATGCTCGCCGATCGTCACGATGAATCCGGTGAACCTGAGCGACATGGCCGCATTCAGCGGCTCCATCGGCCTGCCCGCTCCGTCGACGCTCGTGCGCTTTCGCCGCGAGGACGGCACCTGGGCCGCCGTCGGCGAGCCGGGCGAGCTGTGCGTGCACGGGCCGCAGGTGATGCGTGGCTACTGGCAGCGGCCCGACGAGACCGCGAAGGTGATCGACGCCGACGGCTGGCTCGCCACCGGCGACATCGGCGTGATGGACGAGCGCGGCTTCATCCGCCTCATCGACCGCAAGAAGGACATGATCCTCGTGTCGGGCTTCAACGTGTATCCGAACGAGATCGAGGAAGTGCTGGTGATGCATCCGGGCATCAGCGAAGCCGCAGCGATCGGTATCCCGGACGAAGTCCAGGGCGAACGGATCAAGGTCTTCGTCGTGCGCCGCGACCCGGCGCTGACGGTCGACGACGTGCTCGCGCACTGCCGCAAGAACCTGACCGGCTACAAGATGCCGAAGGTCGTCGAGTTCCGCGACGCGCTGCCGCAGACCAACGTCGGCAAGATCCTGCGCCGCGCGCTGCGCGACGAGGAGGTCGCCAGGATCAAGGCCGCGAAACAAGGCTGAACGACGCATCGCTCCGGGAGACACTGTCGATGAACGAAGGAAACAAGCGCCGCGCGACGCAGGCTACGCGTACTGCCGCAGCAGTCGCCTGCACGCTGTTGCTCGCGCAGCCGGGCCTGCATGCGCAGGAAACTGCCGATGCCGCGAGCGCGACGCAGGCGGCCGCCCTGCCGGCGGAGCTGGCGAAGGTCACGCACGAGCCGCTCGCTCAGCAGGCGCGCTGGCTGCGCACGGCCGCCCAGCGCGGCACGCTCGCACAACTCGACGATGCGACGCTCACGACGCTGTTCAAGGCGCTCGATCCGCTCGCCGTGCCGCTCTACATCCGCAATGGTCCCAACGGTTATCCGTCGTACCAGTTCACGGTGGTGCGGCAGGAACGCATCAGCGGGAAATGGTCCGACACGCCCGATCGCATGCTCGTGAAGACCACCCGCGAGCCGCTGCGGGTCTATGCGAAATGGCTGCCCGGCGGCGCGCATGCGGGACAGGAGACGATCTACGACACGACCCAGCGCAAGGACGAGATGTACGGCCATCTCGGCGGCCTGCTCGGCAAGATTCCGTTGTGGACGGCGCTCGACGGCGCACTCGCCCGCGCGCAGTCGAATCACCAGGTCAAGGATCTCGGCACCGAGTTCATCACGAACCTGTACCTGACCGAAGGAAAGAAATACCAGGAAGCCGGTGTGCAGCGGCCGACGCAGGTAGAAGCGAAGACGATGGGCGGTGTGCGCGTCGTCGCGCTCACCTACGAGACGCCGACCGGCCGGCCGCAGTTTTACGCGAAGAAGGAAACGCTCGGGCTCGACCTGCACGCGCCCTACTTCCGGACCGTCGAATCCTATGACAACGACGGCAAGATCTTCGAGCGGATCATCATCGAGAAGATCGCGCCGGCAACGCTCGACGAATCCGCGTTTGACCCGAAAAACCCGGACTACGCATTCTGAGCGTCGACGGCGCACCGCATGTCGCGCTCAGTCGTCGTCATCGTCGTGGTGATGCTTGTGCCAATGCTTGTAATAGTGCTTGCGCCATTTCCGGTAACGGTCGTCGTCCTCGTCGCCGTCGTAGCCGTATCCGTAACCCGGATACGCGACGACCGCCGGCTGCGGCGCCACATAGACCGGTGCCGGCTCGACATAGACTGGCGCGACCGGCACGCCGATGCCTACCGACAGGTCGACGTGCGCCATTGCACTGGCGGAAGCGAGCAACGCCACACTCCCGATCGATACCGCCCATCCCCTCTTGTTCATGTTTCCTTCCCTCATCCGCCGGCCTGCCCGGCACGCGCGATGAAGATAAGCCGACCGCGCCGGGCCAGGTGCTACGCCGCTGCGAGAGTCGTAACGCGACGTAACGAAACGGCACTAGCCATTTGGCCGAATCGCGAAAACGCGCTGGAACGTCTATAGTGGGTTACGGTTCGACACAATCACGAGCGCGCGCTGGTGGAACGAACAGGGTAAAATCCCGCCAAACACCTGGTGGGCGACCACGCCATCCACACGCACAACATATTCTCTGACGCAGGCTCCTGCCGCACCTCAATGGCCAATCCCGCAGAATCCCATCCGCAAAACGACTTCATCAATTCGGCGCGCAAGGAACGTAAGCGTGTTGAAATCTATCTCGTCAACGGCATTCGTCTGACGGGGTGTATCGAGTCGTTCGACCAGTACCTGGTGATGCTGCGCACCCCCGTGGGTCTGCAAGGCATCTACAAGCGTGCGATTTCCACGATCCAGCTCGATACGGGCGGCTCCCGCCCGGGCGGCGGCGGCCCCCGCGGCCCGCGTACCGGCGGTCGACCGGGCGGCCGCGAAGGCGGTGGTCACAGCCCGTACGGCTCGCACGGCGGCTCCCGCGAATCGCGCGGCGACGGCGGCTACGGCTCGCGCGAGCCGCGTGAAGGTTACGGCTCGCGTGAACCGCGCGAAGGCTATGGCTCCCGCGAACCGCGCGAGGGTTATGGCGCGCCCCGCGAAGGTTACGGCGCGCCGCGCGAACCGCGTGAAAGCTATGGCGCGCCGCGCGACGCCGGCGACGCATCGGGCAACACGTCGCCGTCCGATACCCGCGGCGGCAACGGGCCAGTGATCGTCACGCGCCGCCGGCGAATCGTGCCGGACGGCCAGTAAGACAAAAGGGCAAGCCAACCGGCTTGCCCTTTTTCCTGGTGGGCCGGCGCGGCATGTCGCCGCACCGGCCGTACCGTGGTCGCTCAGTGTGCCTTCACCGGCAAGCCTGCGTTGGCCTCGCGCTGCAGCGAACGCACCTGCTGCTGCAATGCGCGCAGTTGCGACTGAAGCTCCGCCTGCTGCGCCTGCAACGCCGCCGTTTCATTGCGGACGCTCTTCTGGCGATCCACGACCGCAGCCTGCTGCTCGCGTGCGATGGAGATGTCGGCCTGCAGACGCCGCGCCCTGTCCTGCGTGAGCGCGATCTGCCGGTCCGTCTGGGCCTTCTGCGATTCCAGCTTCGCCGCACGCAATTCGTTGACGGCCAGCCGTTCCGCCTGACGCGAGAAATCGCGATAGACCGCTTCCGCCCGCGTATCGTCGTAAGTCTTGATCACGCGCCAGAACGCCTTCTGCTGGAACAGCGCGACGAAATAGGCACCGTCCTTCACGCTGAACAGCAGGCTCGCGCCGTAGCTGCCGTTATAGCTGGTGCGCATTTCCGTCAGCGAATGCGCCTGGATCTGGCGCTGCAGCTCGTCAACCGTGCTCGGCCCGGTCGTCTCGCCCGCCTCCGGCTGCACCGAGGTTTGCACCTGCTGATCCAGCACCGGAATCGCCGCAACCGGTGCCGACGCCTGCTGTACCGCCGGTGCGCCATTGCCTGCCAATCCCTGCGCGTACGCGCCCGGCACGCCGCCCATCATGGCGAGCACCACGCACGCCCGTCCCAACCCCGTCATATGGCTCATGAATTTTTATTCCCGCCCGTGTCGTTGTAATTCAGCGCGATTTTATCTCATTAATTACTCGCTTTCGCGGGTCTCGGGCTCTTCGTCGAATATCTGATATTTACGCATCTTTTCCCACAACACCTTGCGGCTGATGCCGAGCTGCAGCGCCGTATCCTGGCGCCGCCAACCGTTTGCATCCAGGGCCGCGATCACGCGGCTGCGCTCGTTCATGTCCCACTTGCTTCGGTCGACGAAAACTTCCGCCGCGCTTTCCACCGGCACCGGCTGCGCCGAGTTGCGCGCATGCGCGACCAGCCGCTGCAGCCGCGCCGCGTCCCAGCCGCCCGTCTGCCGCACCGTCACGCCGACGCGCTCCGCGAGGTTGCGCAGTTCGCGCACGTTGCCGGGGAAATAGCTGTCCGCGACCGCGTCCGCGAGCCAGTAAGGCAGATCGGACAGCTGCGCGAGCCGCTCGTCGCCCACCACGTCCGCGACGAACGACTTGAACAGCGCAATCTTGTCGACCGCGCCCCGCTCCTCCAGCGACGGAATGCTCAGCTCGATCACCGCGAGCCGATAGTAAAGATCCGCGCGGAACAGGCCGTCCTTCACGAGCTGCGGCAGCTTCTTGTTGCTGGCCGCGACGAGACGAAAATCGACCTTGATCGGCGACGTCGCGCCGACCCGCAGCACGGCGCCGTCCTCGAGCACGCGCAACAGCTTGACCTGCTGGTACAACGGCAGGTCACCGACTTCGTCGAGGAACAGCGTGCCGCCCGCCGCCTGTTCGAAATAGCCTTTATGCGCGACAACCGCGCCGGTGAACGAACCTTTCGCATGTCCGAAGAAGAGAGATTCGAACAGGCCGTCGGGGATCGCGCCGCAGTTGACCGGCACGAATTCGCCGTTGCGATAGCGCGAATGCTTTTCGTGGAGCAATTGCGCGATGCGTTCCTTGCCGACACCGGTTTCGCCGTGCAGGAGCACGTTGGTGTCGCAGTCGGCGAACGTGTCGACCTCGTGCAGCAGCGCCTGCATCGACTCCGAGTGCGCGACGAGTTCGGACGGTTGCAGGGTTTCGGCCGCGTGCGCGCGCAGCTGCGTGACGAGCTTGCCGATCATCCCGCGCAGTTCGGCGCAGGTGAAGTCGAGCGGCAGAATGTGCGAATAGTCGGGCGGATACTGCGATGCGTCGTGGTCGCGCGCCGCGCCGACCCAGACGACCGGCATGCCGATGTTGGCTTGCCAGTCGCGCAGGAACGCCGCGCCGGTTTCAATCATCGTCACGCTGATGATCGCGAGCGATGGCCGCAATGCGGCGCGCTCCGGCGAGATTTCCGCATTGTCGGCGCGGATCACTTCGACGTCGAAGCTCGCCATGCAGCGGGCAACGCGGTCGACAATGTCCGCCTTGCCTTCCCAGACGTACAGATCGAGTTCTGCGATTGCGGGCGTGTTTCTCATCGGGTGGTCTTGCTTCTCTAATTACTGACAGTTTGCGCAGCGCCGCAGGTCAGCGACATCTGATGTACCGTGGCGGCACCGAGCTGGACGCCAAGCAGATCCAGCAGCGGATCGATGATACCGTCCAGCGCGCTCAACAGCGGACTCAAAACACCGGTCAGGACCCCCAGCAGTTTCGGAATGAAATCCGGTGTGATCGGGACAGTGACGAATCCGAACAGCAGATCCACTTTCGGCGTGATCGTGGCCGAGCTCAGACCAGCCAATGCATTGCTCACGGCCGAACCCAGCGCATTCGTGTTGGTGGTCCAGTAGTAGGACGGATCGCTTCCGCCTCGTCCGTTAAATGTCTTGGTCGCCGTGTTGCCGGCCAGATTCACCGACACGTTGGAGACGGTCGCGGAAACTTCGACCGCGCCAGCCAGTAGCAGCACGTCGAGCACCTTGGCGGGCGTCGAGCAGCTGTAGGTCGCCGGCAGGTTCAGCACGTTGCCGCTGAGTGGCGGCTGGCCGATACATAGATTCGCGACGCTCGGTTGCGCGCTGATCGTGGCCGAATTCGGCAAGGTCAGGCAATTGGTCGACAACAGCGTTGCGCTGCCCGCGCCGAGCTGCACGTAAAGCGGCAGATACACGTTCGCGGACGCCACGACCGGCAGCGGATTCACACCGAGGTTGACGAGCAGATAGAGGCCGATCTGCGCATTCGTCGCGACCGTGCGCCACGCGCCGGTCGCGTCCTTCCCGCCTTCGCCCACCGCGATGGTCGGCGGGCTGATGACCTGCACCTGCAACTGCGCGATCGATACGGAATTGCCGTTCGGCAGCGCAAGCGGCACATTCGCGCCGATTACGACGCCCGGCTTGCCGCTCTGTGCGATCTGCGCCATCGCCATCACGAGATCGAGCACGTTTACGGTTGCATCGGCCGCCGCCTGCGCGTTCGCGAGGCCGAGCGTGAGCAGCGACGTGGCACTCTGTCCGGTCAGGCGCGCGACGTTGATGCTGGTATTGCTGAGCAGGCTCAGGTTGAGGATGCTGTTGAGTGCGCCGGTAGCACTCGACTGCACAGCGGTGCCGAGGGCGGTGGTCTTCCCGACTGCCGCCACCGTCGCCTTGAGCAGCGTGCCGACCGATGCCTGCGCATTGACCAGACCGCCCATCGTCCCGTTGCCTACCGACAGCGACTGCAGTGCGACAGCGATATCGCCCAGCTTGACGTTCGCGCAGGCAAGCCCCTGATAAGACGCAAGATTGAGCGTCAGCGGCGTACCGCCCTGGCCTTGCAGCAGCGCGCCCAGCAGCGCATTCACCAGACCGGGATTGCCGGTCGGCACACCCGAGCAGCCGACTCCACCGACGGCGGCCAGCGTCGCGCCGATCGAGAACGTGTCGATGTTGGTCGCCTTCGCGGTCGACGTGGCGATCACGGTGCGCGTCGGTCCGAAGAAGAAATACGGTATCGACTTGGAAATCGTGACCCGGACCGCATTCAGCTGGGTGAGCATGGGAACCGATGTCTTCGACGAATAGAAACTGTTCGACGTCCCGGTGGCCGTCGGTGCCCAATAACCGCAATCGGCCGACAGGGTCGTGGTGCCGCCGACGGAAAAGCCGTTCGTCGACGCGTTATTCGTGGCCACGCTCGTCACGTTCGCACACGCATCGTCCAGCCGCTGGACCGCGGCCAGCGCCGCGAGATCGGCGACGCGCTGCATGTCGCGACGGGCCAGGAACACGTTGCCGATGTCGACCGAACCGAGAATGACCATCGCCAGCAGTATCCATACGGACGCCATGACGACGACCGCACCGCGCTGTCGGCGCGGCGCGGCGTGTCCCCGTCCGGTCACTCGATTCGATGAATGGCGAGCCGCGATCATTACCGTCTCGCTCAATACGATTGCATGGAATGCTGTCCGCCGGAGCCGCCGCTGCCGTTCGCGTTGACCGGTGATCCCAGCGACTCCGGAATCTTGTGCTTGAACGAATCGAGATAGCGCTGGTAGCTGAGCGACGCGGTATCCCCCAACATCGGCAACGCCGGTCCGGCCGCACGGTTGTCCCGCTGCAGCGCAAGCAGCGCGTCGGTCGAATGGCCGACTTCCGCCGCCGACGGCGTCGATTCCGCGCAATGCGCCGCAGTGGCGGCGCCCAGCAATGCAACCACTGTGATGCCGCGATGCAGCCATGCAAGGCGTCGATTGAAACGTTTGTCGTTCGTCATGTCACTTCCCCCGAATGCTTTGTCATTGTGCGAACCGTTGCAGCAGCGGCGCGGTGGGATCGAATCCCTGAATGTTCGCGACTGGCGACGGCCGCCGTGAGACATCGGCGCCCGACACGTCGACCACGCTGCCCGAGCCGACCGGCGTCACCGTCGCGACCGAGGCCGGTGGCGGTGCCGCGCGGCGCCACGCACGCGCTGCCGCCGTGATTTTCGTCGCGTCGCCGCGGATGTCGTTGCGCACGTCGGCCGACAGCTTCTGCTGTGCCATCAGCCGCTGCGCGTCGCGCGTACGGCCGGACGCGAGCAGATACAGCGCCAGGTTGCTGATGATCTTTGGATTGTTCTGGTCGAGTTCAGCCGCCTTCATCAGCGGGATGCGCGCACCGTCGATATCGCCGCCGCGCAATTTTGCGTAGGCGAGATCCGACAGCGTCGCGGCATCGGTCGGTGCCAGCACCGTCGCCTGCGACAATGCCTGCGCGGCGCGCGGGAAATCGCCCGCGGCACCGGCGATCAGCCCCAGCCCGCGATACCCACGCGCCGCAAGCGGCGTGTTGAGCAGTTGCGTATAGACAGCGGTGCTCGCAGCCGGCTGGTCGGTCATGCGCAATGCATCGGCGCGTAGAAGGAGGGTCTGCGGTGACGCACCATACTGCTTCTCGTACGCATCGATATGCGCGAGCGACGCGTAATACAGTCCTTGCGACTGCATCCGCTCGATCAGGCCCAGATACATGCCGGGCGTATCGGGTGCTGCCTGTTTCTGTGCCGCGGCGTCCATCAATGCCGCACGCTCCGCCTGCGGACCGACGCCGTACCCGCTTTCCTTGAACGCCGAACACGCGCAGAGCAGGCTCGCCATCGCCAGCATCCCGGCCACTTTCGCGACTTCATCGATGCGTTTCATTTTCCGTCCTTTCCCTTCCCTGCATCAGTGCTGCGCCTGGCTCAGCGCGCGCAACACAGAGATCATCCCCGGCCCGGCCGTCACGATCAGCAGCGCGGGCAGAAGCGTCACGATCATCACGCCCGTCATCTTCACCGTCAACCGACCGATGCGCTCGCGCAGCATCGCACGACGGGCCTCGCGCAAGCGTTCGCCGAACTGCTTGAGCGGCTCCTGGACCGCGCCGCCGTGCTTGTCGACCTGTATCAGCAATCGCACGATGGCGCGCAGATCCTCGTTTTCAAAACCCGACGACAACCGCTGCAACGACTGTTCGCGTGTTCGCCCCGCCGCGAACTGCCGTTGGGCGATTTCCATTTCCGACGAGAGCACGGGCATCATGCCCTTGAAGTCGTTCGTGACGACCTGAATACTCTGATCGAGCGACAAGCCAACCCCTTGAAGCAGACGCAGCATGTCGACCAGCAGCGGCAACTCGTCGGTCACCGCTTGTCGACGCTTCGCGGCACGGCGCCTGAGGTAGAGCTTCGGCACCATGAATCCGACGATGAACGAAATACCCGCGCCCAGCCACCACTGCGTGCCACTCACATGCGGCCCGACCACGCCGATGTATGCGAGCGGAATGACGATCGAGCAGGCGATCCGCGCACTCAGGAACAAGCCGCGCGTGCGCGTATCGACAAAACCGCATTGCTCGAGCAGCAGCCGATCCTCTTCGGCCACGACCAGCCGACCGATACCGGTATCCAGCCAGCGCATCCCGAACACCGACAGACGCGCCTGCATTTGCGCGAATCGCGACGGCTGACCGGGTGCCTGCCGGGCGTCCGGCTCGTTCCGCAACGATTCGTCCGCATCCTGGGCCGCCCGCCCGCTTGCGGCCGCCAGCGCTGCAAGCCGCCGCTCGAGTGCGTCGGTCAGTGTCCGGCCGCTGCGCGATTGCGCATTCGCGCTGCGAATCGCGAGCAGCGCCAGCAACAGGATGCCCAGCGCGCCAAGCACCAGTGCGAGCGAACCAAGTTGATTGGCTGTCATGCCGTCACCTGAGTTTGGCCATGTGATAAAGCCAGATCCCGCCCGCTGCCTGCAGCATGAAAGCGAGGACCAGCAACTGGCGACCGGTGTAATCGTTCCACATCGACTGGAGATAGAGCGGATTGGTCGCAATGACGAAGCTGCCGATCGCGATCGGCAGCATGACGAGCACCCATGCAGACAAACGCGTTTCCGACGACATCGCCTCCAGTTCCCGCTCGGCTTGTTCGAGATCGCGCATGAACGTCGACATCCGGTCGAGCATGATGTCCGCGCGACCGCCGTACCGCACCGACAGCCGCAGCACCGACCCGACCAGTTCGAACTCCTTCGTGTGGTACACGTTCGCGATATGCATCATCGCGCGGTCGATCTCGACGCCCGTCCGCAGCATCCTCGACACATGGTCCAGGCAGCCGCGCAACGGCGCCTCGGTGGTCTGCAGCGCGGCCTGGAACGCGGCCGGCACGCTATTGCCCAGCGTCACCAGCCGCACGATGCCGTCCAGAAACGACGGCAACTGACGAACGATCATCTGGCGCCGCCGATGTATGCGCGACACCAGCCAGAACACGAGCAGCGCAGCGCCGCAGACGAGCGCGGCGATGCCGCCGAGCCAGCCGCCCCGATCGCCGGCGGCAAACGCGGCTCCGGTCAGCGCCAGCAGCGCCAGCAGCGCAAGCAGCGCTTTGCCGCGCGCGTCCTCGATTCCCGCACGGCTTGCCACGTTGGCGAAATACTCGGTCGCGACTGCGCGCCAGCGTCCCCATTGCGAAGCTGGTACGCCGGCTGACGCGCGTGCCGCGGCGGGCGCAACCGGCCGGGCTTGCTGCTGAGGCACACCGCCCGCTCGCGCGCCGGGTTCGATCCGGCTGTCGATGAAGCGCTGCACGTCGGCGCGATCGCGCTTCATCTCGCCGTGCCGCCACAGCATCAGCGCGGCGGCCACGAGCAGAAGCGCCATTGCCAGCACGCTATACATTGAAACCCCCGCCGCCGCGGCCGAACCCGCCGCCGAACCCGCTACCGCCGCCACTAGCGCCGAAGCCGCCCTGCAGCGTCTGACGGAAGCGGGCGAGCTTCGGCGAGTGCGGATGAATGCCGAGCGATTCCCAGGTGTCGACTTCTTCACCTTCGGGCGTCACGCGCGCCTCGTAACGATACAGTTCCTGCGTCGCGATGATGTTGTCCGACAGGCCGGTTACCTCCGTAATCGACAGGATCCGGCGCCGGCCGTTGGACAGACGGCCAATTTGCACGATGAAGTCGATCGCGTTCGCGATTTGCCGGCGCAGGCTCGACTCGGTGCCCTGGAATCCGGCGAAGCCGGCCAGCATCTCGAGACGATAGAGGCACTCGCGCGGCGAACTCGCATGCACGGTCCCCATCGAGCCGTCGTGACCCGTATTCATCGCCTGCAGCATCTCCAGCACCTCGCCGCCGCGCACTTCGCCCACGATGATCCGGTCCGGACGCATCCGCAACGTATTGCGCAGCAAATCGCGAATCGACACGACGCCTGTGCCGTCAAAGCCGCCGGGCCGGCTTTCGAGGCGCACGACGTGCGGGTGATTCAGCGACAGTTCGGCCGTATCCTCGATCGTCACGACGCGCTCCGGCTCGGGAATGTGGAACGCGAGCGCATTGAGCAGCGAAGTCTTGCCCGAGCTCGTGCCACCCGACACGAGGATGTTGCAGCGCGCCTCGACCGCCGCCTCGAGCAGCGCGCCGATTTCCGCATTGAACGTGCCGTTGCCGAGCAGATCGGCCGGCTTGAGCGGATCCTTGCGGAATTTCCGGATCGACACGACCGGCCCGTCGATCGACAGCGGCTCGATCACCACGTTGACACGCCCACCGTCCGGCAGGCGCGCATCGACCATCGGATTCGATTCGTCCAGGCGCCGGCCGATCGGCGCAAGGATGCGCCGCACGATACGCAGCAGGTGCGCGTTGTCCGTAAAGCGAATCGGCAGCTTGACCAGGATCCCGTGGCGCGACACGTAGATATCGTTGTAGCCGTTGATCAGGATGTCCTCGACATGCGGATCGGCGAGCAAGTCCTCGATCGGCCCGAACCCGGCAAGCTCCTTGGTCAGCGCCTCGGCAATCGTCCTGACCTCGTTCTCGTTGAGCGGGATGCGCCGCAAACGCACGAAGCTGTCGATTTCCAGGTCGACGAACTGGTTGATTGCCTGGCGCGACCAACGACCGAATTCGGCCCCCAGTTCCTCAATGCGCGTCAGCAAATGTTCGTGCGCGGCATTCTTGATGTCATGGAACTGCTGCGACTGGGAGAACGGCGCGGCGCCGTCGGCAAATTGAATGTCGTGTGCCATCGCTTACGAACGCTTGGACGAAGGTTGAATGAAACGCTTGAGCACGGACAGGCCCGAAGCGGCGCTCTTTGCTGGCGCCACCGTGCCTGCCAGTCGCTCCGCGAGCGGCTCGAGCGCACGCACATACGGATCGCGCTCCGACATGTCGACGATCAGTCGCCCCTGGTTGGCCGCCTGCCCGATCGACACGCGCCGCGCAGGCAGCGTCGTCAGCAACGCGATGCCGAGCCGGTCTGCGATCTGGGCCGGCGTCAGGCTCAGTGCCGCGTCGTACTGGTTGACGACGAGACGCATCTTGCCGAGGTCCATCCCCGCATCGCGCAGCCCCTCGAGCAGATCGACCGCGGAGACGATCGACGCGACGCCCTGGTCGCAGACCAGCCACGCCTCGTCGGCAACCGCCGCGATCTGCGCGACGAACTCCAGGTTCGTAAAGCCGCCCAGATCGACAATCTGCTGATCGAAGAATGCGCGCAGCCGGTTCAGCAGGCCGACGCAGGCCGCATACGACACGTCCCGCAAATCGGCGAGGTTCGGCGGCAGCGTCGTCAACGCGACGCCGCTCGCGTGTCGGGCGAGGGCCGTGTTGACGAAGGTCCGGTCGATGCGGCGCAGGTTGCGCACGGCCTCGACGAAATGGAATTCGCAACGCGTGTTGAGAAAGAGTGCGCTATCGCCCGCCGGCAGACCCAGGTCGACGAGCGCCGTCTGCCGGGCAAGCGGCGTGGCAACACCGAAGGCAGGCGCGTCGCCGGCGACGATGCCTGCAGCGCCGCGCTTGTGCAGCCATACGGCGAGATTCGATGCGAGCGTACTCACGCCCATCCCGGCGCGCGCACCGAGCAGCGCGACCAGCTTGCCGTGGCGATTGGCCGGTTCCGCGCCGGCGTGCTCGAGCAGTCCGCGCGTGATACGCAATGCGTCTTCCGCACTGCCGGAAACGTCGATGAAATCGCGCACGCCGGCCCGTAGCGCAGCGAGCGCGCTTTCCGGCTGCGCCAGCGTACCGAGCGCGACGACCGGCAGGCTCGGGTGTGCAAGACGCACCGCCGCCGCGGCAGCACTCGCTTCGGCCTGGGCACGGGAAAAATCGATGAACACGATCGCGGGGTTGAGCCCGAGGATGCGTTGGGCCAACGCGCCGGGCTCCAGCGATACCGCTTCCACCATGCCGGCCGAGACGAGCGTATCCCGCAGCCAGCGGAGATGCTCGTCTTGGTGGGATGCGCATACAAAATAATCAGTCACGGCGGGCTCAGCCAATGAAAGGGTTCTCGCGTTCATGTTGAATACCCCCGAATCCATATCGCGCGATGCCGCGCCGTGCGGTCATTTCGAAAATCCCGGCGCGGCATCCGGGGAAGCGATACCGCCAAGATACGAGCGCCAGACAGGGCCGTCGCGCTGCTCGGACAATTCGCCCGGCGTGGCCGGCAGCGGTGCGCCCTTCGCGATCGGCGCCACCAGATGCGGCGTCACGATGATCACCAACTCCTTGTCGTTCTGCTGGTAATTCAACGACTTGAACAACGCACCGATGATCGGCAGATCGCCCAGGACCGGCACCTTGCTGATGTTCGACATCGTTTCGCGGTCGATCAGACCGCCGATCACAAAGCTCTCGCCATCGCCCAGTTCGACCGTCGTATCCGCGCGCCGGGTCGTGATGGCCGGCACCGACACGCTGTTGATCGTTACGCCATGCTGAAAGTCGAGCTGGCTCGATTCGGGCGCGACCTTGAGCGCAATCCGGCGCTGGCTCAGCACGGTCGGCGTGAGCGTCAGACCAACGCCGTACTGCTTCCAGTCGATCGCCGTCGAGCCGAGTGCCTGCGGCACCGGTACCGGGATTTCGCCGCCCGCGAGAAAACTTGCGCTCTGCCCCGACAGCGCCACCAGCGTCGGCTGCGCAAGCACGCGGGCCAGGTTGTTCGCTTCGAGAATCGAAATATTGCCGAAAATGCCGCGACCGGCGGAATTCACGACCAGGTTGAACGCCGACGCGATCGGAATGCCGGCCGTCGCCGCGAAGCCCGGCGTCGCGCCGCCCGTCACGGACTGAAGGCCGCCCGGCGAAAACGCACCGAACGCGAACCCGTTGCTCTGCTTGAAGAAGTTCAGCCCCGCTTCCTTCAGCACCGAGCGGCTGAATTCGACGACGCGCACGTCGACCTGCACGACGCTCCGGTTACCCACCGTCGACGCATCCATTACCGTGCCGTCCTTGCCGCCCATCCGCTTGCCGACGGCCACGGCCCGTTCATGCGCATCGAGCGACGCAGAGGAGCCGGACAGGACGGCGGCTCCGCCGTATGCCTTGACCTTCGGCCCCGAACCATCCAGTGCCGCCTGAGCGGCCGCATCGACGACATTGACGTTCCACACCGTCGGCTCGTCGCGGCCCCGCTCCCACAACAACACGTTCGTCGAACCCGGTGCCTTCGCAACCAGCAGCACCGATCCGGCATGGCTCCCCTTCATGACCAGCACGTCGACGACGGCGGGATCGCCAACCGCAATCCGTTGCAGCGTTCGGCCGGCAGCAACCTGTCGTTGCGAGCCGACCGCGAGGTCAATCGACGCGTTCGTACCGGCAGCCTCCGTCAGGACACCAAAGGTCATGGCCCAGATAGCAATCGCGTATGCAATCAGTTTGTTTGTCATTGTGTCGGGGCCGTCGCGCGGCCTTCTCTCTTCCGTAGCTGCTGTCGATGATCGTACGTTGATGTCAATAGGCCACCGTTTCGGCACGCCCGCCACGAATGACTTCGATGCTGCTGCCGTTCCCCCGGGCCATGACAGGCGCGCGCGGGACGACCGGCGCGCGGGGCGTACCGCGTGCACGCCCGCCCGACAGGTCGTCCAGCCATACGCCGCTCGCGGCCTGCGCCGACGGCGTCGCGTCCCCGCTCCCTGTACGAACCGCGACCGTCTGTGTCGCGATTTCGGTGTCGCGCGGATTGCGCAGCGCGAGCGTCAGACGACCGCTTGCCTCGGCGAGCGTGAGCGCATCGACCTGTGCGGTCGGCACGGCGAGCACCGCGGTCCGCACCGCGCCGCTCGGTCCGCCACCGCCGTCCCGATCGGAGGTCGCATCGCCAAACGACAACACACGGACCTTCGACAGCAGCAGGCGCGCCTGCGTAGCGGGAATCTCCGAATTCGTCTGGGCGCCGCCGGATCCGTCACGCCGCAGATTCAGGAATACGTCGACAAAATTGCCGGGCCGCAACCGGTTGCCGACCGCGTTCGATTCGTCGACCTTCACGGCGATGGCTCGCTCACCAAGCGCCACCTGGTCGGCCAGTCCGGAGGTCAACCCACCTTCGAGCACCGGTGCTGCGGCAAGAATGTCGTTTGCCGGCACGCGACCGACAAGGGCCGTCGGATCGCTGAACCCGCCAGTCGGCATCATGGGAACCTGTGCAAGCTTCAATGCATCGGCGGGAATCGGCTGGCCGGCCGGCAGCAAGCGCGCGGCCACGACGATCGGCACCGATTGCGCCGCGACAGTCGGCGTTGCCACAACCGGCGGATGAGCCGGCGCGCGACCAAGCGTCCATGCATAGATCCCGAGCAGAACTGCGATTGCGATCAGCAGCCCGGCGACGATCTTCGTCAAGTTGTTGGCCATGGTGAATGTCGGTGCCGTAGATTGATGTTGTTATGTTCGAGCGTGGACACCGCTGTGTGCATGTGACCCGCCGTGTATGCTGCCCGGCTCATAAGATGGTTGCCGGATTGATCTGGACGGTGGCCGTGCCGGTAAGCTGCTTCGGCGTGACGAGACCCAGCAACGGCAGAGACGGAACCAGCGGATGCGCCTGGTACGGATAGGTCACCGTGACTGTCACGCAATACATCGTCGGGTCGTAGCTGCAGGTTCCTGATACCGGCGTCGGGATCTGGACATGGGCCAGCCATGAAGTGAGGCCGACAGCCGTCGTCTTTGCTGCGCTGGCCCGGTCCGTCAGCGCCTGCGTGCCCGAACCGTTGGCCTCATACACATAGTTCAGTGCCGAACGCGCCCCCTCGGTCGCGGCAAGCGTGAGGCCCTGCTGAACCGCGAAAATCAGCCCGAACGTCACGATCGCGTACAGAATCAGGAAAAACAGCGGAAATACCAGCGCGAATTCGACGGCAGTCGCTCCTCGTTCCCTCGAGCGCGCGGCCGGTCGATACTGTCGTTTCATCGCCCGCTCCAGGTAACGACCAGATAGCCCAGCCAAATTGCCGCGGGAACGACGAGACACGCCGCGTACGGTGTCGAGCGCCGTCCGCCGAGCGCCATTGCCGGCAATCCGCGCACCCATAACGCGCCGAGCGGCGTGCGGGTGAGCAACATCAATCCAAGGACGTGCGCGCCGGCGGCAAGGCTGGCAATAACCCACAGCCAAAACAATATCGGCAAACCGCACCACGCACCGAGAACCGCGAATACCTTGATGTCCGCCGCACCCATGACGCGCATCGCAAAAAGCGGGAAGAAACTGACCAACCCGACCAGCAAGCCGATCAATGCCTGCCCGGTCGAAATACCAAATGGATTTGCGTGTATCAGTGAACTGACGAGCGCAGCAGTGCCTCCGCAGATGACCAGCGAGTTTCGAACGAGCCGAAATCGAATATCACCGGCAGCAACAAGAGCGGCCCAGGCAAAAAAAATGCTGGTGCTGAGGAGATGTGCCATATCGCGAACGATTGCGCATGCCGATGTAACGGCGAGCGAGCCGCGACCGCGACTCGCTCGCCCCCAACGAACTGCAATGGTCAGGGCAACGAACTGGCAATCGTGGAGAACAGAAGCGAGATCTTCGTGCCGATGGTCGTCACGCTGGTAATGATCAAGGCCGCAATCAGACCCGCAATCAGCCCATACTCGATCGCGGTAACCCCGTCTTCTTCCTTGAGGAAGCGCTTGATAAGTGCTTTCATTTTTTAATTCCTCGTGCCTGTATGTACGTTTTTGGCCTTTTATACGTTGTACATCCCCCGTATAACCGGCCCTTGCCCCGCGCCGTTCGTTACTGTGTAACGACGACCGGGTGCGCTTTCTTTATATGTCACCCCGAAGGGCATGTATCACAATTTGATGGAAGTTAACATTCGCGATAGTGACCCTCCTCGAACGTCGTGTACCGACCCGTACATTTCCTTACATCTGCTCCGGATTCTATATCCGATCCTATTTAAGTTCCAACCTCTTTCAAGACCGGTCGAAAAAACTTTCCGAGAGCACAGCGCATTTGTACGGCGTTTCGGTACGTCTTACACATAGGATTTACGATAGGTTAGATGTGCATGCCTAATCCACCAGTAAAACAACAGACCGCCCGCGGGGCCTCCGTATCGGCCCCACGTTACGCCGCACGCGTAACGCCAATGTTGTGACGTTACGTTACGAAACGGCCGGAACCGTTCTCATCTGACTGCCTTTAAACATTTTCAACAATCTTTCAATTCCCCCAAATTCCTTTTCCGACAAGGAATTGCGTCGTTTAAAACCAATCGTCGAACCGATGCCTCTCGAAATGGCACGACAGTTGCAGAGTAATCCTCGCATCACTCAACACAACATCAGCTTCAATGCGAGGACGAAATGGACATTCAGGTTATCCCCCATGGCATGCTTCGGACGACTATGATCGCGGCCACCGTAGCAGCCATGCTTTCCCTCTCCGCGTGCGGCGGCTCAGGTTCCATCAGCAAGGGCATCAGCGGCGGCTCCAGCTCGGGCGGCGGCGACTCGATCTCCACGTCGGGCGGCGGCACCTCGGGCGGCACGTCCGGTTCGACGAGCGGCAGCACCTCGGGTAGCACCAGCGGCTCGACCAGCGGCAGCACGAGCGGTTCGACGAGCGGCAGCACCAGCGGAACGACGAGCGGAACGTCCAGCGGTACGAGCGGCACCTCCGGTGTGTCGTCGAACCCGGTGGGGAGCGTCCTCGCAAAGGGCAGCAACCTCGTCACGGATCTCGGTGGAACCGTGTCGAACCTCGGCAGCACCGTCGCGAACCAGTCGCTGCCCGGCGTCGACCCGGCCACGACGCAGGCCGCGGGCGGCATCATCCAGCACGTCGGCGGTGCGGTCACGGCGCTCGGCAATGGCGTGGGCGACGGCCTCGGCCAGCTCGGTGCGGCGAAAGACCCGGTCGGCGTCACGGTCGCCAGCACGGGCGGCGTCGTCAACCAGCTCGGCGGCGCGGTCACGCAGACCGGCAACCTGGTCACGAGCCTCGGCAGCGGCCCGCTGTCGCCGCTCGCTCCTGTCACCGGCGCCGTCGGCGGCCTCGTGACGCAAGTCGGCAACGCGGTATCGAACGGTGGCACCACGCTGTCCAACGCGCTGTCGACCGGCCCGATCCAGCAGGTCACGCAGACGGTCAGCTCGGTCATCACGCCGATCACGACGATGGTCGGCCAGACGACGCAGACGATCGGGACGGCCACCGGCCTCGGCGCCCCGGTCAACACGCTGCTCGGCACGCTCGGCAACGGCCTGAACCAGGCCGGCGCGCTGATCGCCTCGACGGGCGGCAACCCCGTCACGACCGGCCTCGGCAATACGGTCTCGTCGACCGGCAATACCGTGAAGGCTGTCGGCGGCCTGCTCACGGGCAGCACCGGCGGCGCGACCAACCCGCTCGCACCGCTCACCGGCCTCCTCTCGACGGTCACCGGCCCGCTCGGCGGCGCAACCGGCGGCACCAGCGGCGGCCCGCTCGCTCCGATCACCGGCCTCGTCTCCACCGTCACCGGCGCACTCGGCGGCGCAGCGGGCGGCACGAGCGGCGGCCCGCTCGCTCCGGTCACCGGCCTCGTCTCCACCGTCACCGGTGCACTCGGCGGCGCAACGGGCGGCAACAGCGGCGGCCCGCTCGCTCCGGTCACCGGCCTCGTGTCCACCGTCACCGGCGCACTCGGCGGCGCGACGGGCGGCACGAGCGGCGGCCCGCTTGCCCCGGTCACGGGCCTCGTCTCCACCGTCACCGGCGCGCTCGGCAGCGTAACGGGCGGTGGCAATCCAATCGCCGCTCCGGTCCCCGCGGTCACCAGCACGGTCGGCGCACCGTCACTGAGCGGCACCACGGGCGCCGTGACGAACTCGGGCTCGGGTTCGAATCTGCTCGCACCTGTCACGTCGCTGATCGGCGGCCTGCTCGGCGGCACGCACGGCAAGTAACCAGACATCCATTCATCGACAAGACAGCGAGGAGTCCATCATGTCCCAGCAACGTTCCATCACGACGGTCGCCCTGCGCCAGTGGCGCATGCCCCTCACCGTGTTCGCCGCTGCGTGCCTGCTGGCCGCTTGCGGCGGCAACAGCGTCAGCACGCCGCCGACCAGCAACAACGGCGGCAGCTCCAGCGGCACGAGCGGTACCAGCGGCACGAGTGGCACCAGCGGTACGACGACCGGCACCAAGGGCGTCGTCAGCACGGTCGGCCAGACCGCGACCGACCTCGGCAGCACGGTCGGCAACATCAGCGTGCCGGGCCTCGGCGACGGCGTGACGAAGGGCGTAGGCAGCACCATCTCGAGCACCGGCACGATCGTCGGCGCGGCCGCCGACGCGTTGAGCAACGGGCTGGGACAGACCGGCACGATCAAGGACCCCGTCGGCACGACGGTCGCCGGCCTCGGGAACGTCGTCGGCGCGACGAGCAACACCGTGTCCGGGCTGAGCTCGACGGTCAAGGCGCTCGGCACGGGGCAACTCTCGCCGCTCGCCCCTGTGACGACGCCGGTCGGCACCGTGCTCGACACCGTCGCCAACGGTCTGACGGCCGCCGGCACGACGATCGGCTCGACGCTGTCGTCGGGTGCCGTGCAGCAAGTGACGCAACCGCTCAGCTCGGCCATCACGCCGCTGGTGATCACGGCGGGTCAGGTCACGCAACAGGTCGGCACGACCACGGGCCTCGGACAACCGGTATCGGGCCTGCTCGGCCAGGTGGGCGGCGCGATCAGCTCGGCGGGCAAGCAGGTGGCCAGCACGTCGAATCAGCCGCTCGTCGGCGATGTCGGCCAGCTCGTCACCGCGGTCGGCAACACCGTGACCAACGCGGGCGGCCTCGTGAACCCGAACGGCCCGAACGGCGCGGCACCGATCCCCGGCCTGATCACGAGCCTGGTCGGCGGCTCGACCACTACCGTTCAGAACGGCTCGTCGTCGGGTTCCAGCTCGACGAACCCGCTCGGCGGCCTGCTGTCCGGCCTCGGCTCGACGCCGCTCGGTTCGCTCACGGGCGCAGTCGGCGGCGCAACGGGCAGTTCGGGCAGCAATCCGCTCGCGCCGGTCACGGGGCTCGTGTCGACGGTAACGGGCACGCTCGGTGGCGCGACGGGTGGCGCAGGCGGGGCAAACCCTCTCGCGCCGGTCACCGGTTTGCTGAATACTGTCACCGGAACAGTCGGCGGTGCAGCGGGTTCCGGGGCTTCGTCGAATCCGCTCGCGCCGGTCACGTCGCTCGTCGGCGGCGTGTCGGGGACGGCCTCGCCGGGCGGCTCGACGGGCCTCCTGGCGCCGGTAACGGGGCTGCTTGGCACGTTGGGTAGCGTCGGCAAGTAAGGAGGACGGTCGCGCCTTTGCAGCCGGAGCAGGAGGCGCGGCCGTACAAAACACAACCGGCAATGCGGCACGCGGCGCGCGACACCCCGATGTCGCGCGCCCGCATTAGAACGAAGACGAAAAGAAAGGCCTACGAGGAAGAACAATGAAATCCAGATTCGACACATGGATGATGCTGCTCGCCATCGCAGCAGCAGGCACGGCACAGGCACAGACGCGTGCAGCAGGCAACCCGCTCGACTCCCTCCCCCAGATCAACGCGCCGAAGAAAGGGCCGAGCGTCACCGTGCAGGTCGCGCCGCAGGCACCGCAGTTGCAGGAGCTGCTGTCGCGGCACGTGACACCGACAACGTTCCAGGTCGAAGGCGTGAAGTCGGTGCCGTTCGATGAAATCTCCCGTCGCTTCACGCCTCTCGTCGGCAAGGACATCACGATCGGCGAGCTGATCGAAACCGCCAACGGCGTGACCAAGCTGTACCAGGATCGCGGCTATGCGCTGTCGTTCGCGTTCATTCCCGCGCAGACGTTCGAGAACGGCGTCGTGCGTGTCACGGTCGTCGAAGGCTACGTGTCGGACGTCAAGGTCACCGGCAAGCCCGGCGCGATGGAATCGAAGATCCGCGCGATCGCCGCGCACATCACGGCCGATCGCCCGCTGCGCCGCGCGACGTTCGAACGCTACGTGAACACCTTCGGCCTCCTGCCCGGCGTCACGGTGAAGGCCAACGTGCCGCCGCCGCAAACGACCGACGGGGCGACGACGCTCGAACTCGCCGTCGACCGCAAGGCATTCAACATCAGCACCGGCATCGATTTCAATCACCCGGGCGTCCAGGGGCTCATCACCGCGACGGAGAATGGCCTCACGTCGTTTGGCGAGCAATTGAGCATTTCCGCGCTGGTGCCGCCCGGACGCGACAAGCAGACCTACGTCGCATTCAGCGGCGCGGTGCCGGTCGGCAGCAGCGGCCTGGTCACGCGCCTCGACGCCAGCACGTATCGCGGCAAGCCGACCGACAACCCGGGCCTGCCGTCGACCGTCGAGCGCACGGTCAAGAACGAGAAGCTCGGTCTTTCGGCCTCCTATCCGTTGCTGCTGAACAACCAGCGCAGCTTGCTCGGCACCGTGTCGGGCTATGCGTCGCACAACGAAGACCGCTACCAGAACAAGATCACCGGCAACAGCATCGACACGCGCTCGCAGGTCCGTGTGCTGCAGATGCAGCTCGACTACACGAGCGTGTCGGCCAAGCAAGTACAGAAGCTCAGCGTCAACGTCGCGAAGGGCCTCAACATTCTCGGCGCGTCGAAATCGCAGGACATCACGATCGGCTCGAACACGACGTCGGTGGACAGCCCGATTTCGCTGACGTTCGTGCGCACCGGCGCGACCTTCACGCAGACCAACGAATGGCCGTTGAAGATCGGCACGTCGGTCTCGCTGACGGGCCAGTACAGCCCCGATTCACTGCCGACGTCGGAACAGATCTCGTTCGGTTCGACGCGCTATGCGCTCGGCTACCAGCCCGGCGAAACATCGGGCGACTCGGGTTGGGGGATGTCGCTGGAGGTCAATCGCGCCTTCACGCCGGGCTGGACGTACATGAAGTCGATCACGCCGTACATCGCTTATGACAGGGCACGCGTCTACCTGCATACGGGCACGCCGTCGCCGAGCCGCTTGTCGTCGGTCGGTATCGGCGTACGATTTACGGACAGCCGCTACTACAGTCTCGACCTGAATATCGCGAAGCCGGTCGGCGATGCACCGGTTGAAAGCGCATCGCGCAGCCCCCGCGTGAATGCCGCGTTCTCGTATCAGTTGAACTGATCGGTCACCAGACAGCTCGCGTCTCGCGCGCTGTTTGGATTAGAGCCCCCTCTATCAAACGCAGCGCGCGGTTTCACGTATTCTGGCAAAGCTCGCAACATGCCACCGCCCCATGCAGGCGGTCGTGCGGGCGAATCGAACGCGACATGAAACAAGGAGGAAGACAATGATTCGACTGACCCACCCGTTGCGCGCACTGGCCGTCGCAAGCGCACTGCTCGCTTGCGCCGCCCCCAGCTATGCCCAGGCCGCCAACCCCGTCGGCATGTGGCAGACGATCGACGACAACACGCATCAGCCGAAGGCACTCGTGCAGATCGCCGAGGACGGCGACGGTATGCTGTCCGGCAAGGTCGTCAAGGGCCTCGGCGCCAACGACACGCCCGATCGCCGCTGCACCGCATGCACGGACGAGCGCAAGGATCAGCTCATCAAAGGCATGACGATCATCAAGGCGATGAAGAAGGACGGCGACCACTGGGACGGCGGCAACATTCTCGACCCCGAAAACGGCAAGGTCTACAAGTGCAAGATGTCGCTGGAAGACGGCGGCCAGAAGCTCGTCGTGCGCGGCTACATCGGCGTATCGCTGCTCGGCCGGTCGCAGACCTGGGTTCGCGCACAATAACGCGACGCGCGTCGATACGCGCGACGCAATGAAAAATCGGCCTGCGACGTAGTCAGGCCGATTTTGTTTTGGTGCGTGCGTGAATGGAACCGAGCGACATCACGCTGCGTGCTTCAGCGTATCCGGCGCATAGCTGCCCGGTGCACGATACGCCGGCGCCGCGGCATCCCGCGCCTCTGCCGCCTTCGATTGCGTGTGCTTGCGCATCCGCGTGGACAGTTCGTTGCACAGATTCACGCCTGCGTCGCCATACAGTTCGCGCATCACCTGCATCAACGTGCCGGCCTCGTGCCAGACCTTGAAGCGGCGATGGCATGTCTGGTACGAAGGGTAACGACGCGGCATCGCGGACCACGTCGCGCCGCTATAGATGACCCATAGAACGCCGTTCAGGACGGCGCGCGTGTTGGCCAACGGCCGGCCGCGCAACTCGGTGCGCGGCTGCATTTCAGGCAGAAGCGGCACGACGGAGTGCCACTCGTGGTCGGTCAGATCGCGATACGGTGTCATGGATATCTCCAGCCTTAGGAACCATGACACAACGATATCGGCCGACTTCAACGATGAATATAAGACAAGTCCGAAAATACCCGGGGATCTCAATAATTTGACCGGAATTGACGTTTAAAGCCTGTCATTTGTCGAAAACTACGATCAGGTCAGCGAAGTATCGATGATGCGACGCGGCGTTTCAATGTATTCCTTCGACTGCATCTCGACGATCCGCGACACGGTGCGCGCGAACTCGTTCGCCATCGGCCCTTCGATGTACAACTGCTCCGCCGGCACTGCCGCCGACATCAGCAGCTTGACCTTGTGGTCGTACAACACATCGATGAGCCACGTGAAGCGCCGCGCCTCGGATGCCATGCGCGGCGACATCTGCGGCACTTCGGACAGCACGATCGCGTGAAAACGGCTGGCCAGCTCGAGATAGTCGTTCTGCGAACGCGGGCCGCCGCAGAGCGTCGCGAAATCGAACCAGACGACCCCATCGGCCTTGCGCAACGCCTTCAGCTCGCGCTTCTCGATATGCAGGATCGGGCTTTCGTCGGGCACCGCGGCGAGCTTCGCGAATGCATGACGCAGTTCGCGATCGGCGTCCGCGCCGAGCGGCGTGTGGTACATCCGCACCTGCGCGAGCGTGCGCTGGCGATAGTCGACGCCCGCGTCGACGTTCAGCACGTCGAGCTTTTCCTTGATCAGCGCGATCGCCGGCAGCATGCGGTCGCGATGCAGGCCGTCGGGATACAGATCGTCGGGATCGTAGTTGGACGTCATCACGAACTGCACGCCGTTGTTGAACAGGCGATCGAGCAGCCGGTACAGGATCATCGCGTCCGCGATGTCCGATACGTGGAATTCGTCGAAGCAGATCAACCGGTAGCGCTTCGCGATGCGTCGCGCGAGTTCGTCGAGCGGATCGGCCTGCCCTTTCAGCTCCTCGAGTTCGCGGTGCACTTCACGCATGAATTCGTGGAAGTGCAGGCGCGTCTTGCGCTGCACGGGCACCACCGCGAAGAAGCTGTCCATCAGGAAGCTCTTGCCGCGGCCGACGCCGCCCCACATGTAGACACCACGCGGCAGGTCCGGATGATTGATAAGCTTCTTGAACGCGTTCGAGCGACGCGCCTTGTAGTCGACCCACTCGTCGAAGCAGTGCTGCAGGCGGTCGACGGCCGCGCGCTGGGCGGGATCGGACTGATAGCCGCGCGTGGTCAATTCGCGCGTGTAGTATTCGGTGACGTTCATCGGGCAAACCGGAAAAACGAAGGCGAGCGGGAAACTCCCGCCCGCCTTCGTCATGAGGCGGCTGCGCCGGCCAAGGGCCGGCCGCCGCTATACCGCGCTCAGCTGTTCAGCGAGCGCTTGTCGACGGCGAGCGCCGCTTCGCGCATCACTTCCGACATCGACGGGTGCGGATGGCAGATGCGTGCGATGTCTTCCGACGCCGCCTTGAACTCCATCGCCACCACGGCTTCGGCGATCAGGTCCGACGCGTTCGCACCGATCACGTGCACGCCGAGCAGTTCGTCGGTCTTCGCGTCCGCGATCATCTTCACGAAACCGTCCGGCGCGTTCATGCCGAGCGCGCGACCGTTGATCGAGAACGGGAACTTGCCCGACTTGATCTCGCGGCCTTCGGCCTTCAGCTGCTGCTCCGTCTTGCCGACCCATGCGATTTCCGGGTACGTGTAGATCACCCACGGAATGCAGTTGTAGTCGATGTGCGGCTTCTGGCCGTCGATCACTTCCGCGACCAGCACGCCTTCGTCTTCCGCCTTGTGCGCGAGCATCGGGCCGCGCACCACGTCGCCGATCGCGTAGACGTTCGGCACGGCCGTACGGCAGTGGTCGTCCACGTCGATGAAGCCGCGCTCGTTCGCCTTCAGGCCGATTGCCTCGAGGCCGAGGTTGTCGGTGTTCGGCACGCGGCCGACCGACACGATCAGGCGGTCGGCGTCGAGCGTCTGCGCGTTGCCGTCCTTGTCCGTGTAAGTGATCGACACGCCGTTCGCGGTCGTCTTCACGTCACCGATCTTCACGCCGAGATGGATGTCGAGGCCCTGCTTCTTGAACAGCTTGGCCGCTTCCTTCGCGAGCGCTTCGTCGGCCGCGCCGAGGAACGCCGGCAGCGCTTCGAGCACGGTCACTTCGGCACCCAGGCGACGCCACACCGAGCCGAGCTCGAGGCCGATCACGCCTGCGCCGATCACGGCGAGCTTCTTCGGCACCGACTCGAACGTCAGCGCACCTTCGTTGTCCGACACGATCTTGTTGTCGACCGGGACGTTCGGCAGGTGACGCGCCTTCGAGCCCGTCGCGATGATCACGTTCTTCGCGGTGACGACTTCGGTTTCACCTTCGCCGCTCACTTCGATCTGCACGCCGGCGTCGGTCTTGCCGGTGAACTTGCCATGGCCCTTCAGCCAGGTGATCTTGTTCTTCTTGAACAGGAACTCGATCCCGCTCGTCATCTTCTCGACGATCGCGTCCTTGCGGCCGAGCATCTTCGCGACGTCGATCTTCACGCCGTCGACCGTGATGCCGTGGTCGGCCAGGTGATGCGAAGTGTTCTCGAACTCTTCCGACGACGCGAGCAGCGCCTTCGATGGAATGCAGCCGACGTTCAGGCAGGTGCCGCCGAGCTTCAGCGCGCCGGCCGGGTTCTTCCACTTCTCGATACAGGCAACGGTCTTGCCGAGCTGCGCGGCGCGAATCGCGGCGATGTAGCCACCGGGGCCGGCGCCGATCACGACGACGTCAAATTCCTTGGACATGACAATCCTTTCTACTTGTACGTCCGCACGCTCGCGCGTTGGCGCGAGCGTGCGGAGCGGGTCAATGCAGTGAGACTCGGCTTACAGATCGAGCAGCAGGCGTGCCGGATCTTCCAGCGCGTCCTTCATTGCGACGAGCGACAGCACGGCTTCGCGGCCGTCGATGATCCGGTGGTCGTACGACAGCGCCAGGTAGTTGATCGGACGGATCACGATCTGGCCGTTTTCGACAACCGGGCGCTCCTTCGTCGCGTGCACGCCGAGGATGGCCGACTGCGGCGGGTTGATGATCGGGGTCGACAGCATCGAGCCGAACACGCCGCCGTTCGAGATCGAGAACGTACCGCCCGTCATTTCCTCGATCGACAGCTTGCCGTCCTTCGCCTTCTGACCGAATTCGGCAATCTTCTTCTCGATCTCGGCGAGGCTCAGTTGATCCGCATTGCGCAGGATCGGCACGACCAGGCCACGCGGCGAACCGACCGCGATACCGATGTCGAAGTAGCCGTGATAGACGATGTCGTTACCGTCGATCGACGCGTTCACCAGCGGGAACTTCTTAAGCGCGTGCACGGCCGCCTTCACGAAGAACGACATGAAGCCGAGCTTCACGCCATGTTCCTTCTCGAACTTGTCCTTGTACTTGTTACGCAGTTCCATGACCGGAGCCATGTTCACTTCGTTGAACGTCGTCAGGATCGCGTTGGTCTGCTGCGACTCGAGCAGGCGCTCGGCGATACGCGCACGCAGGCGCGACATCGGCACGCGCTGTTCCGGACGGTCGTTCAGCCACGTCGCTGCCGACGCCGGCACCTTCACTTCCGGCAGCGCCGGCTTCGCAGCGGCGGTCTTCGCCGGTGCGGCAGCCGGAGCAGCCTTCGGTGCGCTGCCTGCGGCCAGCGCGTCGCCCTTCGTGACGCGGCCGTCGCGGCCCGAACCTGCGACGTCGCCTGCCGACAGGCCCTTCTCGGCCAGCAGCTTCGACGCGGCCGGCGATGCGGCAGCCGAGCTCGATGCGACAGCGGCAGCCGGCTGGGCTGCCGGTGCGGCTGCAGCCGGTGCCGCGGCCGGCTTCACTTCGGCGGCGCCTGCCGCTGCTTCGGCAGCACCTGCCTTCGCTTCGGTGTCGATCGTCGCGATAATCTGTTCGGCAACGACCGTGTCACCGTCGTTCTGCAGCACTTGCGCGAGCACGCCCGCGGCCGGCGCCGGCACTTCGAGCACGACCTTGTCGGTCTCGAGTTCGATCAGGATTTCGTCCTGCGCGACTGCTTCGCCCGGCTTCTTCTTCCACTGCAGCATGGTGGCTTCCGAAACCGACTCCGAAAGCTGGGGGACTTTGACTTCTACGATAGCCATGTGATTTTCCTGGATGCTTAATCTGGGTAATGACGAGGTTCGTGCGATTCCTTCGGCCGGTGCGGCGCGCGACGCGCACGGCGGGCCAAAAGAGACGGGAAAGCGCAGCGCGCCTTCCCGTTTCGCTTCCGTCGGTTATTTCGCGATCGATGCGCTCTTCAGGCGGCCGAACGCACCTTCGATCAGTGCCTTCTGCTGCTCGTAGTGCTTCGCGTAGTAGCCAACCGCCGGCGAGGCCGAAGCCGGACGGCCGCTGTATGCCAGCTTCTGCCCTTCCTTCATGCCTTCCTTCAGGTGGTGCTCGACGTAGAACCAGGGGCCCTGGTTCTGCGGCTCGTCCTGCACCCAGACCACTTCAGTCGCGTTCTCGTACTTCTTCATTTCGGCTTCGAACTGCTTGTGCGCGAACGGATACAGCTGCTCGATACGGATGATCGCGACGTCGTTCGCCTTCGCTTCGCGGCGATGTGCGACGAGGTCGTAATACACGCGGCCCGAGCATGCCAGCACGCGCTTGACCTTCTTCGCGTCGATGCCGCCGTCGGTTTCGCCCAGCACCGGCTGGAACGAACCCTTCGCGAGTTCCGACAGATCCGACACCGCTTCCTTGTGGCGCAGCAGCGACTTCGGCGTTGCGACGATCAGCGGCTTGCGGAACAGACGGATCATCTGGCGACGCAGCAGGTGGAAAATCTGCGCCGGCGTCGTCGGCTGAACGACCTGCATGTTGTGATCGGCGCACAGTTGCAGGAAACGCTCGATACGCGTCGACGAGTGTTCCGGACCCTGGCCTTCGTAGCCGTGCGGCAGCAGCATCGTCAGACCCGACACGCGGCCCCACTTCACTTCACCCGACGAAATGAACTGGTCGATCACGACCTGCGCGCCGTTGACGAAGTCGCCGAACTGGGCTTCCCACAGCACGAGCGTGTTCGGCTCGGCGGTCGAGTAACCGTATTCGAAGCCCAGCACCGCTTCTTCCGACAGCACCGAGTCGATCACCGTGAACTTCGCCTGACCTTCGGCGATGTTCTGCAGCGGCACGTACGTGCCGTCGTTCCAGCGCTCGCGGTTCTGGTCGTGCAGCACCGCGTGACGGTGCGTGAACGTACCGCGGCCCGAGTCCTGGCCCGTCAGGCGCACCGAGTAGCCCGATGCGACGAGCGACGCGAATGCGAGGTGTTCGCCCATGCCCCAGTCGAGCGGCTGGTCGCCGCGCGCCATGTTGCGGCGGTCGTTGATCACGCGCTCGACGAGCGGATGAACCTTGAAGTTTTCCGGGACAGTCGTGATGCGTTCGCCGAGGCGCTTCAGTTCGGCGAGCGGCACGGCCGTATCGGCTGCGTCCGTCCACTTGCGGTTCAGGAACGGAACCCAGTCGACCGCGTACTTGCTCTTGTAGTTCGACAGGACCGGATCGACGGTGTGGTGGCCGTCGTCCATCGCCTTGCGGTACGCCTTCACGTAGTTGTCGGCGTCTTCCGCGGCGATCACGCCCTGCTGCACGAGCTTCTCGGCGTACAGCGCACGGGTGCCCGGGTGCTGCGCGATCTTCTTGTACATCAGCGGCTGCGTGACGGCCGGCGTGTCCTGCTCGTTGTGACCCAGCTTGCGGAAGCAGACGATGTCGATCACGACATCCTTGTGGAACTGCATCCGGTAGTCGATCGCGATCTGGATCGCGAGCACGACGGCTTCCGGATCATCGCCGTTCACGTGCAGCACCGGCGCCTCGATCATCTTGACCACGTCGGTACAGTACAGCGTCGAGCGCGCGTCGCGCGGGTCGGACGTCGTGAAGCCGATCTGGTTGTTGATGACGATGTGCAGCGTGCCGTGCGTGCCGTAACCGCGCGTCTGCGCGAGGTTCAGCGTTTCCATCACGACGCCCTGGCCGGCGAAGGCCGCGTCGCCGTGGATCTGCACCGGCAGCACCTGCAGGCCGTCTTCGTCGCCGCGGCGGTCCATCCGCGCCTTCGCGGAACCTTCGACCACCGGGTTCACGATTTCGAGGTGCGACGGGTTGAACGCGAGCGACAGGTGGACCGGGCCGCCTTCCGTCGACACGTCCGACGAGAAGCCCTTGTGATACTTCACGTCGCCGGCCGGCAGATCGTCGACGTGCTTGCCTTCGAATTCGGCGAACAGGTCGGCCGGCATCTTGCCCAGCGTGTTGACCAGCACGTTCAGACGGCCGCGGTGCGCCATGCCGATGATGATTTCCTGCACGCCGCTCTTGCCTGCGTGCTGGACGACTTCGTCCATCGCCGCGATGAAGCTTTCGCCGCCTTCGAGCGAGAAGCGCTTCTGGCCGACGTACTTGGTGTGCAGATAGCGCTCGAGGCCTTCCGCTGCCGTCAGGCGATTCAGGATGTGCTTCTTCTTGTCGATCGAGAAGGCCGGCGTCGCGCGGGTCGATTCCAGGCGCTCCTGCCACCAGCGCTTCTGCTCCGGATCGCTGATGTACATGTACTCGGCGCCGATCGTGCCGCAGTACGTGTCACGCAGGCCCTTGACGATGTCGCGCAGCGAAGCCTGGTCGAAACCGAAGTACAGGTTGCTTGCGCTGTACGTCTGGTCGAGGTCGCCTTCGGAGAAGTCGTAGAACGCGGGTTCGAGTTCGGGGATGGCGGGACGTTCGCGACGCTTCAGCGGATCCAGATTGGCCCATTGCGAGCCGAGGAAGCGATATGCGCTGATGAGCGACTGGACGTGGACCTGCTTGCGCGCGGTCGCCAGATTGCTGGTGCTTTCGCGCGGGATGAAGGCATTGGCCTTCGCACGCTCGGCAAACGATTCGACGATCGGAAAATGAGCGACGTCATTGGCAGTCGAGCCGTCCGTTGCGGGCACGTTCTGCAGCGCGTCGAAATACTCTCGCCAGTTCTCCGGCACCGATGCCGGATTGTTGAGGTATGCATCGTACAGTTCTTCAACGTACGAAGCATTGCCGCCGAACAGATAGGAGTTCAGCTGAAACTGCTTCATTACATCTGACATTTTACGCTCACCTTTCTTCGAGCTTCTCGAGAAATAGCGGGTTACTCAACCTTCCGCGACACGGCCTGACCGTTTAGCGGATTGCGAATCAAGTCTTGCTTGGAAGGACCTAAAACTTGCGTGCGCGCAGCATATCACAGAACCGATACCGAAGCTCACGACGGAATGCGCCGAAAGCACCGTACGACGGGGTTTTGCCGGATTGCCACGACGCTTGGGAACAGTGTTTTGCAACCGCCCCGGTTGCGCCGCGCGCGAATGCAAAAATGGCCGCCCGAAGGCAGCCATTTTTCGTCATGCACGGGAACGATCGATGCTTAGTCGACCGCGCCTTCGCGGCTCGCGCGGCGACGCTCGTGCTCCTTCAGGAAGCGCTTGCGCAGGCGGATCGACTGCGGCGTCACTTCGACGAGCTCGTCGTCGTCGATGAATTCGACCGCGTATTCGAGCGACATCTGGACCGGCGGCACCAGACGCACGGCTTCGTCGGTACCCGACGCACGCACGTTGGTCAGCTGCTTGCCCTTGATCGGGTTCACGACGAGGTCGTTGTCGCGGCTGTGGATGCCGATGATCATGCCCTCATACAGCGCGTCGCCCGGCTTCACGAACATGCGGCCGCGATCCTGCAGCTTCCACAGTGCGTATGCCACTGCCGCGCCGTCGTCCTGCGAGATCAGCACGCCGTTGCGGCGCTCGAACACCGAGCCGTCCTTGACCGGTGCGTACGAGTCGAAGATGTGGCTCATCAGGCCCGTGCCGCGCGTGAGCGTCAGGAATTCGCTCTGGAAGCCGATCAGGCCACGCGCCGAGATCTTGTATTCCAGACGCGTGCGGCCGCGGCCGTCCGACGCCATGTCGAGCATTTCGCCCTTGCGGCGGCCGAGCTCTTCCATCACGCCGCCCTGGTGCTCGTCCTCGACGTCGACGGTCAGCAGCTCGTACGGCTCGTGGCGCACGCCGTCGATTTCCTGCATCACGACGCGCGGACGCGACACGGCCAGCTCATAGCCTTCACGGCGCATGTTTTCGACGAGAATCGTCAGGTGCAGCTCGCCGCGACCCGAGACTTCGAACACCGTTTCGTCGCCCGTGTCCTTCACGCGCAGCGCGACGTTGTGGTTCAGCTCCTTCATCAGGCGATCGCGAATCTGGCGGCTCGTCACGAACTTGCCTTCGCGGCCGGCCAGCGGCGACGAGTTGACGAGGAAGTTCATCGTCAGCGTCGGCTCGTCGACGGTGATCATCGGCAGCGCTTCCGGCGTATCCACCGCGCAGATCGTCGCGCCGATGCCGACATCTTCAATACCGTTGATCAGCACGATGTCGCCCGCTTCGGCCGAGTCGACCTGAACGCGCTCGAGGCCCGTGAACGACAGCACCTGGTTGATCTTGCGGTTCAGCACATCGCCTTCCGGGCCGAAGCGCATCACGACCGGCTGGCCCGGCTTGATGCGGCCGCGCGTAATGCGGCCGACACCGATCCGGCCGACGTACGTCGAATAGTCGAGCGACGTGATCTGCAGCTGCAGCGGCGCGTCCGGATCGGCCGGACGGACCGGCACGTGCTCGAGGATCGCCTCGAACAGCGGGCGCATGTCGCCTTCGCGCGCGGCCGGGTCGAGCGACGCATAGCCGTTCAGGCCCGATGCGTAGACGATCGGGAAGTCGAGTTGCTCCTCCGTCGCGCCAAGCTTGTCGAACAGGTCGAAGGTCTGATTGATGACCCAGTCGATCCGCGCACCCGGACGATCGATCTTGTTGACGACAACGATCGGCTTCAGGCCGAGCGCGAGCGCCTTCTTCGTGACGAAGCGGGTCTGCGGCATCGGCCCTTCGACCGCGTCGACGAGCAGCAGCACCGAGTCGACCATCGACAGCACGCGCTCCACCTCGCCGCCGAAGTCCGCGTGCCCCGGCGTGTCGACGATGTTGATGTGCGTGCCTTCGTATTCGACCGCGCAGTTCTTCGCGAGAATCGTGATCCCGCGCTCTTTTTCGATGTCGTTCGAGTCCATCACCCGTTCGGCAATCTGCTGGTTCTCGCGGAAGGTGCCGGACTGGCGGAGCAGTTGGTCGACGAGCGTGGTCTTGCCGTGGTCGACGTGGGCGATGATGGCGATATTGCGAAGGGCGCGGGTCATAGAAACCTGGAAATCGTTGAACGCGCAAACGCGCACGCTCGTCAGTCCCTGGGACACGTGCGCGCGCGTTGCAGCTTGGAAACCACAAATTATAGCACGTGAGCGTGGCTGGAGCTGGAGTGTTCGTTGCAGCGCAACAAACGCCCCACTCCGCCATCATCCAGATCGAGGCACCCAACGGACAAACCGGCCGCCGACACGCGGAAGACCCTGACGCCAACAAGGGGATTCGGGGGCACGAAGCGCACCCTCGCCCCTTCGATTAACATTTGCCGCGGCAAGCAATTATACCTATACTACTGCCTAGTCAACTATTGCAGCCTCAGGGTTTTATGTCGGATTCTCCTTCCCAATCGCCGGTTTCGCCGCTGTCCTCGTATCAAATCAACGACAGCGTCGGTTATCTGATGTCGCGCGTGAAATCGGTGATGACCAACCTCGTCACGCAGCGCACGCAGGAAGAGCTCGGCATCACGGGCACGCAGGCGAGCATGCTGTTCATGATCGCGGTCGGCAAGTGCTCGACGGCCGCCGAGCTCGCGCGGGAATACGGGATCGACGCAAGCGCGGTCACGCGCCTGCTCGATCGCGTCGAGAAACGCGGCCTGCTGTCCCGCGTGCGCAGCATCGAGGATCGGCGGGTCGTGCGGCTCGAGTTGACCGACGAAGGCCGCGCGCTGGCCGAGCGGTTGCCGCCGGTATTCCGCAGCGTGCTAGACGAGCTGCTGGGCGGATTTACGCCGGAAGAAGTCGGGTTCCTCAAGAGCATGCTGCGCCGCATTCTCAGCAACTATTGCGAGAACGCCGGCGGTAGCGCCCAGCAATAGTTGCCATAACAATTACTTTTGACAGATTAATGTAAGGAAATCCTTGCAGTGTCCATCATTCATTCCGAGTCAGGGAACAGCGCGATGAAATCCTCCCCGTTGTCCGTGCGCGCCGGGTCGTGCCGCGCCGCCGTCACCGCCGCGGTTGCCGCGCTGGCGCTGGCGGGCTGCGCAAACTACATCGGCATCAAGAGCGACAAACAGATCGCTCCCGCGTCGCAATTCGACACCACCCAGAGCCTGCCGGCCCAGGGCGGCCAATGGCCGGCGCTCGACTGGGCAAACCAGTTCGGCGATCCACAGTTGCCGAAGCTGATCGACGAGGCGCTCCAGGGCAACCCGTCGATCGCACAGGCGCAGGCGCGCATCGCGAAAGCATCGTCGTACATCGAATCGTCGCGCTCGAACCTGATGCCGAAGGCCGAAGCCAGCTACTCGTGGACACGCGAGCTGTATTCGTCGAACGCGCTGTTCCCGCCCCCGTACGGCGGCCAGTGGTACAGCGAGAACAACGCGCTCGCGAGCGCGTCGTGGGATCTCGACCTGTGGGGCAAGAATCGCGAGCGCCTGCACACGGCCGTGTCGCAGGAAAAGGCCGCCGAAGCCGACATGCAGCAGGCGCGGATCACGCTCGCGGCGTCGGTCGCCCGCACCTACAACTCGCTCGCGCAACTGTATGCGCTGCGCGACATCGCGCAACGCGAGATCACCAACCGCCAGACGGTCGGCAATATCACCGACGGCCGCGTGTCGGCCGGCCTCGACACCAATGTGGAACGCCAGACCGCGCGCGGCAATATCGCGACGACCCAGGCGTCGCTGTCCGACCTCGACGGCCAGATCACGACCGTGCGCTACCAGCTCGCAGCGCTCCTCGGCAAGGGTCCGGACCGCGGGCTGCAAATCGCCGCGCCGGTGATGAGCCCGGCCGGCGACGTCGCGCTGCCCGGCAACCTGCCGGCCGACCTCGTGTCGCGCCGCCCCGACATCGTCGCCGCGCGCTGGCAGGTCGAGGCCGCGATGCACGACGTGAAGGAAGCGAAGGCCGAATTCTTCCCGGACGTGAACCTCGCGGCCGGCTTCGGCTTCGATGCGTTCGGCTGGGGCAAATTCCTGAATTTCGCGAGCCGCCAGGCGCAGTTCGGCCCGGCCATCCACCTGCCGATCTTCGATGCCGGCGCGTTGCGCGCGCAGCTCAAGGGCCGCTATGCGGACTTCGACCTGTCGGTCGCGAACTACAACCAGACGCTGATCAACGCGCTGAACGACGTCGCGACACAGGTCGCGTCGATCCGCGCGGTCGATCGCCAGATGGACGACGCGCAGCGTGCGCTCGACGCGTCGACGCGTGCGTACGATCTCGCCGTGATCCGCTACAAGGCCGGCCTGTCGCCCCAGCTCCAGGTGCTGAATGCGGACAGCAACCGCCTCGCATCGGAACAGACGGTGACCAACCTGAAGATGCGCCGGCGCGACATGCAGCTCGCGCTGATCAAGGCGCTCGGCGGCGGGTTCGACGCGACCGGCACGCGGCTCGCCGCGCCCGACGCCGACAAGCCGACGAAACAGGCCGCCAACTGATTCGGCGCCACCACTACGCAGACACTCGAAATAACGGACGGAGAAAATCGCCATGAGCGACCCTCAACAAAACGCCGCCAGCGCACAGCCGCAGAACAACGGGAAGCGCAAACGGATGATGACGCTGCTGATCGTGGTCATCGTGATCGCGGCCATCGCGTACGGCCTGTACTACTTCCTCGTCGCGCGCTTCCATGAAGAGACCGACGACGCATACGTGAACGGCAACGTCGTGCAGATCACGCCGCAGATCACCGGTACCGTGATCGCCGTGAAGGCCGACGATACGCAAACGGTCAAGGCCGGCGACCCGCTCGTCGTGCTCGATCCGGCCGACTCGCAGGTCGCGCTGCAGCAGGCCGAGGCCAACCTCGCGCAGACGGTGCGCCAGGTGCGCGGCCTGTTCGTCAACGATGACCAGTACCGTGCGCAAGTCGCGCTGCGCCAGTCCGATTTGTCGAAGGCGCAGGACGACCTGCGCCGCCGCGTGGCCGTCGCGCAGACGGGCGCCGTATCACAGGAAGAAATCTCCCACGCCCGCGACGCGGTGCGCGCCGCCCAGGCGTCGGTCGACGCGGCGCAACAGCAGCTCGCATCGAATCGCGCGCTGACCGCGAACACGACGATCGCATCGCACCCGAACGTGATGGCTGCCGCGGCGAAGGTTCGCGACGCGTACCTCGCGAACGCGCGTAACGTGCTGCCCGCGCCGGTCACCGGCTATGTCGCGAAGCGCTCGGTGCAGGTCGGCCAGCGCGTGTCGCCGGGCAACCCGCTGATGTCGGTCGTGCCGCTGAATGCGGTGTGGGTCGACGCGAACTTCAAGGAAGTCCAGCTCAAGCACATGCGCATCGGCCAGCCGGTCGAGCTGACGGCCGACATCTACGGCTCGTCGGCGGTCTACCACGGCAAGGTCGTCGGCTTCTCGGCCGGGACGGGTTCGGCGTTCTCGCTGCTGCCGGCGCAGAACGCGACGGGCAACTGGATCAAGGTCGTGCAGCGCCTGCCGGTGCGTATCGAGATCGATCCGAAGGAGCTCGAGAAGCATCCGCTGCGCATCGGCCTGTCGATGCAGGTCGACGTCAACATCAAGGACGAGCGCGGCGACCAGCTCGCCAACGCGCAGAACACCGTCTACGAGACCAACGTGTTCGCGAAGTACGGCGATGAAGCCGACGCCGAGATCGCCCGCATCATCGCCGAGAACGCCGGCGGCAACGCGCCGGCACCGGCCGCGGCGAAGTCGAGCGGCGCCGCCAAGATGATGTAACGACTCCGACTCCGGAAAAACTACCGACATGGCACAGGCTCCAGTCTCCCACCCGCCCCTGCAGGGCGGGCAACTCGTGCTCGGGACGATCGCGGTATCGCTCGCGGTGTTCATGAACGTGCTCGACACGTCCATCGCGAACGTCGCGATCCCGACCATCTCGGGCGACCTCGGCGTATCGTCCGACCAGGGTACGTGGGTCATCACGTCGTTCGCGGTCGCGAACGCGATTTCCGTGCCGCTGACGGGCTGGCTGACCGATCGCTTCGGACAGGTTCGCCTGTTCCTCGCGTCGATCATCCTGTTCGTCATCTCGTCGTGGATGTGCGGCCTGGCGCCCACCCTGCCGTTCCTGCTGGCGTCGCGCGTGCTCCAGGGTGCGGTCGCGGGGCCGATGATTCCGCTGTCGCAATCGCTGCTGCTGTCGAGCTACCCGCGCGCGAAGGCGCCGATGGCGCTCGCGCTGTGGTCGATGACGACGCTGATCGCACCGGTCGCGGGCCCGATCCTCGGTGGCTGGATCTCGGACAACTATTCGTGGCCGTGGATCTTCTACGTGAACATCCCGGTCGGCATCGCCGCCGCGCTGGCCACGTGGTCGATCTATCGCACGCGCGAATCCACGGTGCGCCGCGCGCCGATCGATGGCGTCGGCCTCGCGCTGCTCGTGCTTTGGGTCGGTTCGCTGCAGGTCATGCTCGACAAGGGCAAGGATCTCGACTGGTTCGCGTCGACGACGATCATCGCGCTCGCGCTGATCGCGGTCATCTCGTTCGCGTTCTTCGTGATCTGGGAGCTGACTGCCGAACATCCGGTCGTCGACCTGTCGCTGTTCCGCATGCGCAATTTCACGGGCGGCACGATCTCGCTCGCGGTCGGCTACGGGCTCTACTTCGGCAACCTCGTGCTGCTGCCGCTGTGGCTGCAGACCCAGATTGGCTACACGGCCACCGATGCGGGCCTCGTGATGGCGCCCGTGGGGCTGTTCGCGATCCTGCTGTCGCCGCTGACCGGCAAGTTTCTGCCGCGCACGGACCCGCGCTACATCGCGACCGCTGCGTTCCTGACGTTCGCACTGTGCTTCTGGATGCGCTCGCGCTACACGACCGGCGTCGACCAGTGGTCACTGACGCTGCCGACGCTCGTGCAAGGCATCGCGATGGCGGGCTTCTTCATCCCGCTCGTATCGATCACGCTGTCCGGCCTGCCCGGCCATCGCATTCCTGCGGCATCGGGCCTGTCGAACTTCGTTCGGATCATGTGCGGCGGCATCGGCACGTCGATCTTCCAGACCGCGTGGGATCACCGGAACAACTTCCACCACGCGCAACTGGTCGAGCAGGCCAACCCGTACAACCCGACGTTCAACCAGGCCGTCACGCAGATGGGCAGCCTCGGGCTGACGCAGAATCAGGCGCACGGCCTCATCAACAACATGGCCACGCAGCAGGCCGCGCAACTGGGCGTGAACGATCTGTTCTATATCTCGGCGGTGATCTTCGTGCTGCTGATCGGACTGATCTGGATCACGAAGCCCGAACGCGCGGGCGGCGGCGATGCGGGTGCGGCGGCGTCGGCTGCGCACTGAGCACCGCGCCCGAACGAGCGCGCCAAACAAAAATAGCCCGGTCGGAGTCGACCGGGCTATTTTTTCATTCCAACGGCGGCGCTTGCGCGCCGTGCATCATGCAGCCGTCACGACAAGGCGTTCGGGTGCGAGCACGCCATTGGCCTTGCGAGCCACGCCGAGCAGCCGTGCCGCATCGTACACGCGCACACGCTCGCCCTCCGCCGCATCGATCGGATCGAGCGCCGACAGCGGCAAGCGCTGACCATGCAGGAACCGCTTCGCGCCGGCTTCGTCGAGCCGCACCAGCGGAAACGTCGACAACAGCACGTCGACGGGCTGAAGCCACGCATCGCGCGCCGCTTCGTCCGCATCGGACAGCGCGTCGAGCGTCACCGCATGCTCGAGCGTCAGCGCACCGACACCCGTGCGACGCAACATTGTCAGATGCGCGCCGCAACCGAGCGCTTCGCCGATATCTTCGGCCAGCGTACGCACATACGTGCCCTTGCTGCAGGTCACGCGAAACGTCACGTCCGGCAGCTCGCAGGCCAGCAGGTCGAGTGCATGAATCGTCACGTTGCGGCCTTCCCGTTCGACGGTCTGGCCCGCGCGCGCATATTCGTACAGCGGCTTGCCGTCGCGCTTGAGCGCCGAATACATCGGCGGCACCTGCACGATCTCGCCGGTAAAGCGCACGAGTGCGGCTTCCACCGCCGCGCGGTCGCATTCGACGGCGCGTGTGTCGAGCACGTCGCCTTCCGCATCGCCGGTGGTCGTGCGTACGCCCAGACGCATCGTCGCTTCGTAGGTCTTGTCCGCTTCCAGCAAGTCCTGCGAGAACTTCGTCGCCTCGCCGAAGCACAACGGCAACAGGCCCGAGGCCAGCGGATCGAGCGTGCCGGTGTGCCCGGCTTTCTTCGCGAGAAGCAGGCGCTTCGCGCGAATCAGGGCGTCGTTGCTGGACAGGCCGACCGGCTTGTCGAGCAGGAGAACGCCGTCCAGCGCGCGCCGAGGCACGCGCGGACGCTGGGGGGCTGCATTCGTCATAGGGCGCGCGCGCTCAATCGTCCTTCGCGGGCGCGTCGGCTTCGTCGTCGTCCTTCGCGCGCGTCGAGTTGGCCTCCTTGATCAGGCGCGACATTTCCACGGCCTTCTCGATCGTTTGATCGTAATGGAAATGCAGCGTCGGCACCGTATGAATGTGCAGGCGCTTGAACAGCAGGTTGTGAAGGTGACCCGATGCGTGGTTCAGCGCTTCCTGCGTCTTGTCTGGATCACCGGTGAGCGCCGTGAAATATATCTTCGCGTGCGCGTAGTCCGGCGTGAGCTCCACGCTCTGGATGGTCACGATACCGATGCGCGGGTCTTTGACCTCGCGCATGATGAGTTCGGACAGATCGCGCTGAATCTGGTCAGCGATCTGAACGTTGCGATTGGGGGAAGTACGTTTCCTGGACATGATCGATCCCTGATTCGTTTATCAGGATAAAGGGGCCGCCTTCTGGCGCGCCGCCATGAAAATGGGCGGGACAGGCCCACAAGCCTGCCCCGCCCACGAGCCGATACGCGACGATTACAGCGTACGCGCGACTTCGGTCACTTCGAAGACTTCGAACTGGTCGCCTTCGATGACGTCGTTGAAGTTCTTCACCGACATACCGCACTCGAAGCCTTGCTTCACTTCCTTCACGTCGTCCTTGAAGCGCTTCAGCGATTCGAGTTCGCCCGTGAAGATCACGACGTTGTTGCGCAGTACGCGCACCGACGACGAGCGCTTGACGATACCGTCCGTGACCATACAACCGGCGACCGTGCCGATCTTCGGCACCTTGAACACCTGGCGCACTTCGACCATACCGGTGATGACTTCGCGCTTCTCCGGCGCCAGCATGCCCGACATCGCCGCCTTCACCTCATCCACTGCGTCGTAGATGATGTTGTAGTAGCGGATGTCGATACCGTTCGCTTCGGCCAGCTTGCGCGCCTGTGCATCCGCACGCGTGTTGAAGCCGATGATGACCGCCTTCGATGCCGTCGCGAGGTTGACGTCGTTTTCGCTGATGCCACCCACCGCGCTGTGCACGATCTGCACGCGCACTTCGTCGGTCGACAGCTTGAGCAGCGACTGCACGAGCGCTTCCTGCGAGCCCTGCACGTCCGCCTTGATGATGAGCGGCAGGTTCTGCACTTCGCCTTCGCCCATCTGCTCGAGCATGCTTTCCAGCTTCGCGGCCTGCTGCTTCGCCAACTTGACGTCGCGGAACTTGCCCTGGCGGAACAGCGCGATTTCGCGCGCCTTGCGCTCGTCCGGCAGCACGATCACTTCCTCACCGGCACCCGGCACTTCCGACAGACCCTGGATTTCGACCGGGATCGACGGGCCGGCTTCCTTCGTCGGCTTGCCGTTCTCGTCGAGCATCGCACGCACGCGGCCATAAGCCGAGCCTGCGAGCACGACGTCGCCGCGGTTCAGCGTACCCGACTGGACCAGGATCGTCGCGACCGGGCCCTTGCCCTTGTCCAGCTTCGCTTCGATCACGATGCCCTTGGCCGGCGCCTCGATCGGTGCCTTCAGTTCCAGCACTTCGGCCTGCAGCAGCACGTTCTCGAGCAGGTCGTCGATACCGACGCCCGTCTTGGCCGACACCGGCACGAACGGCGAATCGCCACCGTATTCTTCCGGCACGACGCCTTCAGCGACCAGTTCCTGCTTGACGCGGTCCAGGTTCGCTTCCGGCTTGTCGATCTTGTTGATCGCCACGACGATCGGCACCCCACCCGCCTTAGCGTGAGCGATGGCTTCCTTCGTCTGCGGCATCACGCCGTCGTCGGCAGCGACCACCAGCACCACGATATCGGTGGCCTTCGCGCCGCGTGCACGCATTGCCGTGAACGCCTCGTGACCCGGCGTATCGAGGAACGTGATGACGCCGCGCGGCGTTTCGACGTGGTATGCGCCGATGTGCTGCGTAATGCCGCCCGCTTCGCCGGCTGCAACCTTCGCACGACGGATGTGGTCGAGCAGCGAGGTCTTGCCGTGGTCGACGTGGCCCATCACGGTGACGACCGGCGGACGCGGCAGCTGCTCCGCATCGGTGGTGGTCTCGCCTTCGACCAGCAGCGCTTCCGGATCGTCCAGCTTCGCGGCAACCGCGCGGTGACCCAGTTCCTCGACGACGATCATCGCCGTTTCCTGGTCCAGCACCTGGTTGATCGTGACCATCTGGCCCATCTTCATCATCACCTTGATGACTTCCGAGGCCTTGATCGACATCTTGTGCGCCAGATCGGCAACGGAGACGGTTTCCGGCACGTGCACTTCACGCACGATCGGTTCGGTCGGTGCCTGGAACGTCGATGCGCTGTCTTGGTGACGGCCGCGACCCTTCGGGCCGCCGCGCCAGCCGCGGTCGACGCCGCCGCTCGAATCGCCGCGCGTCTTGATGCCGCGGCGCTTGGCTGCGTCGTCCTGCCAGCCGCCCTTGCCGCCACCCGGCTTCTTGTTGCGGTCGCCCGCACCTGCCGGTGCCTGCGTCGTCGCCGGCGCTGCGCCGGCCGGCTTCTTCACGGCCGGACGTGCCGCGCCTGCGCCCGCCGGCTTTGCCGGCTTGTGCAGCGTGCCCTTCGCTTCGACCGGCTTCGGCGGTTCCACCGGCTTCGGCGGCTCGACTGCCTTGACCACGGCCTTGCGCGGCGTGTTCATCATTTCGCGGATCGCGCGCGCTTCGGCCTCGGCCGCCTCGCGACGCTTGCGAATCTCTTCCTGCTCGGCGCGCGTCTTGTCCGCCGCCTCGCGGGCGGCGTCCTCGGCCTTCTTCGCCGCTTCGCGCTGGGCCGCACGTTCGGCGGCCGCGCGTGCCTCGTCCTGCGCGGACTGCGCACCGGCCGATTCCTGCTGAGCCTCGGCGGCCTGCTGGGCGGCAACCTGCTGTGCCGCTGCGGCTTCGGCCGCGGCACGCTTCACCACCGCTTCTTCTTCGGCACGACGGCGCTCCGCTTCGGCCGCTTCCTCACGGGCGCGGCGCTCGGCTTCCTCGCGTTCGAGGCGCTCCTGGCGCTCGCGCAGTTCCTGCGCCTGCTTCTCGAGCAGTTCGGCCTCGCGGCGCGCTTCTTCCTCGCGACGCTTCAGTTCCGCATCGTCGTCCGCTTCGGCGACCTGCGCCTGACCCTGCTCCGCACCCTCGGCCACGTCGTCGCGCTTGACGAACGTACGCTTCTTGCGGACCTCGACCTGAATGGTGCGAGCCTTGCCCGTCGCGTCAGATTGCTTGATCTCCGACGTATGCTTGCGGGTCAGCGTGATCTTGCGCTTGTCGCCGTCGGTTGCGCCGTGCGACTTGCGCAAATGATCGAGCAGACGCGCCTTGTCCGCCTCGGACAGCGCATCGTCTTCACTCGCTTTCTGGACGCCCGCTGCCTGCAGCTGTTCGAGCAGCACACCAGCAGGCATTTTCAGTTCCGCGGCAAATTGGGCTACGTTGTTACTCGCCATTCATTCCTCTTAGTGCAAGGACCGATTCCTTGCGGTTAGCATCGGGTCAGGCCATACGGCCGCCATCAAATCAGTGCGCCATGGTCATTTCTCACTGGAACCAATGTTCACGTGCTTTCATGATCAACGCCTTAGCGGCATCCTCTTCCATCCCGGTCATGTCGACCAGTTCATCCACAGCCAACTCGGCGAGATCGTCCCGCGTCTGCATGCCGTGTTCGGCCAGCTTTGCGAGCAACTCCGGCGTGATGCCGTCGAGGCCCTTCAAATCCAGCGCTGCGTTTTCGACCTTTTCTTCGTTCGCGATCGCCATCGTCAACAGTGCGTCGCGTGCGCGGTTGCGCAGCTCGTGCACGGTGTCCTCGTCGAACGCCTCGATTTCGAGCATTTCGTTGAGCGGCACGTAAGCGATCTCTTCGAGGCTCGTGAAGCCTTCGTCGATCAGGATATCGGCAACTTCTTCGTCGACGTCGAGACGTGCCATGAAGAGCGCACGCAGTCGATCGCGCTCTTCACCCTGCTTCAGGGCGGATTCGTCCGGCGTCATGATGTTGATCTGCCAGCCGGTCAATTCGCCGGCGAGGCGAACGTTCTGACCGCTGCGGCCGATCGCGACAGCCAGCTCGTTCTCGTCGACGACGACGTCCATCGAGTGCTTTTCTTCATCGACGACGATCGACTGGACGGCTGCCGGCGCGAGCGCGCCGATCACGAACTGGGCGGGATCCTCGGACCATAGCACGATGTCGATGTTTTCGCCACCAAGCTCGTTGCGCACGGCCTGCACGCGGGAGCCGCGGATGCCGACGCAGGTACCGATCGGATCGATCCGCTTGTCGTAGGCGATCACGCCGATCTTCGCGCGCACGCCCGGATCGCGAGCGGCAGCCTTGATCTCGAGCAGGCCCTGCTCGATTTCCGGCACTTCCATCTCGAACAGCTTCATCAGGAACTCGGGCGCCGTGCGCGAGAGTTCGATCTGCGGGCCGCGCGCGGTGCGGTCGACCTTCGCGATGTACGCACGCACGCGGTCGCCCACGCGCAGGTTTTCCTTCGGAATCAGCTGGTCGCGGCGCAGCAGCGCTTCGACGCGGCCCGATTCGACGATGAAGTTGCCCTTGTCGAGGCGCTTCACCGTGCCCGTCATGATCTTTTCGCCGCGCTCGAGGTAGTCGTTCAGGATCTGCTCGCGCTCGGCATCGCGCACCTTCTGCAGGATCACCTGCTTGGCGGCCTGCGCGCCGATACGGCCGAACTCGATCGACGGCACCGGCTCCTCGACGAATTCGCCGACTTCGACGTCGGGATTCTGCTCACGCGCTTCGAACAGCAGGATCTCGCGATCCGGCTCCTGCAAGCCTGCCTCGTCGGGAACGACGAGCCAGCGACGGAAGGTTTCGTGCTCGCCGCTTTCGCGATCGATATGGACGCGGATTTCGGCGCCTTCGTCGAACAGCTTCTTGGAAGCGGACGCGAGCGCAGCCTCGAGGGCGCCCAGCACCACATCCTTGTCGACGTTTTTCTCGCGCGCCAGCGCATCCACCAGCATCAACACTTCGCGACTCATTATTTGCGGCTCCTAAAGTCAACTTGCGGAATCAGGCGGGCTTTGTCGATGTCTGCCAGCGTGAAATCCAGCATGGCCGCCTCGCCCTTCTTCCCCTCAAATTCCAAACCGATCGTTTCGCCATTCGGCGCGTGCAGAATGCCCCGGTACGTCTTGCGCCCGTCCAGCGGCTTTTTCAAGGTCACGGAAACTTCGCTGCCGGCGAAGCGCTCGAAGTCGGCCAGTTTCTTCAACGGGCGGTCGAGCCCCGGAGACGAGACTTCGAGCCGTTCGTAATCGATGTTTTCGACCGTCAAGACGTGCTGGAGCTGACGCGTGACCTTTTCGCAATCTTCGAGCGAGATGCCGGCAAGCTGATCGATATAGATGCAAAGCATGCCGCGCCCGGTGCGCTCGAGATCCACCAGCTCGTAGCCGAGCCCGGTGACCGTGGTTTCTATCAGTTCCGTCAGTTGCACAGTGTCCTCTCAGGTGTTCGCGCCCGCCGCTCGCGATTACACCCGCGGGCGCGCGCCTTAGCCGGCGCAGGAAGCGCTACCCGAGATGCCTAACCGTTTCAGCAAAAAAAAATGGGCGGAACGCCCATCTTCTTACTGGTGGTCGCACCTGAGCCGCACATTGAATCCGTACGCCCAGCGACTCCGCGATTATAGCGTTTTTTGGCGCAAACGCCAAGCCAGCCGGTAAAAGCAGCGCCCAGCCCGCATTTACCGACCAAAAATGCGAAACCGGACTGTCCGAGCAGGCACAATCCGGCAGCGCGATATATATACAGTCAAAAGCAGGTCGCGCAACGCACGTGCCGACCAAACCGGATTCACGCCGATTTCGCCGGCGCACCGGCGGCGTCACGCCGCCGTCCGCCAGAAACGCTCAGCGACCGCGCGAGCGATTGCGCTGGGGGCGCTGGCCGCCGCGCGCACCACCACCGGCGTTGCCGGCGCCTTCGGCGCGATTGCCGTTCGGGTTGCGATTGCCGCCGCCCTTGCCGCCGCCACGCTTGCCACCCGCGCCGCCTTCACGCTTGGGACCCGCGCCATACGACGCGCGATTGCCGTCGACATCGCGACCGCCACCCGAGCGATTGCCATGGCCCGACGGCGAAACCGGCAGACTGCCGTAGCCACTCAGGCCCGGCAGGCCCGGGCCGCCGCGCCGACCGCCACCGCGACGCGGCTGGTCGAGTTGACCATGCGTGGTCAGCACCGGCTCACGGCTGATGAAGCCCATCGACGTCTGCATCGGATCCGGCTGGCGGCGCTCGGCCGGCCCACTGCCACCGCGCGTGCCCTTTTCCTCGGACGGCGCCTTCAGACCGACGGTCGCCATCAGCTTGCGCACCTGCGCCTCGTCGAGCTCTTCCCAACGACCGCGCTTCAGGCCGCGCGGCAGCGGGATCGGACCGTGGCGCGTACGGATCAGGCGGCTCACCATCAGGCCGGCCGCTTCGAACATACGGCGCACTTCGCGGTTGCGGCCTTCGGCCAGCGCAACGTGATACCAGTGGTTCGTGCCTTCGCCGCCGCCGTCGCGGATGCGCAGGAAGTTCGCCGGGCCGTCATCGAGCTCGACGCCATGCAGCAGCTTCTGCCGCATCCCTTCGGACAGTTCGCCGACGACACGCACCGCATACTCGCGCTCGACGCTGTAGCGCGGATGCATGAAGCGGTTCGCGAGATCGCCCGACGTGGTCAGCATCAGCAGACCTTCGGTGTTGAAGTCGAGGCGGCCCACCGCGAGCCATTTCGCCGTCTTCATCGGCGGCAGGCGATCGAACACCGACGGCCGACCTTCCGGATCCGCATGGCTGACGATCTCGCCCGTCGGCTTGTGGTACAGCAGCACGCGCGGCGGCTTGTTCGGCAGCTTGCGCTTGACCGGCTTGCCGTTGATGCGGACCTGGTCGGTCGGCATGATGCGCTGGCCGATGTGCGCGGGCTCACCGTTCACCGACACGCGGCCGGCGACGATCAGCTCTTCCATTTCGCGGCGCGAGCCCATGCCGGCTTCCGCGAGCACCTTGTGAAGCTTCGGCGCGTCGTCGTCCGGCGACAACACGCGCTTGTTCGTCGGCTGGGTGCGACCGCGGCGCAGCATCGGTGCACGCACGCCGCTGCCGCCCGCGGAGTTGTCCGCGTCGAAGGCCGGCGACGTCACATAGGCGAACAGATCGTCCTGCGACGCTGCATCGCCGTCGGCCTTCGCCGCGCCGCCCTCGGCTTTCGCCGGGCCGCCACGCCGCGACTGGCCGCCTTGTCCGCCCGGTGCACCCTTGGCTGCACCTTCACGCCTGGCGGCCGGCTTGCGGCCGCCCTTGGCCGCGCCTTCCTTGCGCGGTGCGCGTGCGGGCTGCGCTTCGGCGGCCTCGGCGGGCTGCGCGTCTGCGCCTTCGCCGTCCTGCGACTCGCCATCGGCGCCCTTCGACTTGGCCGCCGCGCGGCGACGCGCGATCAGGCTGCGCGGACCGCGCCGCAGGCCGCGGCGGGGACGCTCGTCACCACCCGCGGCCGGAGCGTCCTGCTCCGGCGCATCGTCGGCACGCGCGGCCTGCACGGCAGGCGCGGACGATTCAATATCGTGGATATCTGTCAAAACAACCTCAAAATGTCAGGTCTCGCGCCCGGCGCGGGCGCGGCAAGAAGTCGGCCGCGATCAGGCGCGGCGCTGTTCGGGTTCTGCTTCGTCGTCCGGCAGCGCGTCGGCGCCGATGGGCGCACTGGCACTGCGTATGGCATCGGCGAGGCTGTCGGACGTATCGTCCAGCATCTCGCCGTCCGCGGGACCGGATCGTGTGGCGCCGGCGTGTCCAGCCTCGCCCGGCATGTCGCCGACCGCCACCGCTGCGTCTCCGGCAACCGCGTCGGCGGCCGGCTTGCGATCTTCCTCGTTCCACTCCGCGCGCGGCGGCTCGGACTGCCCGCCGGCCGGCGCTGCTTCGGCGCCGCCCTGTTCGGTTTGAACGCGATCAGCTTCCAGCGTATCGCGGTTCGGTATTTCGTGCGTCGACGCGACGTCCGTCGCCGCGTCGCCCGGCAATTCGTCAGGCTGCGCTTGCGGTTCGTCGGCCGCCGCTTCGCCGGCTTCCTGCACTGCTTCCACCACCACCGCATCGCCGTCGAAGTCCATCGCCTGCTGCGCGAGCAGCACGGCCTCGATGTTCGCGGCGGGCTCCTCGAGCGCGGGCAGGTCGTCGAGCGCCTTCAGGCCGAGATCGTCGAGGAACTGCTTGGTCGTCGCATACAGCGCCGGACGCCCCGGCACGTCGCGATGCCCGATCACCTCGATCCAGCCGCGGTCCTCGAGCTGCTTGACCACCTGCGTATTGACCGTGACGCCGCGAATCTCTTCGATATCACCGCGCGTGACGGGTTGCCGATACGCAATGATCGCGAGCGTTTCGAGCACCGCGCGCGAATATTTCGGCGGCTTCTCGGGATGCAGTCGATCCAGGTAGTGACGCATCGCCGGCTTGCTCTGAAAGCGCCATCCGGTTGCCAGCGCCACCAGTTCGACACCGCGGCCGGACCAATCCTGTTTCAGATCTTCGAGCAACGTGCGGACCGTGTCAGCCGACACGCCGTCGGCAAAGAGCTTGCGCAAATCGCCGAGCTTCAGCGGTTCCTGCGCGCAGATCAAAGCAGTCTCGAGGACGATCTTCGCCTCTTGGGTATTCATGCAGCTAGGCCAGACCCTGTGGTCAAACGAACCGGATCAACAAACAGACGAAAGTAACGGAAGACGCGCTCGCCCGATTCTGATCGGTCATATTGATGGGAGCACGAACCGGGGGCGGCGAACCAACTTCAAGCCAGGCCCAAACCGGACGGAACAGCACGGCTCAACGACGGAACCGCGTGACTGAGCGCCATATTACGCAAAATCGCCCGGTGCGTAAAGATGAGCCGTACGGCCCGCCGCTCCGCAGGCCTCCGGCCGCTCCGCCCCCGCTTCAGCGCGAGCCCGCGCCGCGCGCGAGGAAGCGGCGCAAGCGCTCGACGCCCGCATCGAGCCGCACCGGATCGCATGCATAGCACCAGCGCACGAACCCTTCCCCCTCCGGGCCGAACGCACGCCCCGGCGCCAGTCCGAGCCCTGTCTCACGCACCAGCGACTTGCAGAACGCGAGACTGTGTTCCGCGCCGGGCAAGCGCAGGAACAGATACATCGCACCCGGCGGAGGCGGCACGTCGACGCCCGGCAGCGTGCGCAGCGCGGCGACCAGATGGTCACGCGCGTCGCGCAGCGCCGCGACGAAGGACTGAACGAACGGCTCGCCATCGCGCAGCGCGACTTCGCCCGCGGCCTGGATGAAACCGGGGGCGCACGACGTGTTGTATTCGACCAGCTTCGACAGATCGCCCATGACCGGTGCCGGCGCGACCAGCCATCCGAGCCGCCAGCCCGTCATCGCCCAAGCCTTCGAGAATGAATTCACGACGATCAGCCGTTCGTCGCGCGACGCGATATCGAGGAACGACGGCGCGCCGGCCGCACCGAACGCGAGTCGTTCGTACACCTCGTCGGCGACCACCCAGATGCCGTGACGTCGGCAATGCGCGAGTACGGCCTGCTGGTCATCACGGGACATCGTCCAGCCGGTCGGATTGTTCGGCGAATTGACGAACAGCATCCGCGTGTCGGGCGTCAGCGCCGCGAGCAGCCGGTCGACATCGAGCCGCCAGCCCGCATCGCCATGGCCGAGCGGCACGCATTCGACCTGCGCACCGAGGATCTTCGGGATTTCGACGAGATTCGGCCAGAGGGGCGTGACCGCGACGACGCGATCACCCGGACCGACCAGCAGTTGCGCAGCGAGCATCAGCGCGCTCACGCCCGAACTCGTCACGGCGACCGTATCGACCGGCGTCGCGCCGTGACGCGCGCTCACGTAGCCCGCGATCGCGCGGCGCAGCGGGACGGTGCCGAGGTTCTGCGTATAGAAGGTTGCGCCGTCGCGCAGCGCCGCCGCGGCCGCGTCGCGAATGAATGCCGGCGTCACGCGATCGGACTCGCCGAACCAGAACGGCAGGAGGCCGGGCACGTCGAAGCCGGCATTCGCCACTTCCCTGATCAGCGACGGACGCAGCGCATGGACTGCGCCGCGTGCCGCCGGCGCGCCCGTCGCCGGGCCGACATCCGCGGAATGCGTCATAGAACCGCCATCGTCGAACACGATCCGCGTAGTGTACCGGCGTGCGCGCCGGATCCGCACCCTCAGTCAAGGTCCTCCGCCCGCGCCGGCATCTGGCGCGCGAGCTCCCAGATCGCCTGCGCGGCGGGCGACAGCGACCGGTCGCGGCGGCGCACCAGCTCGACGGTGCGCTCGGTACGCGGCGTCAGCGGCCGTGCGACCAGTGTCGATCCCGCCGGCAGCGGCAGCGACAGCCATGGCTGCACGCTTACGCCGACGCCGGCCTCGACGAGCCCGAATACCGTTGCCGAATGCCCGAGTTCCTGCATGACCGTCGCATTCACCTGATGGGCGGCCAGCGCAGCGTCGATCAGCGGCCGGCTTCCGGACGCATGGTCGAGCAGCACGAGGCGCTCCCCGTCGAGTGCCGTCCACGGCACCTCGGGCCGCGCCGCAAGCGGATGATCGGCGCGCGCGACCAGGCAGAACGAATCGGTCATCAACGGTTCGCACACGAGATCGGCAACGGTGAGCGGCCCGATGACGACGCCGAAATCGACCTCGCTCGACTTCACCTTGCGCAGCACGTCGCTCTGCACGTCGTCGCGCAAACCAAGCGTGACGAACGGGAACTGGCGCTCGCACGACGCGACGACACGCGGCATCAGCCGGCACGCGATCGTCGGGCTTGCGGCGACGATCACGCGCCCCCGCCGCTGCTCGCCGATCTCGCGAATCTCGCGCAGCGTGTCGTCGAGATCGTCGATCAGGCGGGACACGCTCGCGATCAGGTTTGCCCCGACATCGGTCAACTGCACGTCGCGCGTCGTCCGGTCGATGAGCTTCAGCCCGAGCTCGGTCTCGAGCTCGCGCACGCAACGGCTTACCGCGGACTGCGTGAGTCCAATCTCGTCGCCCGCGCGGCTGAAGCTCCTGAGCCGCGCAACCTCGATGAAGACGCGAAGCTGGCGCAGCGTAACGTTCATCCCCTCACCTCATCAATCGTGGATACCGATGCGCGATTTTAATGCGCGAAACATGCTTCGATGTGCGAATCCGGCATCGACCGCCCATGTTTCGCTGCGGTGCAATATTCGCGAGAACGCACGCGGCACGGGCGAATTGCACAAGATTGGTGATTGTCCCGATTTGCTGCCGGGTTATTTTGGCGTCTTATACGCCCCTAGCTGACTTAGCCGTTAGCCCGCTGCCAAGCGGCTCTCGAGGGAATCGCCTCCGACGTGGCACACATCGTGCTTTATCTGACGCACAGGGCGCAGGTTTCCGTCGGACGGGAAGGCAGAAACGCCGCTGCCGGCCAACCGGACGCCCCCACCCGGCACTCGACGCTCGAGTGCCTGAAGAGTGCGCGGCGCAGGGCAGCGCACCGGAGTTAGCTTCGCTGAGGTGAGGACATGATGCTGTTCGACGATTTGAGAGATAACGAGTGGGCGCTGGTCGAGGGTCTGTTTTGCTCGGAACCCGCACGAAGCGAACGGCGCGGCCGTCCCCGCGTGGAGGCCCGTTCGGTGGTCAATGCCGTGCTGTGGGTACTGTCGACGGGTGAAGGCTGGTCCAAGCTGCCGGGCCGCTATCCGTCGCCGCCGACCTGCCGCCGTCGCTTCGACGAATGGCAGGCAGACGGTACGCTCGCCGAAATCGTCAAGCGACTCGGCACGAGCGGCCGCCAGATCTCATTGCGCGGTCGCATCGGAGCAAGCGCGGCAAAGCCGCCTGCACCGCCGAGCCGCGACCGGCTGCGCGGCGCCTTCTGGACCAATCCGGAATCCTGGCGCGCCCCCGTGAAGATGGCGTAACGCATGCTCGATCGGGCGGCTTCGGCCGCCCGGTTTCTTTCGGCGCCTCGTTCATTGCGCGGCGCTCGCGTCGTCGTCGATCACCGCTGTCGTGCTGCGATACATCTCTTTACTATTATTTACAGCAAACCTGCACTCCCGCGCTTACCTTAGCGTCATATCAACAAGCTGCGCCGGCGGCTTGAAGGGAGCCCCCGCCATGAAACCAATGTCACTGCTCGTCGCATGCGGCATTGTCATTTCGCTGGCGCTGACCGCCCCCGCTCGCGCCGACGATCACGGCAAGCCCCCTCACCGCCAGCAAGAGCACCGGAACACCCTTCGCCAGCAACCGCCCGCCACGTCGCCCAACCGGCAGACCGTGCCGCGCGGCGATCTGCGCGGCGACATTGCCAGCAACGCGCGTGCGCGCATCGGCTCGCAGCCATCCGAGCTGCCGCGTCATCCGTAGTTCGGCAACAGGCGGGTTTTCGTCAAAGAAAATTCCCCGATTCGGGAACTGCTCGATATGCGACGAGTCACATTCGTTGCCATGAGCACAGCGTGGCAACAGCAAAAGTATCCGGTACGCCCGTATCCTCGCGATACGGGCTTTTTTTCGGCGTGTCGCGCGGATGGGTGCGCGAGGACAGGCGCGCGCCGCTACAGGCGGCTTTCGAGAATCGCCACGGCGCTGGCTTCGCTCAATGCGTAGTCGTCCATACGGCGATCGGTCCAGGAAAGTAATTTCTCGTCGCGCTCGAGGCGCGCGCATTCGGCTCGACCGTTGTCGGTCAGCACCGCGATGTCGACCGGAGCATGAAAACCCGGTGCGGGAGCAACGGTCTTCTGCCTGACCGTGTCCATCAGTCCTAGCGACCGGAGATACTCGAACACGCCCGGGCGGCGCGCCCACGGTACCTGGCGGTACTGCACTCGTCTCAATGCGTCGAGCACCGCTTCGTTGGAATACGTGGCCATCTCGATTCTTTCTTAAAGTGCAGCGACAATGCGAAGCGGCGCGCCGGGCGGGAGCTCCGCCCGCCGATACCGCCACCGATTCCGGAGGCCGACGTTCGGCGTCGCGTTAGGGCCAGATCGTCAGCCGTCCATAAAAAGACACCATACCCCAATCAAATTGATTCTGTTCGATTCATTTGTACTTCTCTTCATCTGTTTCATGCTCTGCCGCAAGCGGCGGCGACAGATCGCAATCGCCGGCGTCGCGGTGTTCTGGCTGCTCGCGACAGGCTGGCTCGCGGCGCCGCTCATCGCGTGGAGCGAGGCCGGTGTTACGCCGGTCGAGCGCCCCGACATGCATGGCCGGACCACGCTGATCATCCTCGGCATCGGCACGCGGCGCGACGAAACCGGCCTGCGCGTGCCGCCCGACGGCGAAGCGCGCATCCGCAAGACCGCAGCGCTCTACCGCACGTGCCTGCAGCAGGCCACCCGCTGCACCGTGGTGATGTCGGGCGGCGACCCGCAACATCACGGCGAAACCGAGGCGGCCGTCTACGGGCGCCGGCTGGTGGAGGAAGGCGTCGCTCCCGCCGACCTCGTGCTCGAGCCGAACAGCCGTACGACCTACGAAAATGCGAAATTCACTGCTTCTATACTACGCTCACAACATGACGACACGCGCATTCTCGTCGCGTCGTCTTACCAGATGCGCCGTGCATTGCTCGATTTCCGCCACTTCGGTATCGATCCGCAGCCCGTTTATTCGAACCGCCGGCGCGCTCGGATGGGCTGGCTGCCCCGCAGGGACAACCTGGAAAACGCGAACCGGGCGTTGCACGAGCTGGTCGGCATCGCGCAATTCCACGTCTATCGATGGCTCGGCTGGTTCTGACGGTACGACGGTGCCGCCCCGGCATGGCAGGCGCGTGACGGAACGCATGAAGTGTTGCGCGACTTCAACGGGGCCTTGCACTGCGCCGCGATCCGGTGCACATTGATCCGTCACTTTTGTTACACTCGACACGCACTCGATTGCAGTCGCCAGACAAAACGGCAACATTCGGGTTCATCACCACTTAGCGGAGGTAAAGCAATGAAGAAGACGTCCCTGGCTATTCTGGTCGCGATGTCGGCGCTGACTGGCGCAGCGTATGCGCAAGAGAGCACGCAAATCCAGACCATCACCGATCCGGCAAAGATCGCCGAGATCGAGCAGCGCGCACAGGCACTGCAACAGCAGCAGGCAGCCGAGGCTGCACAGCCGGCGGCGCAGGAAGAGCATCACCACGTCAAGAAGGCGACGCATCACAAGGCAGCGAAGAAGGCCGGCAAGAAGGCCGCTCCGGCAGAAGCTGCCAGCCAGTAAGTTCGGCGGCACCGCACAAGCGAAAAGCCGAATCCGGGCAACCGGGTTCGGCTTTTTTGGTTGCGGCGCCTGCGCGCTGTGCTAAAGTCGCGCACCGAAATTTTCCACCCGTGCGCACCCCGGTGCGGAGGACAGCATGAGCAACATTCAACTCGACATCGAGTGGACCGAAGAAGCCACTCGCAAGATCAAGCAACTGATGCCGCGCGGCTCGACCGACGCCTTCCTCGCACTGCCGCCGATCGAGTGCCTGCCGATGGAGGGCGACGTGCTTTTCCTCGGCCCGCAAGGCAAGCAGCAACCGTTCATCGTCGCCGAGCGCCAGTATCATCACGACGGTGATGCCGACTGGACGATCATCCTGATTCTCGACGTACCCAGCACGTCACACTGACGGGCAACAGCGGCCGGCAACACGTCCGGCCGCGCCGCCCCGCTCACACGAACCTCCACAGCGCGCGAATCCCGGAACGATCGATCGCTCCGCGGCGAGCCAGATTGTGCGGCGAATGCGCATGGGCGGCCAACGCAGCCTCACTCCTCCCAACGCTCGACGAATACGAATCCCCGCGGCCGGAACGGCACGCGCTCGCTTTGCCGTCCCACAAAAAAATGGTTCTTCACGGATTACCGGGATAGGCGGCCTTGATCTTGAGGAAGAAGTAAGCGCTGTCGCGGTAGCCGTAGGCCA
>NZ_JAWRYD010000050.1:0-42059 GCF_046534765.1 Burkholderia sp. SIMBA_062
CGGCGACAGGGTTCGCACGATCGAGCGTCGTGATGCGCCCGTTGTGCAGGATCAGATCCGGTTGAGTATCGGTTGCGGTCATATGCGTCACCTCACTTCGATCAAAGGCCGATGAGCTGCTTGAGGGCGGGGATCGCCTGCACGCCAATCAACATGCCGAGCAACCCGACCAGGGCAATCAGCGGCGGTGCGGGAGAGCGAACCTTGATAGCGCTGTAGATCACGCCTATCAGCAGGCCCGCACCAAGGGAAACCAGATAAGGTTCCATACAATCAATCTCTCGAACAAATTGGAATGCGGGCGCATGCCCTGCAAACGCTCCGCGGGCGGCCTCCGCGGATGAATCGCGTCACGCCGCCCGCATTGACGTATCACCGCCGCGGCGCGCTCATCGAGCACACCCCGGCGGCATCGACAGTTTCAACTGTCCGCGTTACTTCGCCGGCACGGGCGGAATCGACTCGTGCGGCGTCGCGGTGCGTTGCGGTGCCTTGTGGACCATCGTGTACGCGTAGTCGACGCCCATCCCGTATGCGCCCGAATGCTCCTTCGCGATCGCCATCACCGCGTCGTAGCTGTCGCGGCGCGCCCAGTCGCGTTGCCATTCGAGCAGAACCTGTTGCCACGTGACCGGCACCACGCCGGCCTGCACCATGCGCTGCATCGCGATGTCGTGCGCGGCCTGCGACGTGCCGCCCGAGGCGTCGGCGACCATGTAGATCTCGTAGTCACCTTCGAGCATCGCGCACAGCGCGAACGTCGTGTTGCAGACTTCGGTCCACAGGCCCGACACGACCACCTTCTTGCGGCCGTTCGCGGCCAGTGCGTCGCGCACCTTCTGGTCGTCCCACGAGTTCATCGACGTGCGTTCGAGCGTCTTCTGGTTCGGGAACACGTCGAGCAGCTCGGGGTAGGTATGCCCCGAAAAGCTGTCGCTTTCGACCGTCGTGATCGTCGTCGGGATGTTGAATACCTTCGCGGCCTTCGCCAGGCCCACGACGTTGTTCTTCAGCACCTGGCGATCGATCGACTGCACGCCGAACGCCATTTGCGGCTGCTGGTCGATGAAGATCAGCTGGCTGTTCTGCGGAGTGAGTACTTCAAGTTTCGGGTTGCTCATGGCGGTCATGTCCTTTGACGTGGAGAAAAATAAAGCCTGCCTCGCCGGCAAGCCGGGGGGCCCGATGTGCTGTGCTGGGAGGTTTTTCCTGCCAACGCCTGCCATTCAACACGGAAACTTGAAGCAATGCCAATTAATCGTTCTGTTCAAAAACATCCGACAAACGAATTCTTAAAAGATCTTAAATCGGTTGAATTTTCGCGCCGCTCCAGCGATGACCTGATAGGCTCTTTTTCGACTTCGTCGGTTCATCGACGGGGATTTATTCGCATCCGTCCACACGGTTGTCATCCACTTCAATTTATATTATGAAACCGTACGTTTCGTCGCTATTGGCCGGCATTCTCGCCGGCGCCGTCTACGCGTTGATTGGCGTGCAAGCGCCCGCGCCGCCCACCATTGCGCTGGCCGGCCTGTTGGGCATCCTGGCCGGCGAACAGATCCTGCCAGTCGCACGCCGGATGCTCGCGGGCATCCACCTGAAGGCCGCATGGAGCGAGGCGAAGTGCACGCAGCACATGTTCGGCTCCCTGCCCGGCGCGCAGCCCTCCAACGCCGCGGCGAAGCACCACGAGTCGACGCCGACGTGACGGACCGCTATTGACTGGACAAAGGGGCTCACGGCGTTAACATGACAGCCCGACGCCCCGCCTGTGAAATCCATCATGAAGCTGTCATTCGAAGCGCTCGAAGCGCTGGACGCGATCGACCGCACCGGCACGTTCGCCGAAGCCGCGGAACTGCTGCATCGCGTACCGTCGGCCCTGAGTTACCTCGTGCAAAAGCTCGAGGGCGACCTCGGCGTCGCACTGTTCGACCGCAGCGGACGCCGTGCGAAGCTCACCCATGCGGGTCGCGTCGTCGTCGAAGAAGGCCGACGGCTCCTGCATGCGGCCGAACAGCTCGAACTCAAGGCGCAGCGCGCGCAGCAAGGCTGGGAAACCGAGCTGCGCATCTGTATCGACGAGATCCTGCCGTTCGACGCGCTATGGCCTTGCGTGCATGCGTTCTACGGGCTCGAAATGGATACGCGGCTGCGGCTCTCGACCGAAGTCCTCGGCGGTACCTGGGACGCGCTGGTTGCGCGCCGCGCGGATCTCGTCGTCGGCGCGACGGGCGAGCCGCCGGAGCTGCCGGGCATCGTCACGCGGCCGATCGGCACGCTCACGCACGTGTTCGCGGTCGCGCCCGCCCATCCGCTCGCGGCCTTGCCCGAACCGCTGTCGATGGCGTCGATCGTCGAGCATCGCGGCGCCGTCATCAGCGACACGTCTCGCGAGCTGCAGCCGCGCTCGGTCGCCGTCGATGCCGGGCAGCCGACGCTCGCGGTACCTACCCTCGCGGCAAAACTGGCCGCGCAGTGCGAAGGACTCGCCGTGGGCACGCTGCCGGACTGCATCGCGGCGCGCGCGATCGCCCAGGGCAAGCTCGTCGCCCGCCAGGTGACCGGCATGCGCGACACGACGCATTGCTACATGGCGTGGCGCAGCGACGAAGCCGGCCGTGCGTTGCGCTGGTGGGTCGAGCAGCTCGATCGCCCCGATCTCGTCGACCGGTTCATCGCGCTTGCGTGATCCCGCCAGTGATCCCGCCGTGTCGGCCGAACGGATCGCGAACGCACTTCATTTCCTTCCCGGGTCACGCGTCCGGACCGCCGCATCGCACCGAACGTCGTGATTGCGCCGGCCGCGCGCGTCGTTACGGTTCGTCGCCTGTCTCGCACGCGAATGGGTTCGCTTCGGGCCACGCGTCGTGGACGCCCCGGCTCGATCCGGCGCCATGCGCGAGCGCCGCGGTATACGCGGCCAGCAGGCGCTTGCGCGCATCGTCTCGGGCCGGCGTCGCATCCAGATCGCGCATCGCATCGAGCGCCACGCGCGCGCGTTCGCGACACTCGTCCACGAGCGACAGGCCCACCAGGCACGGCACCGCCACGGCCGCCAGCGCGATGCCGGTCTCCGCGTGGCCGTTCGGCGAAAATGCCCAGTCGAGCGCCGCGCGCAGATTGCCGAGTTCGCGGCGCACCAGATCGAGCCGCGCTTCGGCCGGCGACGCATCGCCGCCGCCGGGCGCCAGCGTGAACAACGTAAGAAAGTAGTTCGCGTGCGCGAGCGCGGCGGCCGCGCATTCGCCGTTGTTCGCGAGCTGCTGCAGCGCATAGGCGCGCGTCGTCGTCAACAACCGGTAGCGTGGCACGCCGTGCGCATTCTCGACGTTGACGAGCGACTTCGACACAAGGCCGGCGATCGTGTCGAGCAGGTCCGCATCGGCGAGCCCCTTCGTGCCGACGATGTCCCGCACCGCCTCGATCGAAAAACCGTCGCGGAACACGCCGAGCCAGCGCAACAGCACGCGCTCCTTGTCCCCCAGCAAGCGGTAGCTCCAGTCGTACATGGCCTGCAGCGTCCGGTGGCGTGGCAATGCCGTGCGAAAGCCACCGGTCAGCAACCGGAAATGGTCGTCGAGATGATCGGCCAGTACGTCGATGCCGAGCACGGCCGCACGGGCGGCGGCCAGCTCGATCGCCAGCGGCAGGCCGTCGAGATGTCGGCAAACCGACGCCATCAGGGACACGCTGCGTTCGTCGAGCGGAAAACGCGGATCGGCGGCGCACGCGCGTGCCGCGAACAATTGCACCGCGCTTGCGCCCAGCGTGTCGGCTGCGTCGGCACCTTCGTCGCCGACCTCGAGCGGTGGCACCGGGCACTGTCGCTCGCCGTGGATGCGAAGCGCCTCGCGGCTGGTCGCCAGCACGCGCAGCCCGGTATCGGACTCGGTCAACACGGCGGCGATTCGCGCGGCTGCATCAAGCAGATGCTCGCAATTGTCGAGCACGAGCAACATCCTGCGATGCGCGACGCTCGACAGCACCGCTTCGAGCGTCAGCGAGCGGGCCGGCAGCGCGATGTCCAGCGCGTCCGCCAGCGCGGCGGGGACGAATTGCGGGCCCGCAACCGTCGCCAGCGACACGAACGCCGCACCATCCGGAAAGTGCGCCTCGGCACGGATCGCGGCTTCGATCGCGACGCGCGTCTTGCCGATGCCGCCCGCCCCGACCAGCGTCACGACGCGCGACGCGTCGAGCGCCGCGAGGACATCGGCGACCATCTGCTCCCGCCCCACGAGCGCGGTCGGCGCGGGCGCGAGCCGGGACGACGCCGGGCGCACGGAGGCCGCGCCTTCGGCGAGTTCGCTGACGAGCCGATAGCCGCGCCCCGGCACCGTGACGATCAGATGCCGGTCCTGGCCCAGCGCCTTGCGCAACGACGCGATATGCACCTGCAGGTTATTTTCCTCCACGAACGTATGCGGCCACACGCGCTGCATGATCTCGTCTTTCGAGACCAGCGCGCCATTTGCCTGAACCAGGAGTTCGAGAATTTCGAATGCACGGCTGCCGATGCGCAACAGTTCGCCGTTCGCGCGAATTTCACGTCTGTCTAGAAAAACGTGAAGCGTTCCAATGCGGATCATGGGAGGGTCTAATCGATGGCATTTATCGATGCCTGTCGAAACGACACCGATTTGACACCAATACTACGGCATTTGCTGCGTATGATGATTCAAATTATCAGAATGGAATGAGCAAATTTTTTGAATCGTTGAAATCGGCGGGCTTCGCATCTTCTGCGCATGGCACGGCATGGCGCGCTTCATTCCCGACCGGAGAAGCCGGCATTCAGCGATGAATTGGTTTTCGTACGATTATTCCGCGATTCGATTGACGCGGGAATTCGAGCGAGCCGCGGTTCCGGCCCGTATTTGAACACACGGTTCGAGACGTGCGCAGCAAGGGCGCCGGACGGCCTTGGCCGCCCGATATGTCACGCTACGTCACGCCCCCTCACGCCCCGTCACGCACTGACGAACGCCAGCAGTTCGTCGTTCAATCGTTGTGCATGTGTCAGATACAGCGCATGCGGGCCGCCTTCGTAGATGCTCAGCGTCGCGTGCGGCACGCGCGCGGCGGTGGCCGCCCCTGTCAGGGCGAGCGGCGCCGTCTGGTCGTCGTCGCCATGAATCACGCGCGTCGGTACGTCGAATTTGTCGAGATCCGCCCTGAAATCGGTTTCGGAAAATGCGCGGACGCAATCGAGCGTGCCCTTCAATCCGGCCTGCAGCGCCATGAACGAAGTCCAGTCGAGCGCGGCGCGCGAGATCGTCGAATCCGCCCGGTTCGAACCGGTGAACAACGGCCAGAAGTACTCGAAGAACGCGGCGCGGTCCGCCACGATCGCCGAGCGAATGCCGTCGAACATCGCGACGTCGACGCCGTCCGGATGGTCGTCGCGCCGCGCGATGAGCGGCGTCACCGAGCCGATCAGGACGGCCTTCGCAATGTGGCGCGTGCCGTGCCGGCCGATGTATCGGGCCACCTCACCGCCGCCCATCGAAAAGCCGACGAGCGTCACGTCGCGCAATCCGAGCGTCTCGATCAGCGTCGCGAGATCGTCCGCCAGCGTATCGTAGTCGTAGCCCGTCCACGGTTGGCCGGACCGGCCGAAACCGCGCCGGTCGTACGCGATGCCGCGAAAACCGTTCGATGCCAGATGATGCATCTGGACGTCCCACATGTCCGCATTCAGCGGCCAGCCGTGAATGAACACGACCGGGCGCCCAGCGCCCCAGTCCTTGTAGTGAATCGAGACGCCGTCGCGTGTCGTGAACGTACTCATGAAGCTTCCTTGGCGAAGAAAAGGCAGCAGCGCCAGCCGCCGCCGATGAATGGGCGCACCGCTCCCGGTCAGGAACGGGACAGCCTGACGATGAATCGGTCCAGCTCGGACGCGAGGATCGCCTCCCAGCAATTCGCGGGACGCTTCGCTCCGCGCCACTGCGGCTTGTAGATCGCATCGCCGGCGCGAATCGGCAGGCCGGTCAGTGCGCAGCGCCCCGGCGAGCGGGCCTTTGCACTGATCCAGCGCTGCTCGTCATACCGGCAGTGGGTCGGGTCGCTCCACGACACCAGCAGCGAGGAATCGGTCTGCCGCTCGACCGCGACGATCGCGCACCGGCGACGTGCGCCACCGATCGACGCCCCGCGCACGTCGTCGCGATGACGGCGGCGCGCCGCATCCCGGTCGCGAAGATTCAGCGACGCGCAGCGGCTTGCGCCGGACGACGGATCGAGCAGCGTCATCACGTGCTCCCAGCGATCGAATGTGTCCATGACGGCGTATCCAGGCAAGTGGCGAGAGATTCGGACGTTTCGCATCCGTGCGCATCACGATCGTCATGCGCTGGCGCGAACCGGCAGCGACCCGCGACGGGACGGCTTGATGCTGACGATAGCGAGCGGCCGCTGAAGAGTCTTGATCCCCATGCTTAATTGTTCTGGTGGCGTTGCTCGCGCGCGCCGCCGCCCGGCCGGTTCATGAAAATTCAGCCGAATTTCAGTACACGCCGCAGGGCCCCGCGCTAGGCTCCCGTCGACGTTCGTTCGCTCCGCTCGGGCGCCTGCCGGCCCGCGACCGCGAACGCACGCCGGCTGCCGGCGAGCGTGCCGCATGCGGGCAGATCCGGACCATCGATTCCACACGACATCATTGCACCGCACGTTCAAGGAGCTTCAATGCGTCCCGCAGACCTCGACGCCGTCCCCTCGGCACGCCGCCGCGACATGCTGCTTGCCGGCGCGACCGCCGTTGCAGCCGCCGCGCTGCCGGCCGCCGCCGCAGCAGCCGCACCCAAACACGCCGCTTCCGCCCATCAAGGAACCTCTCCGATGAACACGATCACCACGCAAGACGGTACGCAGATTTATTTCAAGGACTGGGGCAGCGGCCGTCCGGTCGTGTTCTCGCACGGCTGGCCGCTGTGCGCCGACGCATGGGATCCGCAGATGCTGTTCCTGGTGCAGCACGGCTACCGCGTGATCGCGCACGATCGCCGCGGTCACGGCCGATCGAGCCAGCCGTCGCAAGGCAATGACATGGATACCTACGCGGACGATCTCGCCGCGCTGATGAATGCGCTGGACCTGCGCGAAGCGACGCTCGTCGGCCACTCCACCGGCGGCGGCGAAGTCGCCCACTACATCGGCCGTCACGGCACGAAGCGCGTGTCGAAGGCCGTGCTGATCGGCGCCGTGCCGCCCCAGATGGTGAAATCGCCGTCCAATCCCGGCGGCCTGCCGATGGACGTATTCGACGGCATCCGCAAGAACGTCGCCGAGAACCGTTCGCAGTTCTACAAGGATCTCGCCGTGCCGTTCTTCGGCTTCAATCGTCCCAATGCGAAGGTGTCGCAGGGCACGATCGACGCATTCTGGGCACAAGGGATGATGGGCGGCGCCCATGGCCAGTATCTGTGCGTCAAGGAATTCTCCGAGGTCGACTACACCGAGGACCTGAAGAAGATCGACGTCCCGACGCTGATCCTGCACGGCGACGACGATCAGATCGTGCCGATCGACGATTCCGCGCGCCTGTCCGCGAAGATCGTGAAGCACGCGCAGCTCAAGATCATCCCCGGCGGCGCGCACGGCATGTGCGTCGTCGACGCGGCGCGCATCAATGCCGAACTGCTCGCGTTCCTGAAGGCGTAACGCCGCCGCACGGCGCGCCGCGCGTCGACCCGCGCCGCGCCGCCATCCGCGTGATGGCGAATCGCACGCAGGTTCGGCAGGTCATCCCGAATCCGGTCACCCACGCGCTCGACGCGATGGACGGACTGGCCACGTCGTGCGAACTCGAGCGTTCAGAACGTTTCAGCGCGGCTTCAGGAAATGGCGAGCGCGCACACGTAGACTGGTTTCACGAGCCGTCGTGCAGATGCTTGCCCGCGCGTCGGCGCCCTTCCTGGAGTGACGAATGATTTCCGGCGCACATTGTCCCGCGCATCGAATCAGGTACGACCGGCCGATTCGCGTGGAGCACGCATGAAGCACAAACGACTCTGGCTCGGTGCGACCGGCGTCGCGATCGCGGGGCTCGCGATCGCCGTCGGCATCATGGTCCGGCCGTCGATCGCGCCGATCGAACCGCCCGCACGCGCGTCGTTCGATCCGCAACTCGTCCGAGCCGGCGCACGCGTGGTCGCGCTCGGCGACTGCGTCGTCTGCCATACGGCGAAGGACGGCAAACCGTTCGCCGGCGGGCTGCCGCTCGCGACGCCGTTCGGCACGATCTACGCGACCAACATCACGCCGGATGCCGATACCGGCATCGGCCGCTGGTCGCGGGACGCGTTCTCGCGCGCGCTGCGCAGCGGCATCGCCCGGGACGGGCATCCGCTCTACCCCGCGTTTCCGTACATCCACTTCACGCGGATGTCCGACGACGAGATCGCGGCGGCCTACGCGTACCTGATGACCCGCGAGCCGGTTCAAGCCAGCACGCCGCAGAACGACCTAATCTTCCCGCTCAACTTCCGCCCGCTCGTCGCGTTCTGGAACGTCCTGTTCCTGCACGAAGGCGCAAGCACGCCGGACCCTGCGCAATCCGCGCAGTGGAATCGCGGCAAGGCGCTGGTCGACGGCCTCGGCCACTGCGCGTCCTGCCATTCGCCGCTGAATGCGATCGGCGGCGAGAAAGCGGGCAAGGCATTCGACGGCGGCATCGTCGACGGATGGGAAGCGCCGCCGCTCAATACGCTCGGCAACGCGGCACGCCCGTGGACGCAGGCGCAACTGGTCGCGTATCTGCGCACCGGCCGCGCGAGCGAGCATGGCGCGGCAGCCGGCCCGATGCTTCCCGTCACGCGCGATCTCGCGACCGTGCCCGCGGAAGACGTCGAGGCGATCGCCGCCTACATCCTGTCGATCCAGAAGCCCGTCGGCGCGCGGCCCGCGACGGCCGGCCCCGGACACAACCCGACGACGCCCGCCGGCCAGCGCGGCTCGGTGCTGTTCCAGGCGTCGTGCGCGCAGTGCCACGGGCCGGCGGCGCCGATGCAATCGATCGGCGAGCGGCCGACGCTCGCGTTCAGCACGGCGGTCGCCGCCGACACGCCGCGCAACGCGATCCAGATGATGTTCAACGGTATCGGCTGGCATGGCGAGGACACGCTGAACTACATGCCGTCATACCTCGACCAGTACGACGACCGGCAAATCGCGGATCTTGCCGCGTACATCCGCGAAACGTATTCCGATCGCCCCGCGTGGAGCGGCGTCGAATCCCTGGCCGCGACACTCAGAAAGGAGGACCGCACGCGATGATCACCCTCACCGTGAATGGCGCGCGGCATACGCTCGACATCGACCCGTCCACGCCGCTGCTCTATGCGCTGCGCAACGACCTGCACCTGCACGGCGCGAAGTTCGGTTGCGGCCTCGGACAATGCGGCGCGTGCACCGTCATCGTCGACGACAAGCCGATGTTCTCGTGCCTGATCCCGGTCGCCGCGATCGGCGCACGCAGCGTCAGGACCATCGAGAGCCTCGGCACCGCCGAGCGGCCGGGCAAGCTTCAGCAAGCGTTCATCGATCATCAGGCGGCGCAGTGCGGCTACTGCATCGCCGGCATGATCATGCGCGCGCAGGCGCTGCTCGAACGCAACCCGAAACCGACCGAACGCGAACTGCGCACCCACATGGAACCGAACCTGTGTCGTTGCGGCACCCACCTGCGGATCCTGGCGGCCGTGCGTCAGGTCGCGGGCCTGCCGGACCCGGAACCGGCCGGCGCGCCGGTCATGATCAGCAAGGGCATCTGATGAACGCACCCGACGACATCGACGAAGGCCGCCGGCACTTCATGGTTTCCGGCGCGCTCTTCGTCGCGTTCAGCTTGGCACCGGCCGCACGCGCCACCGCCCAGGTCGTGATCGCGGACGAAGGCGCGGCCGTCCATGTATCGCGCGCTACCGAGACGCTGGCCGGCAGCCTCAAGACCAACCCGCTGCTGGACGCCTGGATCAAGATCACGCCCGACGGCAAGGTCACCGTGTTTACCGGCAAGGTCGAGCTCGGCACCGGCGTGCGCACCGCGTTGCTGCAGGTGGCGGCCGAGGAGCTGAACATGAAGCCCTCGCTGATCACGTTCCTGACCGCCGACACCGGCGCGTCGCCGGACGAGGGCCTGACCGCCGGCAGCCACACGATGGCGGACAGCGGCTCCGCGCTGCTGAACGCGGCCGCGCAGGTGCGCGCGCTGCTGGTCGACGGCGCGGCGAAGCAGTTCGGCGTCGATCCGCGCACGCTCACGGTCGCCGATGCGCTCATCAAGGCGCCGGACGGCCGCACGATGCGCTATGGCGACGCGGTTCGCACCGTCGACCTGCATCGCACCGCGACACCGACCTCGCCGCTGAAGCCGCCGGCGACGTTCGCCGTGATCGGCACGTCGCTGCCGCGCGTCGATATTCCGAACAAGGTCACGGGTGGCGTCAGCTACGTGCAGGACATGGACCTGCCCGGCATGCTGCATGCACGCGTCGTGATGCCGCCGGTGTACGACGCGAAACTGCTGTCGTTCGACGAAGCCGCGATCCTGAAGATGCCGGGCGTCGTACGGATCGTGCGCAACGGCAGCATGCTGGCCGTCGTCGCCCAGGGGGAATGGCAGGCCGTCGTCGCGCAGCGCGCGCTGGCCGCCGCGTGCCGCTGGTCTCCCGGGCGGACGCTGCCTGACCGCAATACGGTTCATGAAGACCTGAAGCGGATCGCGACGCAGCACATCGAGATCGCCAATACGCATGCGCCGGCCGCGCCCGCGGTGAAGACGCTGAGCGCCACGTTCCTGAAGAATTACCTGCTGCACGGCTCGATCGGGCCGTCGTGCTCGGTCGCTCATCTCGAGAACGGCATGCTGACGGTGTGGACCCACTCGCAGGGCGTGTATCCGCTGCGCGACGCGCTGGCCGAGATGCTGTCGATGCCGAAGGCGAACATCCGCTGCATCCACACCGAGGGCTCGGGCTGCTATGGGCACAACGGCGCGGACGACGCGGCCGCGCATGCGGCGCTGATCGCCGCCGCGATGCCGGCCAAGCCGATTCGCGTCCAGTGGATGCGCGAACAGGAACATACGTGGGATCACTTCACGCCGGCGATGGTCACCGAGCTCAGCGCGTCGCTCGACGCCGGCGGGCGCATCGTCGACTGGAAGTACGCGCTGTGGAGCAGTTCGCACAACGAACGCATCGTCAATGCCGGCCGGCTGCTGCCCGCGCGGATGCTCGAGCCGCCGTTCGTCCCCGCGCCGTCGACGCCGATGCTGCAGCCCGAGGGCGGCGGGGATCGCAACGCGATCCCGCTGTACGCGCTGCCGAACATGCAGATCGTCAACAACTTCTCGCCGACGATGCCGCTGCAGACGTCGGCGATGCGCTCGCTCGGCGCGCACACGAACATCTGGTCGATCGAAAGCTTCATGGACGAGCTGGCGCATGCCGCCGGCGTCGATCCCGTCGAATTCCGGCTGCGTCACATGCAGGATCACCGTGCGCGCCAGGTGATCAAGCTCGCCGCGACCAAGTTCGGCTGGCCGCGTGCGCCGCGCGCGCGCAACCGCGGCGTCGGCTTCGCGTTCGGCAAATACAAGAACCTGATGGCTTACGTCGCGATGGCGATCGAGATTTCGGTGGTGCCGGAAACGGGCCAGGTCACGCTCGACCACGCGGAAGTCGCCGTCGACGCCGGGCAGGTCGTGTCGCCCGACGGCATCCGCAACCAGATCGAAGGCGGCATCTTGCAGGCCGCCAGCTGGACGCTGTACGAGGCGTTGAAATACGATACGCAGCGCATCCGCAGCTTCGACTGGAGCAGCTATCCGATCCTGCGTTTTTCGGCGGCGCCGCAAAGCGTGAAGGTCCACCTGATCAATCGTCCCGGCGCACCGTTTCTCGGCGCGGCCGAGGCGTCGATGGGACCGACCGCCGGCGCGCTCGCCAACGCGATTTTCGACGCGACGGGCCAACGCCTCCGCGAAATGCCGTTTGCCGGCGACGGGCTGAGGAAACGCATCGACGCATAGCGTCACGACACAACCGATCGCGCCGGCACGAACCGGCGCCGACAACCGACAGGCTGGAGATTGAACGATGGATACCTTGCTTTCGATGCGCGTGTTTACGCGCATCGTCGAAACGGGCAGTTTCACGCGCGCGTCGGACACGACCGGGCTGACGACACCGCGCGTGTCCGCGCTGCTGAGCACGCTCGAACAGCACCTCGGTTGCCGGCTCTTGAACCGCACGACGCGCCGCATCTCGCTGACCGAGGACGGGCAGGCGTACTACGAACGCTGCGTCGGAGTGCTGCGCGAAATCGACGACATGGAAGCCGCGGTATCGCAGGCGCGCAACGTGCCGCGCGGCCGCCTGAAAGTGAACCTGCCGCCGGCGATGGCCAAGCAGATCATGGTGCCCGCGCTGCCCGAGTTTCTCGCCGCCCATCCGAACATCTCGATCGAACTCGGCGTGACCGATCGCCAGATCGACCTCGTCGGCGAGGGCGTCGATTGCGTGGTGCGCATCGGCGCACTCGACGATTCGGGCATGATCGCCAGGCGCATCGGCAGCCTGACCACCTGCACGTGCGCGGCCCCCGCGTATCTCGACCGATGCGGCGCGCCCGAAACGGTCGACGAACTCGCGCAGCACGTCGCGATCAGCCACATCTCGGCCGATACCGGCCGCCCGCGGCCGTGGGATTACGTCGTCGACGGCGAAACGCGGATCGTGCAGATGTGCGGCACGGTCGCGGTCAACGACGCCGATACCTACATCGAGTGCGGGGTCGCGGGCATCGGCCTGATCAAGACCTCGCTGTACCTGGTCGAACCGTATCTGAAATCGGGGCGGTTGCGCGAGGTGCTGACCGATTTCAACGCGCCGCCCCGGCCGATCTCGATCCTGTATCCGCCCAATCGGCATACGCCCGTCAAGCTCAAGATCTTCGTCGACTGGCTCGCGAGCCTGTTCGCGCAGATTCCGACGCTGCAGGGCCAGCGCGGCTGAACGCCGCCACCGGCCCTCCTGCCCGGACGCCCGCGTCCCAACCGTTTTCACGCCCCTGACACCGCGAGCGTTGCGCGCCTTTGCGCGGCACGCAATGCTCGATTGCGCGACGGACGTATTCCGTTGTCATCGCTCGATCAATAGTCTTGACGGCAATGCGGCGTGCATGGCTCGCCGCTTGCGAAATTGCAATGCGCCGCCCGGCAAACGGGCGTCCGACATCTCGTTCAAGGAGTCGACCATGTCAACGGAATCCACCCCGCTCGCGGCCCACGGGCCGACGCCCAGGCTCACGCAGGGCCTCATCCTGCTGTTCGCGTTCAGTTGCGGCGCGATCGTCGCGAACCTGTACTACGCACAACCGATCACCGAGCTCATCGCGCCCGCGCTGCACATGTCCGGCGGGATGGCGAGCCTCATCGTGTCGCTGACGCAGATCGGCTACGCGCTCGGCCTGTTCTTCATCGTGCCGCTCGGCGACCTGCTCGAGAACCGCAAGCTGATGATCGTCACGGCCGTGATCTCGATCGCGAGCCTCGCCGCGGCCGCGCTGACCCGCACGCCCGGCCTGTTTCTCGCGATTTCGCTGCTGATCGGCTTCAGCTCGGTCGCCGTCCAGATCCTGGTCCCGCTCGCCGCGCACCTCGCGCCGGATCATTCGCGCGGCCGGGTGGTCGGCACGATCATGAGCGGGCTGCTGCTCGGCATCCTGCTCGCGCGCCCGCTGTCGAGCGTGGTGGCCGACGCGTTCGGCTGGCGCTTCGTGTTCGCGGGCGCCGCGGTGGTCATGACGCTCGTGACGGTCGTGCTCGCGCTGACGATTCCGTCGCGCCAGCCCGATCATCGCGCGACCTATTTCGACCTGATCGGCTCGCTGCTGCATCTGGTGCGCACGCTGCCGGTGCTGCGCCATCGCGCGTTCTACCAGGGCCTGATGTTCGCGTCGTTCAGCCTGTTCTGGACCGCCGTGCCGGTCGAGCTGACGCGTCACTACGGGTTGTCGCAATCCGCCATCGGCCTGTTCGCGCTCGTCGGCGCGATCGGCGCGACGTCGGCGCCGGTCGCCGGCCGCTTGGCGGACGCCGGCCATACCGTGCGGGCGACGCTGATCGCGCTGGTCGCCGGCGCACTGTCGTATGCGGTCGCGCTGCTTCACGGCGTCGGCCTGTACGGCCTCGTCGTCACGGGCATCGTGCTCGATTTCGCGGTGCAGATGAACATGGTGCTCGGCCAGCGCGAGATCTACGCGCTGGATGCGACGAGCCGCAATCGTCTGAACGCGCTGTACATGACCAGCATCTTCGTCGGCGGCGCCATCGGCTCCGCGCTCGCGAGCCCGCTGTACGAACACGGCGGCTGGCCGCTCGTCGCCGCGGTCGCCGGCGCCTTCCCGATCGTCGCGCTCGCGCACTACCTCGCGATCGGCCGGCCGTACGCGCAACGCCACGCACGCACCTGAACCGGCGCCGGCCGCCGGTCGAGCGCACGCATGCCGCACGGCACGTGCGCGCGCCGGAACGCCGCCGGCATGTCATTCCGACTTTCCACCGGGGCCGCTGTTTCGCCGCTTGCGACGGCGCGCGGCGCCCCCTGCTCAACGCACAAGGAATCCACCATGTCTTCCCTGCTCAGCACCTACGATCTGCGCGGCCTGCCGCTGCCCAACCGAGTCGTGATGGGGCCGATGACGCGCTCGCGCGCACCATCGCGCGGCCAGCCGACCGCACTCATGGCCGAGTATTACGCGCAGCGCGCGTCCGCCGGCCTGATCGTCACCGAGGCGACCAACGTCAGCCACACGTCCGCGGCGTTCGAACTGACGCCCGGGCTCGTCACCGACGAGCAGGCGGCCGGCTGGAAGCAGGTCACCGACGCGGTCCATGCGAATGGCGGCCGCATCTTCGCGCAGCTGTGGCACGGCGGCCGCGTCAGCTCGCTGACGCTGCTCGGCGGCGACGCGCCGCTGTCGCCGTCCGGCGTCAACGACGATCTCGAGCAGTTGCAGGTGTGGGCCCGGTTGCAGAACGGCTATTACACGAAGATTCACGCGACGCCGTCGCGCGCGATGACGACGGACGAAGTCGCCGCAACGGTCGATGACTTCGGCCGCGCGGCCGCCCGCGCGATGGCGGCCGGCTTCGACGGCGTCGAGATTCACGCGGCCAACGGCTACCTGCCGCACCAGTTCCTGTCATCGACGCTGAACCGCCGCGACGACCGCTACGGCGGCTCGGTCGCGAACCGCGCGCGCTTTCTCGAGGAGATCGTCGACGCGGTCGGCGACGTGATGCCGCTCAGCCGCGTGGGCGTGCGCATCTCGCCGTACGCGAATTACAACAACGTGCGGGACGCAGATCCGGATGCAACGTACGCGTACGTCGGCCGCATGCTCGACGAAGCGGGCGTCGCCTACCTGCACGCGGCCGATACCAACGGCTGGAGCGGCGAGCCCGACCTGCCGCGCATCATCGAGCACACGCGCAAGACCTTCAGCGGCACGCTGATCGTCAACGGCGGCATCACGCCGGACGCCGCGAATGCGCTGATCGATGCGGGCGACGCCGATCTCGTCGCGTTCGCGCGCGCGTACATCGCGAACCCGGATCTCGTCGAACGCATCGCCACGCAAGCGCCGCTCGCCGTGCCGAAGTCGATCGGCTGGTACGGCGGCGAGCGCGCGGGATACGTCGACTATGCGCGGCACGACGCAGCGGCGCCGACCGCCTGAGCCCCGTGGCACGGCGACGCCCCGCCGCCATGACCGGCGGCGGACGCCCGCCGCCGGCTGTCGCTTCGCAACGGTTTCTTCAGGCGTCCTTCCAATGCGCACCCAGCACGCGCCCGCAGAAATTCGGCCGGTGAAAATCCGGATCGGCCCGCTCGAGCACGTCGGCGCTCCAGGTGCCGAACGTCGATGCCGGCCGGTGCGCGACCCCGCGGGCGAGCGCGTCGAGGAACGCGTCGCCGAACCCGTCGCCGCGCGGATAAGCGGCGAGCAGCGCGCGGCGCTCGTCGGCCGAATGCGCGTCGGCGTCGGTGGCCATCAGGTCCGTCGATACCGCGCTCGACAGCGCGCGCGCCAGCGACGACACGCGCGCGCCCACGCCGGGCGTCGTATGCAGCGCGATGGCGCGCCATACGTCGTCGCAGATCGGCTGCGGCGTGCGGTGCCGCGACAGGAACGCGTGCGCGGCATCGGCGCTGTCGAGCTCGTAGCGCGCGCTCGAGCGGCAATACGCGGCACTCAGGCCCATGTTCGCGTACATGGCGGCCACGTAGAGCACATCGGCATCGCACGTGTCGCCGGCGCGGCGCGCGGCGAGCGATGCGAGGACGAATACCCGGCAAGCGTGGTCGGTGATCACGCGCGGCAGCGACGCGCGCGCGGCTTCGGCGGCCTCGATCGCGATCGGCGTGCGCGGAATGCGAACGCCGGCGACTTCGTCATTCGCCGATGCGCACGTGTGCGCAGAATTCATGTCGTCTCCTTCTGCCCCGTGCCGGGGCCGAAAAATTGCTTGTTCTTCGCGCCGCGCGCGCCGACACCCGTCGCCTAAAACGCGGCGCCGAGGCAACCGTACGCGTCGCACGGCTCGGCGAGCTCCGTCGCGGCCGCATCCAGGCGCCGCGCGAAACGACGTCCGAATTCGTGCGCGAAACCGCTATCGCGGCCGCCGTCGGCCGCGGCTCGCGGCTGCGCCGACGCGACCGGACGCCACCGGCCCATGCCGCCGAACTCGGCCACGGGTGACCACGCGGGGCTGACTGGGAGCGGCGGCGGCGCCAGCGGTGCGAATTCGTCGTCCGCGTGCACGACCTTGCCGTCTACGATCGTCAAGACCGACGACAGGTGCTTGATGCGCGACTCGTCGATCGTGAAGTAGTCGTCCGTCAGCACCGCGAAATCCGCGTACCGGCCGGGTAACAGCGCGCCCTTGCGATCGTCTTCGTTCGAGAACCACGCGCTGCCGACCGTATAGCGGCGCAGCGCCTCCATCCGGCTGAGCCGATTGCGCTCCGGATAGAGCACGGTGCCGCCGACCGTGCGCCCGGACACCATCCAGTACAGCGACACGAACGGGTTGTAGCTCGCGATGCGCGTCGCATCGGAGCCCGCGCCGACCGGCAGCCCGGCCGCCAGCATCGCGCGGATCGGCGGCGTGCGCGTGGCGGCTTGCGCGCCGTAGCGCGCAATGAAGTACTCGCCCTGAAACGCCATCCGGTGCTGCACCGTCACGCCACCGCCGAGCGCCGCGATGCGCGCGATGTTCGCATCCGAAATGGTCTCGCAATGATCGAAGAACCAGCGCAGGCCGTCGAACGGGACGTCGCGATTCACGGCTTCGAGCACGTTCAGGAAGCGGCCGATCGACTCGTCGTACGTCGCGTGCAGCCTGAACGGCCAGCGCCGGCTGACCAGCAGCCGGACGACCGCGGTCAGTTCCGCCTCGAGTTCGTCGGGCAGGTCCGGGCGCGGTTCGAGGAAATTGCCGAAATCGGCCGCGGAATACACCAGCAGTTCGCCGACGCCGTTCAGCCGCAGGAACGCGTCGCCGTCGCCCGGCTTCGCCAGCGTCATCCAGCGCGCGCAGTCGTCGATCTCGCGCCCCGCATGCTGCACGAACAGGCTGTAGGCGATGCGCACCGTCATTTCGCCGCGCTTCGCGAGCGCCATGAGCGCGGCGTAATCGTCCGGATAGGCCTGAAAATCGCCGCCGGCGTCGATCGCGCTGGTCACGCCGAGGCGGTTCAGCTCGCGCATGAAGTGCCGCATCGAATTCATCTGGTCTTCGAAGCCGAGCCTGGGGCCCTTCTCCAGCGCCGCATGCAGGACGGCCACGTCCGGGCGCGCGAGCAGCATGCCGGTCGGCCTGCCGGCGCGATCGCGCTGGATCTCGCCGCCGGGCGGATCGCACGTGTCGCGGCCATAGCCGATCGCGCGCAGCGCGGCCGCGTTCAGGAGCGCGCTGTCGCCCAGGTGCATCACGAAAACCGGCGTGTCGGGTGCGATCGCGTTGAGCTCGGCCACCGTCGGCCCGCGCTTTTCGGCGAACTGGAATTCGGTCCAGCCGCCGACCACGCGCACCCACTGCGGCGCGGGCGTGCGCAGCACCTGGCGACGCAGCATGCGCAGCGCCTCGGCCAGCGTCGAGACGCCGTCCCAGCGCAGTTCCAGGTTGAAATTCAGGCCGCCGCGGATCACGTGCAGGTGCGAGTCGTTCAGCCCCGGGATCACGGTGCGGCCGTTCAGGTCGATGTGAAGCGTGTCGCCACGCGCATGGCGCATGACCTCGGGTGCGCCGCCGGCCGCGAGAATCCGGCCGTCCTTCACCGCGAGCGCGGTCACGAACGACTGCCTGTCGTCCTGCGTCGCGATCTTGCCGTTGAATACGATGAGGTCCGCCGATTCCGCGGATTCCGTCGCCTTAAGCACCGTCAGCCTCCCCGCTTGCGCCGCAGGCTGGCAACCGACCGCACGCGGCATGCCGGCGGTTTGACGTTACAAGCACCATCCACCCTCCGTTGAATGTTGATCGATCGGACGGCCGGCCGCGTTGCGCGGGTGCGTCCTGAGCGGGCCGCGCGCGCCATCACGCCGCCGATTGCATCGCATCCCGGGTCTCGTGGCGAATGTGCGCATGACCGGTCGGCCGCGCCGTCTCCGAGCGGATGAAGCTCTGCACCCGCGCGAGGCGCCGCACGTCGACCGCGCGCGATTGCGGGTCGAAATGCCCCGACAGGTTCGCCACCAGCGACGATGCCTGCCCGATACGCCCGCGCTCGATCAGATGATCGGCGAGATCGAGCGTGCCGCGCAGCGCCCACATCGCCGCGCCTTGCCCGTTCGCGGCATGGATCGCCATCAGCAGATGTCGGTGCCCGTCCGCTTCGCACGCGATCGCGCGCTCCGCGTCGGCGGTGCGGGCCTGTTCGAGCATCGCCAGACCTCTGGCGCGCAGCAGCTCGGGCACGAACAGATGCTCGCCTTGCGCGCGGCAGGACGCGAGCGTCGCGTCGAGCTTCGCGCGTGCCTCGTCCGCGCGGCCGGTGCGTGTGAGCCCTTCCGCATACGCGACCACCAGCGGCGCGAGCAGGCGCCGGAAGCCGCTCGCCTCGATGCGACGCAGCGCGGGTTCGAGCCGCGCCAGCCCGGCGCCGGGATGGCCGGCCTGCATGTCGAACTGTCCCGCGAGACATTCCGCATGGCTGAGCCAGATATCGAACCCGTTCGCCTCGGCGGCCGATCGCAGCGTCGCGAGATAGTCGGAGATGATGTCGTGATCGCCATGGCGCAACGCGATCGGCACGGCCGCCGCGCCGAGCACGACGCACAACGCCAGCGCCGACCCGCCGCGGCGCGCGGATTCGACCGCCCGCGCGGCGAGCCGCATCGCATCGTCCGGATCGCCCTGCATCCAGACGAGCCGCGCCAGCACCGTGTGGCCAAGCGTCGCGACGTCGATGCCGAGCGCCGCTGCCGCGCAAGGCGGTTCGCCGGCCACGGCCAGCTCGGCCGTGGCCGCCTCCAGCCGCTCGCGCGCCTGCGCATGCTCGCCGAAGTAATGCAGCGACGTCGCGACCATCGCGTTCGCCAGCAGCCGTTGCGGCCGGTCGCCGCGCCGCTCGGCGGCCCGCTCGAAGCGCATCGCATAGCGCAGCGATTCGTGAATGTCGCCACGCGACAGCATCGCGTTCCAGAGCCCGACCATCGCGCTGGCGTCGAATGCCTCGTCGCCGACCCGCCCGGCAAGGCCGAGCGTGCGCTCCCACATCGCGGCGGCCGTGTGCGTATCGCCGTCCGTATACAGCAGCGCCGACGCATAGGCCGCGCGCAGCCGCATCTCGCTCGACGCGTCGACGGCGCCGAGCGCGCCGGCCTCGATCGCATCGAGCGCGCGCCTCGCCGGGATCGAACTGTCGCGCATGCGCGCCGGCTCCCGCAATGCGAGCGCCAGCGCGTCGGCTTCCGCGGCGGGCGGCTCGGCCGCCACGGGTTCGCGCGCGGCTGGCGCGTGAACCGGCATCCGGGCTAGCGCCTGCGCGTGTTCATGGCGCGCATGACGCTCGGCGATGCGTTCGAACTCGCCCTCGTTGTGCAGCTTCTCGAGCGCATACGCGCGGGTCGATTCGGTCAATCGGTAGCGCGCCTGCGCGCCGTTGAATTCGACGGTCACCAGCGACTTCGCGATCAGCTCGCCGAGCACCGCGATCATTTCGGCGGGCGACATGCCGGGATCCATCGCGACTTCGCGGGCCGCATCGAACATGAACGGGCCGACGAAGCATGCCATCCGCCGAAACAGCGCACGCGCGGGCGCATCCAGCAGCACGTAGCTCCAGTCGAACGTCGCGCGCAGCGTCTGATGGCGCGGCAACGCGGAGCGCAGGCCGCCCGTCAGCAGGTTCAGCCGGTCGTCGAGTCGCGACGCGACGACCTCCAGCCCGAGCGTCGCGACGCGCGCGGCAGCCAGTTCGATGGCGAGCGGAAGCCCGTCGAGCCGCCGGCAGATATCGCCGATCAGCCTGACACCGGCCGCGTCGATCACGCAATCGGGCGTGGCCGCGCGAACCCGCGCCAGAAACAGCTCGACCGCCGAATGACGCGCGATCTCGTCGACCGTTGCAGCGCCGTCGGGCACCGCCAGCGGACTCACGCGAAACACGGTTTCGACCGAGATATGAAGCGGTTCGCGACTCGTCACGAGCACCCGCAGCGGCACGACGCGCGCCGCCAGCGACTCGACGAGATCGGCAACCAGATCGACGACGTGCTCCGCGTTGTCGAGCACGAGCAGGCTGCGCGAGACGGCGAATGCGTCGCCGATCCGGTCCACGGCCGGCACGCCATTCGTATCGAGCCCCAGTTCCGCGGCAATCGCGAGCAGCACGTCGTCGCGCGTCGTGGCTCGCGCCAGTTCGACGAACAGCACGCGCTCGCCGGCACGGCCGCGCCACGCGTGCGCGACCCGGTCGGCCAGACTCGTCTTGCCGATGCCGCCCGCGCCGACGAGCGTGACGACCGGCACACGGTCGATCATGTCGACGATCTGCTCGAGCTCGGCCCGGCGTCCGACGAGCGGGGCCTGACGGGCCGCTTCGGCGTCCGGCGCCGCGGCAGCCGGGTGCGGCGCCGCCGCGTGCAAGAGCGGCAGATTCGCGACCAGCAGGTACCCGCGGCCCGGGACGGTCTTGATGAGGTCGCGGCTCGCGCCGAGCGCCTTGCGCAACGCCGCGACATGAACCTGCAGCCGGTTCTCCTCGACGATCAGGCCGGGCCAGACGGCATCCATGATGTCGTCCTTCGACACGACGGAACCGTTGGCGCGATGCAGTACTTCAAGTATGTCGAGCGCGCGCGCGCCAATACGCAGCGACGCGCCGTGACGGCGAATGTCCCGCTGCGCGAAATCCACCGATAAAGCCCCGATCTGGATCATGGCCGCCTCCAGGTTCCCCACGATGACCGCCATGTGAACGGAGCAGGTCACGGGGGCGGGAGTCCGCACCCGGCCTGCCGTTCAGGGCGGGTTCAAAGTCTCGAAAATGTGGGGCGAGTGTATACGCGGCATTCATAAAAATCTTGAAGGAAAATGCGCTGACGCGCCGCGCCGGCGGCGGCCGCCGCTCGACCGGCGTGGCGCGAATGCAAATCGGGCGATATCATCCGCCCCAGCGGGTTCGCGTGCGGGTCTGGCCCCCGCACCGCGCGAAACGGTCCGGGGCAAGCATTTCGTCAACCAACGGACATTTGTTCAAGTTATCCTCGCCCTATCGGGCCCGCTGTATGTACTGGACGCAACGATGCTCGCCCGCCGTCCGACTCCGAAGGATTCTCCGCCATGCCAGATCCCCTCGTCGCGCCACCCGCGGCACCACCGAAAGACACGCTCGGATGCATCGCGAACCTGCTGTCCAAGGATATTGAAAGGTCCGCGGGCGGCCTGACGCTCCACCGCAAATGCATGCGCGACGAACAGTTCGAGCGCATCGAGATGGCCGCCAGCGATCGCGGCTTCCTGATCGGCGTATCGCTGAACGCCGGCCACCGGCGCACGATCTACCGCGGGTCCGGCAAATCCGAGCGGCGGTTTCAGCACAACTCCATCTACATTCGCGATTTTTCGCGGAATTTCCGCGCCGACCTCTACGGCAAGTTCGATTTCGTCCTCGTCGAGCTGTCGCATCGCTATCTCGGCGACCTCGGCCGCGAGCACGACGGTCTGGAAATCGGCGGCCTGAGTTGCGCGCCCGACGTGCAGGACGCGGTGCTGGGCCACCTCGCGCAAGCCGTCGCCGACAGCCTCGACGGGGCCGGCGCGCTCAACGCGTTGTTCGTCGAGCAGATGGGGCTCGCGATCGGCACGCATCTGGCCTGCCGTTACGGCAATGCGCGCGCGCGCGACCTGGAGCGCAAGGGCACGCTGTCGCCGGTCAAGGTCGCGCTCGCCAAGGAGCTGTTGATGGAGAAGGCGGACCTCGGCGTGTCGATCGAGGAAGTCGCCAACGAATGCGATCTGTCGCGCGGCTATTTCATCCGCGCGTTCTCGCGCGCGACCGGACGCACGCCGCATCAATGGCTGCTCGAACAGCGCGTGGTCCGCGCGCGCCAACTGATCGAGACGACCGACATGACGCTCGCGGAAATCGCGGCCGCCTGCGGCTTCTCGGACCAGAGCCACCTGAACCGCCTGTTCGCCCGCATCGTCGGCCATCCGCCCGGCGCATGGCGGCGCGGCATGGCGCGCTGAGCCGCCAGCGCCGAGGGGCCGGTCCCGCCGGTCCCGCCGGTCACGGCCGGGCGCCGGGCGCCGGCCAACGGCCAACGGCAATGCCCGGCGCGACGAACGATTTTTCCCACGGCGGAGTCTGCGTTATTGACGTGAACAGGCGCTATTGCAGCGGCGTCGCGTCGTAGTTGACCGGCACCCAGTCGTACCGCTCGCCGTCTTTTCGCAAATGCCCGAGCCCCGGAAACGCGATGTGCGCGGCACCGACCAGATAACGCCTGCCCGCCACGCGCGCGAGCGTGTCGCGCCGCGTGCGGCGAGCCGCATCGGCATCGGTGTCGTACTGGACGGTGGCGGCGGGGTCCCGCAACTGGATCGCCGCGACGTGGACGATGTCACCCCACGCGAGCAGCCCGGCGTTGCCGCTCTCGATCAGATAGGCCGTATGGCCCGGCGTATGGCCCGGCATCGGCACCGCGCGAATGCCCGGCGCGAGCGTCGCTTCGCCGCGAAACGTGCTGAAGCGCCCGGCCGCGACGTAAGGCGCGACCGATGCGGCCGCCGCATCGAAAAACGACGCGAGGAACGCCGGTGCCTGCGCCTTGCCGTCCGGATCGAGCCAGTATTTCGCGTCGATCTCGTTCACGCGGACGGTCGCATTCGGAAAGGTCATCCTGCCGTTCGACACCAGGCCGCCGACATGATCCTTGTGCAGATGCGTGAGCAGCACTTCGTCGATCTGCCCGGCCTCGTAGCCGGCCGCGCGCAGGTTGGCGAGCAGCTTGCCGCAGCAGTCGCCATAGAGTACGCCGGCGCCCGTGTCGACGAGGATCCGCTTCGACCCGGTGTCGATCAGGAACGCGTTGATCGACCCTTGAACCGGCGGCTCGAGAAACGCGCGATCGAGATCGCGCCGGATGGTCTCCTTCGACACGTCGCGAAACACCGTATCGATCGGAAACGGATGCGTACCGTCCGACAGCGCGACGATCTGTACGCTGCCGAGCTGCTGCCGATAGAATCCAGGCGCCTGGCGCCCGCCGCCCGGCTCGTCCGCGAATGCCGCCGACGCGACGATGCCGAGGCACCCCACGACGAGCAGCATGCGGCCCGCGCGCGCCGCGCGTGTAATCCAGTTCAGGTTCTTCTTCATGTGCGATCCCCGGTTTGCGTATCCACGTCATGCCGTGACACCGAGCTTAACCGTCAGGACCGTGAATCATCCCGGGCGACGCATGAATCGTTCTGAACGCGGGACACGGTGCGTTCCACGGCCGCCGGCCGGCGATAGAATGCGAACGGCATGCAACGCATCGTCGCGACAGCGACACGCACCCCGACGACGACATGGACAAATTCTCCGCGCTGCGCGCGTTCGTTGAAGTAGCGGAAGCCGGCGGCTTCTCCAGCGCGGGACGCCGCCTCGATCTCGCCGCTTCGTCGGTGGTGCGTGCGGTGGACGCGCTCGAGGCATCGCTCGGCACCGTGCTGCTGAACCGCACCACGCGACAGGTCACGTTGTCCGACGCCGGCGCCGTCTACTATGCACGGGCGAAGCAGTTGCTCGAGGCGCTCGCGGAAGCCGATGCACTCGTCGCCGATCGCGGCGACGAGCCGTCCGGACCGCTGCGGGTGTCCGTGCCGGTCGCATATGGCATGCACCGAATCGCACCGCAGGTCGGCGCATTCCTTGCGCGCTATCCCAGGCTCGATCTCGATCTGCAACTCACCGACGAACGCGTCGATCTCGTCACCGGCCGGATCGACGTCGCGATCCGGCTCGGCGAAGCCGCGCCGTCCGCGGAGGTCGTCGCGCGTCAGCTCGGCACGTTCCGGCGGTATGTCGTGGCGAGCCCCGACTATCTCGATGCGCACGGCACGCCATCGATGCCGGGTGAGCTGGTCGATCATGGATGCCTGCGCTTTCACTTCGGCGGCGACCAGCAGGCGTGGTCGTTTGTCGATGCGCACGGCGCGACGAAGGTGCTCGTCACCGGGCGGCTGAAATCGAACCACAGCGAAGTGTTGCGCGCCGCCGCGCTCGATGGCGGCGGCATCGCGCTGCTGCCCGACTGGCTGGTCGATGCCGACGTCCGGGCGGGCCGCCTGCGCAGGCTTTTCGAACAGTACGACGTCGTGCCCGACGCGGCACGCTCGATCGTCACCGCGCTCTACCTGCCGAATCAGCGGGGCTCGAAGCGCGTCACCGCGTTCATCGATTTTGTCGAGGCGCAGGCTCGCACGCCGTGCTGAATCGCACGGCATGCCGTGTTACCAGCCGAACTTCGCCTCCATGCCGACATAGTCGGCATTGCGCGCGCCCAGCGCACGAATCGAATCGGCGATCTGGAAGTGCACGGCCTCGACGGCAAGCGCCACGTTTGCATTGACGAGCCAGTCCACGCGGGCCTGCGCATACATGCCGGTCCACGCACTGCCCTTGCCGGCCGTGCCGGGCACCGCCGACATCCCTTGCCCGTAGATCGCGTCGGCCGTCGTCGCGCGCCACTGGAAGCCGACCGCAGTCATAACCGTCACGTTGCTGGCCGGCTTGAACGTCAGCGACGGCTTCACGTGGATCAGGTTGCTGTAGCCGGTGTAGCCGGCAAGCGTGAAGTAGTAGCCGTTCGGGAACAGCGGGTTGAAGGTGCCCATGCGCCCGTCGCCGGGATGCCTGTCGCCCGACGCGCCGTCGAACTGAATGCCGATGCGCGGCGTGCCGGCCGTTTTCGCGAACGTATAGCCGGCCAGCGTGCCGAATGCCCACGCACCGATCGTGTCCGGTCCGATGTGCCCCGTCTGGACCATCGCCTCGGCGTCCCAGTCGAATTGCCCGGATTTGCCCGCGTAGCGCATGTCGAACACGTCGCGTCGTTCGGTGCCGGCCCCGGCGAGATAGCGCGCATTGTCGCGGGTATAGCGCGACCAGTACGCGGACAGGTCGCCCGGACCGGTGCCGCTGCGCTCGACGCGCACGCCGTCGAATCTCAGGTGCCGGTTCGACACGTCGTCGAACACCGCGTCGTTGCGGTATTGCACCGGGCGCGTCACATAGCCGATCAGCCGCCATTTGCCGATTTCGTAATTGGCCCACAGCGCGTCGAACGCCTGGCGCACGTTGGGCCCGTCGCGCACCGACACGAACCGTTGCAAGTCGAATGCCATCTCCTGCCGGCCGATGCGGGTCTTGAAGGTGCCGCCGCCCACCTGATCGACATACGCGACGAACGCCTGTTCGATGTCGAACTGATCGCGATCGACCGGCCCGACCGTATCCTTGCCGAACGGCCGGGAATCGACGAACTGGACGAATGCCTGGAAATGCCCGGCATAGCGCAGATCCGCGTGCACGTTCGCACGCTGAATCACGTAATTGTCGTCATGCGCGGTGCCGAGCCCGAACAGCGGCGCGTTGTTCAGCTCGAAGCGCTCGCGCAGGTTCGCGCCGAGCGACAGGTAGGTCGACGGATCGCCGCCCAGCGGGATGTACTTCAACGCGTCGAGCGGCTTGCGCGGCACGCACGGATTCGCGAGCACCGACCAGTCTTCCTGCCAGCGGTTGAACAGCACCGTGGGCCGCTTCGCGGTGCACGACGTGCCGTCGGCCGGGGCCGCGGCCGCGGCCGACGATGCGTCGGCACCGGCCGCCGTACCGGCGTACGTCGCGACGCCCGCCGCCAGCATGGCGGTCGGCAGGACGCCCCGCCACGCACGTTGCCTCGACCGATGTCCCATTACTTCGACCGCGCGTGGATCTCGGCGACATAGCCGCCGGGGAACTGCACGAGCGCCGCGTCACGGCCGTCCGACGTAAATGTCGGCACGAGCACGGTCACGCCTGCCGCTTGCGCCTGCTTCAGCGTGGCGGCGAGATCGGACACTTCGTAACCCGTCATCTCGCGGCCGAACGGGTAAGGCAGACGGCCATCCGTCGCGAGCACGGTCATCTTGCCGAAGCCGGATTCGATGCGGATGCGGCGGTACGTATCGTTCGGCCGGCCGATCTCGACGCCCGGCGCGTGACGCACGTCCGACACGACCTTGCCGCGCGAGAACGCGACGAAATCGTGCACCAGCTTGTTCGCGCTTTCCGGCGACACGTACACGCGGTTTTCCGGCACCGTCTGCAGCGCATCGTAGTGCGGCGCTTCGGTATGCCAGTACAGTTGCATGTTCACGCCGCCCGGCCAGCGGATGATCGCATCGCGGCCGATCGGGTCCGGGAACGTGTCGACGATCACGTCCGCGCCGTGCGCGCGCGCCGATTTCATCGCGACGTCCATGTCGGTGACGAGATAGCCGGTGCGCTCCTCGCAGAACGGGTAAGGGATCGGCGTCTTGAAGCCGAACACCGAAACCGTGCCGACCGGGGTGAGCACGAGCTGCGACATCGTCTGGCTCGGCGTCGGCGTGACCTGGAACACGCCCTGCTTCGACTTCTTGCCGCCGAACGTCGCGACGAGGCTGTCGGTAAAGCGGTCGAAATCTTCCGGCGCGACACATACGTGCGTCGTATCGTATTGGGGGCCGACCGTGACGGCCGGTACACGCCCGGATGCGGATTCGACCAGACGGGTCGTATCGGCATGGGCCGGCGCGTTCGCCAGCAATGCGCCGAATACGGCCGTCGTCAGCAATACCTGTCGCAACTTCACTGCAATCATCGAGTTCTCCTTGAGCTTGCCGACAGGCGTGCTGCCCGTGCGGCGATTCGAAACAGACTAGTGAAGGCGGGCCTGAATGTCATGGCGACATCCTGAATTGTTCTGAATACGCCGCTCGGGCTGCGCAACTTCATCGATAACGCCCGCCGTCACGCCGGCATCGGCAAACCCAGCCGCCAGCTCAGATTCCCGCGCGCACGCGCCTCGCAGCGCGTGTAGAAGAAGTCGGTCAGATAGATGCGCGGGCGTTCGAGCAGCCCGCGCAGGATGGCACGTTCAAGACGGTCGTAAGCGCGGTCGTCGAGATCCGGGCGCTCGGCCCGCAAGCGCCGCCCGTCTTCGCGAAACCGACTGCGCGACGCACCGAGCACCGCTAGGTCGATGTCGCGCACGAAACGGGTATCCGGTTCCGTGGCAACGCCCGCGTGGGTGGTCGCGAGAATCATCGCGCAGACCGGGTCGCACGCGCGGATGCGTCCATCCGCCTGGCGCCGGAACCAGTCGGCGCTACGCTGCTCGTTATCTTGCGCGCCGGGAACGAAGATCACGTCATGGAACCAGAGCGCGAGCTCGACGGCGTCCGGTTCGGGAATCGCGCCGCGCGCCAGGTCGAGATGACGCAAGCATCGCCGTACATGCAACAGCGTATGGTAATGGCGCGCCGGCTCCGCATAGCACCGCGCCAGCATGCGATAGACCTCCTCGGCACGTGTGCCGCCGCAGCATGACCACAACGCAACGAATCGCGCTTGCGTCCGGTTCACGTTCGCTCCTTGGCGCGGGGCGCCCGCGCACGAGCGCCCCATGCCGACATTACCGCGATGCGCTCAGAAAAATTCCCTGCGAATGTCGATGCTCGACCGCTGTCCGATGTTTCCGTAATGATGCGCGAGCCACGCGTCCGCTTCGCGCCGCCCGTGGTCGCGCAGCTCGCTCAGAAATCGCCAGTCCGCGTTGTACTTGCTCGATACGCTCAATGCGCTCAGCGCGTCGTCCGCGCGAATCGAATGAATCAGCATTTCCTTCATGTCGCCGCGCTTGATCGTGCCTTCCCGGATCAGGTCGGTGACGAACGCGATGGCGCGCATTTCGCGCATCAGCGACGAGTTGAAACTGATCTCGCTGATACGGTTGAGAATCTCGGCGGCCGTGACGGGGACACCGCGGCGCACCAGCGGATTGATGTGCACGATCACGACGTCGCGCGTCGCGCAGTTGTAGATCAGCGGATAGATGGCCGGATTACCCATGTAGCCGCCGTCCCAGTAGTACTCGCCATCGATCGACACCGCCTGGAACAGTGTCGGCACGCATGCCGACGCAAGTACCGCGTCGGCGCTGACATCCTCGCCCGTGAAGATGCGGATCTTCCCTGTCTCGACGTTGGTGGCGCACAGGTACAACCGGATCGGACAGTGCTTGCGCAGCGCGTCGAAGTCGACCCGGCGCTCGAGCACCTCGCGCAGCGGATTCAGGTTGTTCGGATTGAACTGATAGGGCGAGAAAACGCGCAGCATCATGTCGGCGAACGCATAAATCGGCGAATGATCGAGCCCGAAGCTGTGCGTGCCCTTCAGCCAGGGCGCCCAGCGCAGCGGGTTGTAGTGCTCCGCCGATTGCGCGACCGCCTGCCAGAAGTCGTGCAGTGCCTGACGCGCACCGTCCTCGCCCCCTTGCAGCAGCCCGTAGGCGAGTACCGCGGCGTTCATCGCGCCGGCGCTGGTGGCACTGACGCCCTCGATTTCGAGCCTGCCGTCTTCGATCAGCCGGTCGAGCACGCCCCAGGTGAAGGCGCCGTGCATCCCGCCGCCCTGCAACGCCAGCGCGACCGGTTTGCGCGGCACGTCGCGGTGACGTCTCGTGTGCGTGATTGTCATGCCCGTCTCCTCAAGCAGCGGCGGGGCGCGGGCGGCACGCGGTCACACGATGAGTCGCCGTGCGCCGCGGGCCCGTTCATCCCGCGCGCGCGCCCAATGCATCCAGCAGCGTTTTGGCCTCTCGCAGGTCGCTCGTGTCGAAGCCCTCCGTGAAGCAGGCGTACACCCCGGACAGCGCCTGCGTCGCCTCCACGGTCTTTCCCTGTCGTTGCAACAGCCTGGCGAGGTCTGACGCCGCGCGCAGTTCCAGCCCTCTGGCACCCTGCTGGCGCGCTCGCGCGATCGCCTTGTGAAGGCAATCGATGGCTTCGTCGTCGCGCTCGGGCGCCGTGCCTTCGTTGCCCGCGCCGTCAGCCAGATAGATTCCGGTGAGCCGGTACACCTCGGCCTCGTAGCAATGCTCGCCGGATTTCTCGACGATCGCCCTGGCCTCTTCCAGCATGCCCAGTGCCGAACGCTTGTCGCCCGCGCGCCAGTAACTGTCGGCGAGCAACGCGAGCGAATAAGGACGCTGGTCTTCGCCGCCGGCTGCCCGTTGCGCGTCGAGGCCCTGCCGCATCTGCGCGATGCCGTCCGCGATGTTCCCCTGCGCGCTCATCGCCCAGCCTCGCAGCACCGATCCCCATGCGAGCCAGTACGGCAACCCGTGCTCGGTCGATACGGCGATGACCGCTTCCGCGCGCTCGGCGGCAAGCAGCGGCTCGCGCCGCAGTTGGTGCAAGTGCGCGGTATAGGTCAGGCTGAACGCGAGGGAAGGCCCGTAAGAAAGGCTCCGTGCGAGCGCCAGTGCCTCGACGCTGCGCTCGAGCGCCTGGTCGGGATACCCCTGAATCCACAGGGTCAGCACGAGGAAACTGAGCGCCCGGATGCCGGGATCCACGCCGTGCGCGAACACGTGCGCCTGATGCTGCTCCGGATCGTAGATCGCCCGGGCCTGTTCCAGGTGCGTGCGAGCCGCGTCGAATTCGCCCTGCAGAAAAAAGCACGAACCCAGTGCGCTATGTGCCTCGATGAGGAAGCCCGGATCATTCGCCTCCCGGGCCGTATCGAGCATCTGCTTGCCCAGATCGGTCGCGAGCGCATACTCGCCGCGCACCACGTGGTGCATCCGCAATCCCAACTGCGTCGCGAAGCGCTGCGATGCGTCGCCGGTCCGCTCGCACAGCTCCAGCGCGCGCGTATAGATCGCACCGACCTCGGTCGCGCCATACCCCCGCACGTCCATCAGGACCGGCCCGAGCGAAAGCAGCAGTGTCAGCTCCCAATGCGCACGCACGGGTGTGTCGGGCAAGCCCTTCAGTAACGCCAGCGCCGCGCCGAGATGATTCATTGCATCGTGATGGGCGGCATGGCGCAACGCCTGCTGGGCCGCGCGATGCAGGTATTCGACCGCCTTCGGAATGTTGCCGCTCTGGCTGTAGTGGTGCGCAAGCTCGCTGCAGTAATCGGCGATGCGCGTCGGGAACAGCATCTCGATCGCCTGCGCGGTGCGCTCGTGCAGCGTGGTACGCCGCTCCGTGAGCAACGAGCGGCCGGCCACTTCCTGGGTCAGCGCATGCTTGAACGAATAATTGACTTCGGGGAAGGCGGGACGCTCGTAGATGAACTCCGCCGCTTCCAGATGCGCGAGCAGACGCCGCAGTTCGTCGTCCCGTGCCGGCGCCTCGCCGCAAATGCGCCGGATCAGGCTGAACGGGAACTCGTGGCCGATCACGGCGAGCGCCTGCAGCAGTTCCTTTTCGTCGAGCGGCAGCCGGTCGATCCGCGCAGCCAGCACGCCCTGCACGGTGGTGGGAATGTGCAGCGTCGCCGGTGTCTCCTCGATCCGATAGCGCCCGGCATCGCCGAGCAGCGACTTCTCTTCGACGAGCGTCTGGACCACTTCCTCCATGAAGAACGGGTTGCCTTCCGTCTTCTCCAGAATGAGCTGCTTCAGCGGCACGAGCGAGCGATCCTCGCCGAGCAGCGCCGTGAGCAGTCCCTGCGCATCCGACGGGCCAAGCGGTTCGAGCCGGAGCGTGCTCCAGTGCGCCGCGCCCGCCCACGCGGGCCGATACTCGGGCCGGTAGTTCACCAGGAGCAGGATGCGTGCGTCCGGCACGTGGTCGATCAGGTACGTGAGGAAGGCTTCCGTTTCGCGGTCCAGCCATTGCAGATCCTCGAACAGCAGATGGACCGGCTGATTCCGGCTCTCGCGCACGAGAAGCTGCCTGATCGCGTCGAAGGTGCGCTCGCGCCGGATCTGCGGATCCATTTCGGCGAGCACCGGGCCGCCTTCACCGATTCCCAGCAGATAGAGGACGTACGGCACGAGATCCTCGAAACTGCGCTCGAGCGTGAGCGCCTTGCCGATCACTTTTTCCCGGCAGCGCCGCTCGTCGTCCTGGGTCGTGATCTGGAAATAATTCTTCAGGAGTTCGATGAGCGGCAGATTGGGAAACGCCTTGCCGTGCGATACCGAGAACGTCTCCAGCACCAGCGCGCCGCGCCGCGAACGCTCCTTGAACTCGTGGAACAGGCGCGACTTGCCGACGCCCGCTTCCCCCACCACGCCGACCACGCGCCCGTGCCCGGCCCTCATGGTGTCCAGGGCCCGGTTCAGGTGGTCCATTTCCGATTCACGGCCGACGAACCGCGCGAGGCCGCGATGCGCCGCCAGTTGCAGGCGCGTGCGCAACGCGCCCAGGCCCAGCACCTCGTAGACGCACAGCGGCGCGGGAATGCCCTTGAGTTGCGTCGCGCCCAGCGCCTTGAATTCGAAATAGCCCTCGGCCAGCTTGTGGGTCGACTCGCTGACGAGAATCGACGTCGGCGCCGCGATGCCCTCGATCCGCGACGCGATGTGGATGGTATGCCCGAGCGGATCGTACTCGGTGTGCAAGTCGTCGGTGCGGATCGAGCGGACGACCACCTCGCCCGTGTGAACGCCGACGCGAATCTGCAGCGGAATGCCTTCCTGCAGACGAATGCGATCGCCGTGCTGGCGCATCGCCTGCTGCATGCGCAAGGCGGCGAACAGCGCGCGCTGCGCGTGGTCTTCGTGGGCGATCGGTGCGCCGAACAGCGCGAGGATGCCGTCGCCGAGCGATTTTGCGACGTACCCTTCGTAGTAGTGGACCGCCTCCATCATCAGCTCGACCACGGGCACGATGAGGCGATGCGCCACTTCGGGATCGAGATCGTGGATCAGCGCGGTCGATCCGGCCATGTCGGCAAACAGCGCGGTAACGGTCTTGCGCTCGCCGGCGGGTTCGCCGCGCGCTTCCATTGCCGCGTGTTCGGCACGGATTCGCTCGGCAAGATGATCAGGGGTGTAATGAACGGGGGTTGGCGGCGGCTCGCGGTCCGATGGCCGGGAAGGCGGCGGCGCAGCCGCAGGTGTAGCCAGCGACGCTCCGCAATTGCTGCAGAAGCGGGCCGCGGGGTCGGCGTCATGTCCGCATTGCGGGCACGTGCGGGACAGCACGGCCTGACATTCCTGGCAGAACCTCGCACCGGGAGGATTCTCGGACCCGCATAGTGTGCAGCGCATAAAAACCCTCTCTTCCTGCCAAGGGTCGACTTCAAAACATTATGCGCCACTCTCCGCGGGTATTCAGGCCAAACCGGCGCCGATTAACCCTACATCCTCCCCGCCAGATGAAACCGCGACGCCGGATGCCACAGCCTCACCGACGTGGCGACCTGCTCGCCGACCCACGTGCGGCGCCGCAATAGCAGACACGGTTCGCCGATCTCCATGACGAGATGCCGGCGCACCTGTGCATTCGGCTTCTCCGCGTAGATCCGGAACTCCGCGCGCTGGATCGGCGCGAGCCGCACCATGTAATGATTCGGCGTCTCGAGCGTGAAATCCTGCTCCAGATAGTCAGGAAACAAGGCCGGGTTCACGTATCGATCCTCGAACTGGATCGGCTCGTCTTCCTCGTAATGCACGATGCGCGAATGAAACGCGGGCCCCGTGCGAAGCCCCAGCGCATCGATCGCTTCCGGCTCGACGCTGCGCTCGATCAGCAACACGCGCGCGCTGTGCCGATGACCGCGTTCGGCAATCTCGTCCGCGATGTTGCGGATCTCCAGCACCGTCGATTCGTAATGCCGGCGCTCGACGAACGTGCCGGCGCCCTGGATGCGCGTCAGCACGCGCTCGGTGGTCAGCTCGCGCAGCGCACGCGACACCGTCATCCGTGCGACGCCGAACTCCTTGACCAGCTCGGCCTCGGTCGGAATCGCGCCGCCCGGCTTCCAGTCGCCGTTCGCGATCCGCTCGACGACGTAGCGCTTGATCTGCTGGTACGCCGGCAGCGCGCGTGCGGGCACGTCGTCGCCCGACGTGCCCACCCGACGCGCCGATGTGTATCGTTCCGTTTCGTTCATGCGCCCTCGACCGATTGAAGGTTGGATGCCCCACCGCCCGTCGCCCGTCATCCGTCCTACCGCTACAGCACGGACGGCGGCACGCCCGCGACGATCCCGGCCGCGATCGCGATGTCGTCGGCAAGCGGCCGGTCGTCGTGATACGCCGGCACACGCTCGCGCACCTGTCGCCACAGCGCATCGGTCGACGCCGCACGCGCCGCTCCGCTCGCCTGCAAATCGTAGGCCTGCGCGGCAGCCAGCAGCTCGATCGCGAGCACGCGCGTCGTATTCTCGATGATGTCGAGCGCCTTCAGCGCGGCAGGCGTCGCGTGACACAGATGATCTTCCTGCAGTCCCGACGTAATGCCGCCGTCGAGGCTCGCCGGTGCCGCGAGTCGCTGATTCTGCGCGACGAGCGCGACCGCCGTGTACTGCGCGATCATGAAGCCCGAACACGTGCCGCCGGGCGCCGCGAGAAACGCCGGCAACCCGCTCACGAGCGGATTCACGAGACGGTCCAGACGCCGCTCGGCGATGGCCGCCACCTGCGCCATCGCGGCCGCGAGGCTGTCCATGGCAAGCGCGATGCCCGCGCCGACCGCATGCGCCTGCGAATGAACGACCGGCGCGTCGCGCGTACCGGCGACGATCGGATTGTCGGTGACGGACGCGAGTTCCCGGTCGACGACTTCCGCCGTCACCGCGAACACGTCGCGCGCCGCGCCGTGCACGTGCGGGATCGTGCGCAGGCTGAGCGGATCCTGCGTATGCCGCCCGCTCGCCGCGCCGAGCATCGGGCTGTCGGCGAGCATCGCCCGCAGGCGCGCGCCGACGTGCGCGATGCCGGGCGAAATTCGCAGCGCGAGCGACGCCGGGTCGAACGCGGCGAGCTGTCCGCCGAGATTCTCGAAGCTCGCCGCCGCGATCCAGTCGGCCCAGTCGAGGAGCCGCTCCGCGCGAGCCAGCGCGAACGCGGCGAGCCCCGTCACGCACGGCGTGCCGTTGACCAGGCTCAGGCCTTCTTTCGCGCCGAGCGCGAGCGGTTCGCGACCGATGCGGCGCAGTGCCTCGTCGCCACGCATGCGCTCGCCGCGATGGCGCGCATGACCCTGCCCGATGCACACGAGCGCGACGTGCGCCATGTGGGTCAGGTAGCCGACCGAACCGTGCGCCGGCACCTCGGGCAGGCAATCGTGTTCGAGCAGCGCGACGAGCTGTTCGACGACGTCGGCACGCACGCCCGAATGTCCATGCGCAAAGTTGTTGATCGCCGCCGCGATGATCGCGCGCGTTTCGGGCGCGCCGAGCGGCATGCCGACGCCGACCGCGTGGCTCATCAGGATGTTGCGCGACAGCGTGCTCTGCTGGGCCGGCGACACGATCACGTCGCACAGCGCGCCGACGCCGGTATTGACGCCGTACGCGCGAATCCCGCGCGCGACGATTTCGTCGACGAGCTCGCGCGCCGCGGCGATCCGCCCGCGCGCATCGTCGGTCAACGCCAACTGTTCGCCGGCCGCGACGGCCGCAATCTGCCGCCAGTCGAGCGGCCGTGCAGAACGGAATACGGTCATGACGTCCTCAGTTCGCGGCGCGGTCGTGATGGCTCGACACGAACTGGCGGAAGCGCTCGGAACACTGGCCGCCGAACAGCGCGTCGGGCGGCCCGTCCGAATCGACCTCGCCCTGATGCAGGAACATCACGCGATTCGACACGTGCCGCGCGAAGCCCATTTCGTGCGTGACGACCAGCATGGTGCGCCCTTCCTCCGCGAGCGAGCGCATCACGCGCAGCACTTCGCCGACCAGCTCCGGGTCGAGCGCCGACGTCGGTTCGTCGAACAGCATCACCTTCGGATGCATCGCGAGCGCCCGCGCGATCGCGACGCGCTGCTGCTGGCCGCCCGACAGGTGCGCGGGATAGTAGCCGCGCTTGTCCGCGAGGCCGACGCGCGCGAGCAGCGCCTCGGCTTCTTCGACCGCTTCCGCGCGGCTGCGCTTCAGCACGCGCAGCGGCCCTTCGACGAGATTGTCGAGCACGGTCATGTGCGACCACAGGTTGAAGTTCTGGAACACCATCCCGAGTTGCGAGCGGATGCGATCGACCTGCCGTCGGTCGCCCGGCTGCAGCTTGCCGTCGCGTGCGCGCTTCATCTTCAGTTCCTCGCCGGCCAGCGCGACGGAGCCGTCGTCGGGCGTTTCGAGCAGGTTCAGGCAGCGCAGGAAGGTGCTCTTGCCCGAGCCGCTCGCGCCGAGGATCGAGATGACGTCGCCCTCGTGCGCGTCGAGCGAGATACCCTTCAGCACGTGATGATCGCCAAACGACTTGTGGATGTTCTTGACCGACAGCGCAACGGGAGCAGCGGTGTTCATCGGATTCTCCGGGAAAGGACGGGGGCGCTCAGGACGCAACGCGCCGGGGATTGCGTGACGCCGCGGGCGGCGCAGCGGATGGCTTCGGCGCACGCAGGTGGCCGGAGAGTCGCCATTCGAGCGCGCCGAGCACGCGCACGACGATGAAGTTCAGGCCCAGATAGATCAGCGCCGCGCACACGAACACCTCGGTCGTCCGGTAGGTCTGCTGGATGATCTGCTGCGCGACGCCTGTCACCTCCCACACGGTCACGAGGCTGGCGAGCGCGGTCGACTTGACCAGCAGCACGGCTTCGGTCGAATACGCGGGCAGACACTGGCGCAATGCGATCGGGCCGATCACGCGGCGCAGCAGCGCGAAGCCCGACAGGCCGATCGAATAACCGGCCTCGATCTGCCCGACCGGCACGGCCATCAGCCCGCCACGCAAGATCTCGGCCGTGTAGCCTGCCGTGCACAGCGCGAGCGACAGCACCGCGCACACATACGGCTCCCGCAGCAGCGGCCAGATGAAGCTTTCGCGGATCACGCCGAACTGGCCGAGCCCGTAATACACGAGGAACATCTGGATCAGCAGCGGCGAGCCGCGAAACACGAGGATGTAGGCGCGCGCGAAGCGGTTCGGCAGCCAGTGCGGCGACACGCGCATCGTGACGATCACGAGCGACAGCAGGCCGCCGAGCACGAGCGACGCGAAGAACAGGCCCAGCGTGGTCGGCACGGCCGCGAGCAGCTGGCCCAGTGTGCCGAGGAGGAAATCGAAATCGAATGTCATGCGTGCTCTCCGTCAGTTGCGCGCGAAATTGCGGCGGAACGAGCGGCCGACGATCGCTTCGGCCCGGTTGAACACGCGGTTCGACAGGCCCGTCATCACCAGGTACAGCGCGCCGCCCGCGACGAAGAACACGAAGTACTGATGCGTCGAGCTCGCCGCGATCTGGCTCGTGCGCAGCAGCTCCGCGAGGCCGGTGACCGAGATCAGCGCCGAATCCTTCAGGCTCAGTTGCCACACGTTGCCGATGCCGGGCAGCGCGAAACGCAGCACCTGCGGCACCAGGATGCGGCGCAGCACCATCGCGCGCGGCATGCCGATCGAGCGCGCCGCTTCGAGCTCGCCCTTCGACACCGCGAGCACCGCCGCGCGATACACCTCCGCTTGGTAGGCGCCCGAGATCATCCCGACGGCGAGTGCGCCGATCACGAACGGCGGCACACCGATGAAGCCTTCCGCGCCGAACCACTGGCCGACGGTCGTGACGAGCGTCGAGCCGCCGAAGTAGAACAGATAGATGACGAGCAGTTCGGGCACGCCGCGAAACACCGTCGTGTACAGGTCGCCGAGCAGGCGGGCGCTGCGGTGGCGCGACAGCTTGGCCGCCGCGATCGCGGCGCCGATCACCGCGCCGACCGCGAGCGCGGCGAGCGTCAGCGCGACCGTCATCAGCGCGGCGAGCAACAGCACGCCGCCCCAGCCCTCGGTACCGAAGCCGAGCATTTCAAGAATCGCCATGCGTGCCTCCCGGCAAGCGTTGAATGAATCCGCAGGATGCGTGCCGCCGCGCGTCGTTCGAGCCGCTCACGCGGCGGCGGCCGGTTACGCGCTTACGGCGTGACGTCGGTCTTGAACCACTTGTCGGCGAGTTTCTTCACGGTGCCGTCCGCGAGCGCCGCGCCGATCGCCGTATCGAACTTCGTCTTCAGGTCGGCGTCCTGCTTGCGGAACGCGAGCCCTTCGCCCGGGCCCCAGATCGGTCCGCCGAGCTTCGGCCCCGCGAGCACGATCGACGCGTTGTCCTTCTTCGCGTTGTTCGCCGCGTAGTACGTGACGTCGTCGAACGACGCGTCGATGCGGCCCGCGACGAGGTCGAGATCGCGCTCCGGCGAGGTCTTGTACACGCGGATCGACGCGATGTCCTTGAAGCTGTCGTTGATGAACTTCGTGTAGACGGTGCCCGACTGGATGCCGATCGTCTTGCCCTTGAGCTGCTTGCGCAGCGCGTCGACGGTCGGCTTGTCGGCATTCGCGTCGCCGGTCAGCTTGACCATCGGCGCGCCGGGCGCGGCTTTCGGCAGGATCTTCGTATCGGTGACGGCGAAGGTCGCCGGCGTAGCCGCATACGGGCGCGAGAACAGCAGGATCTTCTCGCGCTCCGGCGTGATCGAGATCGCATCCATCAGGATGTCGAACTTGCCGGCCTGCAGACCGGGAATCATGCCGTCCCAGTCCTGCGCGACCATGTTGCATTGCACCTTGATCCGCTCGCACACGTTGGCGAGCAGTTCCGGTTCGAAACCGCCCAGCTTGCCGCCCGGCAGCGTGAGGTTCCACGGTGCGTAGCCGCCTTCGAGCGCGACCGTCACCGTCTTCCATTCCTTTGCCTGCACCGGTGCGGCGAGCGTTGCCGCCGCGGCCGCGATGGCGCCGATCGTCCTGATTGCCCACTTGATGCGCTTGCCGTTCACGAGAGTTCTCCTTGCGTTGAAGTTCGCCATCCCTTCGGTGCAGCAAGCCGCCTCAGGAATTTGTCTATACAAGCATGCAAGAAGAAAAACAGCGAGACAAGCGGCGATCAAAAAAAACTACGTAAACGCGGGAAATCCCCTAATTTCAGGGCTCTGGCGTGCCTCATCGAGGGGAATCCGGGCACGGATTTGGTGCAATTCGGACGATCCAATCGCAAGGATGACTAGACAAATTTTGAATTCGATCGGGAGGGGCCTCGGCACGGACGACCATCACAATTCATCTGACGATGAATCGCGTCCGTGCCGATCCAGCCCCCGGCGGCGGGCGACGATCCGGCCCGCGCATGCACTACTTCTGCTTGGTTTGCTCGCGGTCCAACACCGCAAAGAGCTGATCGAAACGCGCTTTCGCATCGCGCGGTTGTGCAACGCTTCGGGCCGCGGCTTCGTTCGTCGGCTGTCCCACCACGATCAAGCCGACCATGCCCAACATGTGATGAGGGAGACAGCGATAGCCATAGACGCCCGGCGTGTCGAACTTTACGGTCAGGTCTTCACTGATCTTTCCGGCAAACGGCCGGGCCCCGTCCGGCGCCATCCCGGGAATGCTTTCGACGCTATGACCGCTGTCGGCGGCCACAAAATGAACGCTATCGCCCGGGTTGATATGGACGAGGGCCGGCTCGAACCCACGCTGGCCGTCCGACGCCTGATTCAGCATCCTGACTTCGATGTCGGCCGCGTAAGCACCGAGCGACCACAGCAATCCCATCCCGACGATCAACCGCGGCAATCCAGATTTATTCATTTCGTTCTCCGACGGATTCGCCGCGGGATCGCTCCCGCGGCCAATCCGATCACGGTATCAGCTGCGCTTCAGATCGAAGCGATCGAGGTTCATCACTTTCGTCCACGCCTGGACAAAGTCGCGCACGAACTTCTCGTGCGCATCGTCCGACGCATAGACTTCGGCAACGGCCCGCAGCTCCGAACTGGAACCGAACACCAGATCGACCGGGCTTGCCGTCCACTTGAGCGCACCCGTCTTGCGGTCACGCCCTTCGTAAGTCCCGTCGGCGCTCGAGGACTTCGTCCATTGGGTCGACATGTCGAGCAGATTCACGAAGAAGTCGTTGCTCAGCGTGCCGGGACGATCGGTCAGGACACCAAGCCTTGAATCGCCCGCATTGGCGTCCAGCGCACGCAGCCCGCCCACGAGAACGGTCATCTCCGGAACGGTGAGATCCAGCTTGCTCGCGCGGTCGACCATCAACTCGGCCGGCGACCGCTCATTGCTTTTCTGATAGTAGTTACGGAACCCGTCGGAGGTCGGCTCGAGAACGGCGAAGGAAGCGACATCGGTCTGCGCCTGCGTCGCATCGACGCGTCCCGGCGAGAATGGAACCTTGACGTCGTAGCCAGCCTTGCGGGCCGCATCCTCGACGGCCGCGCTGCCGCCCAGCACGATCAGGTCGGCCAGCGACACCTGCTTGCCATCCGTTCTGTTCGTGTTGAAGCCGGACTGAATGTCTTCCAGCGACTTCAGCACTTTCGACAGGCTCGCCGGGTCATTCACCGCCCAGGCATTTTCCGGCGCGAGGCGAATGCGCGCGCCATTCGCGCCGCCTCGGTAGTCGGTGGCACGGAACGAGGCCGCGGACGCCCACGCGGTCTTGATCAGTTCCGACTTCGGCACCCCCGATGCGAGGATCCTGCGCTTCAGCTCCGCAATATCGGCGTCGCCGATCATTTGGTAGCCGGCAACGGGCAGCGGATCCTGCCAGATCAGGTCGACCGTGGGCACTTCGTTGCCCAGATAGCGCGCCTTCGGGCCCAGATCCCGGTGCGTCAGCTTGAACCACGCCTTTGCGAACGCCAGCTTGAATTCCTCGGGATGCGCCTGAAAGCGCTTGGCGATCGCGCTGTACGCGGGATCGACCTTCAACGCGATATCGGTCGTAAACATCATCAGCGGATGTCGCTTCGACGGATCGTGTGCGTCCGGCACGATGTCCTGCGCGTCCTTCGGCATCCACTGATGAGCGCCTGCCGGGCTCTTCGTCAGCACCCAATCGTGTTCGAGCAGATTGTCGAGATACTGCATCGTGAAGTGAACGGGGTCGACCGACCATGCGCCTTCAAGGCCGCTCGTGATCGTGTCGGCGCCCTTCCCGGTACCGCACTTGTTCGCCCAGCCCAGGCCTTGCGCTTCGACGCCCGCGCCCGCCGGTGCCGCGCCCACGCATTTGTCGGGTGACGCCGCGCCATGGGCCTTGCCGAAGGTATGACCGCCCGCGATCAGCGCGAGGGTCTCCTCGTCATTCATCGCCATGCGGCCGAACGCCTCGCGAATGTCCTTTGCCGCGGCGACGGGATCGGGGTTGCCGTTCGGACCTTCCGGGTTCACGTAGATCAGCCCCATCTGGGTGGCCGCCAGCGGCTTCTCGAGCTTGCCGTTCTTGTCGCGGTTATCCGACATGAATTTCGTGCCGGCTCCCCAATAAACCAGATCCGATTGCCAGTCGTCCTCCCGGCCGCCGCCAAAGCCGAAGGTTTGAAAACCCATGGATTCAAGCGCGACATTGCCGGTGAGGACCATCAAATCGCCCCACGAAATATTCTGGCCATATTTCTTCTTGATCGGCCACAACAAACGGCGCGCCTTGTCGAGATTGGCGTTATCCGGCCAGCTGTTCAGCGGCTCGAATCGCTGCTGTGCGCCGCCGGCGCCGCCACGGCCATCGTACGTGCGATAGGTGCCCGCTCCGTGCCACGCCATCCGGATGAAGAACGGCCCATAGTTGCCGTAGTCAGCCTGCCACCAGTCCTGCGACGTCGTCAGGGTCGCGCGGATATCCTTCTTCACTGCCTCGATATCGAGCTTGTTGAATGCCTGCGCATAGTCGAAATCCTTCCCGTACGGATTCGACTCGACGTCGTGCTGACGCAGCGGCGAAAGATCGAGCCGCTCCGGCCACCAGAAGTCATTCGTGCGCGGCGCACCGTCGGCCCACGCGGCAACGGTGCCGGCACTCATCGCGATGATGGCGAGCGCGGCCACGACCGATTTTCCGATACCTTTTTTCTGCATATGACCTCTCCGTAATTGGGCGTAATGTTGGGATGCGGGAGGATTGTGGTCTTTGATGGAATTCGTCGGCCAATCGGTATTTTTTATTCTTCCGATTAATGCGGACTATGGCCGCGATCCGGATGCCACGGATTCACATGCGGCAATCGGGCTCGTGAGGCGGCAGCGTCATTGCCGCGTGCCTTGCCAGTCCGTACGCAAGCCTCGCGAACGAGCGAGTCGCGAAGGCGGGGACCTATCCGTCATTTTGTGGGCGGGGCATATCATGCGGAGTAAAAGTCATGGATATGCCGATGAAGAAGAAAGCCCTGCTTGATTCAATGGCCACTTCCGGAGTGCTGCAGACGCTCGAATGCTCACTGCGTTACCCAGCGACCATCACCCTCCTGGCCGACACCTCCATGCCGCCGAACTTCGCGCGCCAGGTGTAGAACGACGCGTCACTGAAGCCATGCTGCCTGCACAGCTCCTTCACC